>QHZP01000225.1:0-10003 GCA_003224715.1 Acidobacteriota bacterium | reverse complement strand
CCAAACAAAGAAAGCTTGAAACCGTTCTGGCCCACCGGTGATCCGTGGCAGCCCGAGCCATTGCATCCTTTGGTAGTCAGGATCGAAAGTACGTCGGGCGAAAAATTCACGGACATTTCGGTGGAGTGATTTCCCACGCTAATTGCCGCCACCGTAGCGATCCCAGCTTGGGCGATTCGAACCCTGGCGCGACCAGGAGATGTTGCCAGAAATTGATATTTGGCTGTGTCTACCGCCACTACCTCCGGATTCAGCGAGGTAACTCGGGCAGTGCGAGCAGCGTCTGTTTCTGTTCCGTCGGAATAAATGGCGGTCAGAGTGAAGTGCTGAGCGGCCCCCCGACCTGGGAGGACAATAGCTTCCGGTTCAAGTCGCAGGGATTTCAACACTCGGGCCGCTTCGGGCTTGAAGCTGTACGCACTGACGACCCACAGGAGAACCAATAAGCCGGATCCAAAAAAGCGAACTTTTGCCATAAATCTAATATTCGTCTCTTGTTCAAATGCTGACAGATTATACACCAAAATCGATAGCAGCACTGCCCACAGCCATGTGCTGGCCAGCCGACTTGGCGTCGTCCTCGAAATCGCACCAATGCACCGTGAAGAATGAAAGACGAGGTTGGGCAGGGAAACACACAGCGCGGCCAGAGGCCGCAGGCCAAAATCAGACCACAGGAAATCTCGCAAAGAAGATGCGTTACGCAAACAGCGTTAACGCATCCTAGCCCCTCGATTTATCGAGGGGCTTTAGAGATTGGACATTTCGCGATTTCAGCGGCAAAAGGGGGGTAGCGACAGGCATTCCTGCCTGTCAAAGTCGTCTCTGAAGCAGCTCGAGACAGGCAAGAATGCCTGTCTCTACTTGAAATGTCCAAACTCTAGAGATGCGTTACGCAAAAACCGTTAACGCATCCTACTTAAAAAGGGGTTTCAATATTTGAGTTTTAATTGATATAGTTTGGGCTTCGTGTTGGACAGACTTAATGAGATTCTGTGCTCAGCTTATAAAGCCCACAGACAATCCTGGGCCCTGAAGACAGGACTTTAACAATTGAAGGCCGATATGACATTTCCTTATCTTAAATGGGCAAGCCCGGAAGGCGGTGAACAAAACTATGTCCTGACTGCCGACGAGATCTTGATCGGGCGAAAGTCAGATGCCAACATCGTTTTGACCAATCCCTACGTCTCTCGTCACCATGCCAAAGTCATCAGACGCCAAGAGGGATACTCGATCTCTGATCTGAAAAGCACCCATGGGACCTACGTCAACGGAGAACGGATCGAGCAGCGCGAACTACGTGGCGGAGACAGGATCTGTCTAGGGCAGGATCAAGTGGAGCTTCTCTATGTCACGGGAGAGGCGGCTACCACGACCATCAGTTGCCTCACAGAATTCGATGATCTCGAAAAATCCATCAACCAACTGGCATCGATACTGCCTGCTGAGTACTCTGACCTGGAAAAAATTTCTTCAATCCTCGATTTTCAATATCAATGGGGGAAATCCTTCTCGGCGGAAAAAACGTTTCAACACATCCTTCAATCGGCCCTGAAAATCAGCGGGGCCGAGCGCGGTTTCGTGCTCTTGAAGCAAACCCAGAGTTTTGAATATGTCGTGGGCATGGATGGGAAGGGACGATTGCTCTCCCAATCGGACTTCCGGACGAGCCGGACGGTGGTCCGCCAGGTTGCCCTCGAAGCGCGACCCGTCTTTATGTGCGAGGGCCTCCCCACGGAATTCGCTCAGCAAGAGAGTATCCTCGAAATGCGTCTGGTGGCGATCGCCTGCATGCCACTGCAGTGGATTTCTGCCCAATCTGATACACCTGAGGTTCAAGGGATTCTCTACCTGGACAGCACTAAGACCATGCATGTGCTTTCGGGTCTGGACCAGAAAATCTTAAATAAGTTGGCACTGGAAGCTGGGAACGTCTTCCAAAAGCTTGAAGTGATTAAAAGCCTCGAGGAGCGTAAGACCCTCGAGCAGGAGCTGGCTTTGGCACGAGAGACTCAAAGGAGCTTGCTCCCCCATTGCTTACCCCAGTTTGATCATTTTTGCATCCATGCCTTTAATCAGCCCACTCGTTATGTAGGAGGTGATTTTTACGACTTTCTGGAGCTGAATAATGGGGATTGGATCGGGGTTTTAGCCGACGTTTCCGGGAAGGGAATTGCCGCCTCTCTCCTGAGTTCACTGTTACAGGGTGCTCTTCATATGCAGTGCCGTTCAGGAGCGGAACCGGAGGAGGCGTTGAATCAGGTCAATCAGTTCTTATGTGAGAAAACCGCAGCAGAGAAGTTTGCTACCTTATTTTTGTTCGCCCTGAATCCGGAAGGCTGCGGACGATTCATCAACGCAGGACATAATCCCGCCTATCTGTTCCGGGCCGACTCACAGGATATCGAAGAGCTGGAGTCAGGCGGTCTGATTCTAGGCGCCTTCGATTTTGCTTCCTACAGCTCTCGTCCGCTTCGCTTGGGCCATGGAGACCTTCTGGTGGTGTACTCGGATGGCGTCAC
This sequence comes from Acidobacteriota bacterium, assembly GCA_003224715.1. Taxonomy (GTDB): domain Bacteria; phylum Acidobacteriota; class Terriglobia; order Versatilivoradales; family Versatilivoraceae; genus QHZQ01. Next base: position 7,478 of record QHZP01000225.1, on the reverse strand, counting down.
CGAAGCCCAAAATCCGCAAGGCGAAATGTTCGGAGAAGAGAGGCTGAAGGGAATCATTCGAGAAGGAGCATCAGCCGGGGGAGAGGTTCTGGAAGAGAAGATTCTACAATTCATTCAAGAATTTACCCGCGGCATGGCCCAGACCGACGATATTACTTTCGTGCTGGTGGAGAGATATGCCTCGAGTATTAGAGTTGCATCATAAGCTGAAATCGTCCTGCGGGACAAAATCTAATAACCGACCACTCTAAGTCCTGGAACGCGGGAGAAGTCTCTTAAGTTACGCGTCACTAGCGATGCCTCGGCCAGAATGGCCGAGACGGCAATGAGCATGTCCATGAGAGATATTTTTTGACGATGGCGTTCCTGGTCTGCCAGAAGGCGTCCGTAAGTTGGGGCAAATCTGTCATCGGGATAGGCAATGTGGAGCGTCTCACAGAGGCGCCCAACTCGTTGGAGTTCTTGGGAGGACCTAATAGAGAGTTCGGCCCCCGCAAAGAGTTCACAGGCGACAAAAACGCTGATGCCCACCGCTTCTCCCATTACTGTGTCGAGAAGAGTCGTAGCCGGGCCTGGCTTAGCCCTGGCTGTCTCCCTGAGAAGGTCGACCAGGAATGAGGTATCAAAATGGATCATAGCTTGATCGGCCTGGCCGGGTTCGAACGACGAGACCTCACTTGTTTGTCGATTGCAGTCAGAGTCTCCTCAGCGAGACTCAGATCTCGAAGCAAGGCCACAAATTCCCTTGCTGTCTTTCGTTTTCCAAAATGTTCCTTGATGACTCGAGAAAAGGACTGGCCGGCCTTCTTATGTCGGGCAAGGATTTCGTAAGCCTCCATGTCGATGGTAATGGTCTTGACTGCCATGCACTGATCGTGCACTTATATTCCCTGGTTGTCAAGATCTGAATAAATATCTGAAAAGGAGAACTATGAGGCTGCGTCTCAGGCGAGGGTTGGAAATGGTTGTTATTCTGATTGTCTTCATGCCCACCCTGTGTGCAGAAGGCAGGCGAGCGGTGACGCCGGTCGACCTGGTGGACATTCGAGTGCTCCGCGACGTTCAGATTTCGCCGGATGGCAAGCGCGCAGTCTTTGTCGTCACCGAACCGGCTGATCCCAAGAAACCGGAGAGCCCACGCGACTCCAATATTTGGATGGTGCCTATTGATGGAAGTGAAGAAGCGCGCCTGTTTGCTGCCAGCGCCAAGAGTGACACCTTGCCCCGCTGGTCCCCCGATGGCCGCTACCTCGCTTTCCTTTCAAATCGAGGCGAGCCCTTGGGGGAGGACAAGGAAGCAAAGAGTCAGATCTATTTATTGCGTACGGACGGTGGTGAAGCGGAACAGCTAACCAGGGTGAAAGGCGAGGTTGAAAATTTGAAGTGGTCTCGTGATGGAGCGATCATTGCGTTTACGGTAAAAGATCCGTTAAGCGAGGAAGAGCAGAAAAAACAAAAACAGCGCGACGACGCGTTCCACGTTGATCACGAGGACAAATATTCCCGGCTCTGGGTATGGAACCGGTCCAGCCGCCAGGTCGAGCAGGTCACCAACCAAAACCTCCACGTGAAAGACTTCGACTGGTCCCCCGATGGCAGCGAGCTGGCCTTAAGGGTTTCCCCCACGCCACATGTCGACGATATGGGTTGGCATTCTTCACTGGTAGTCATTCGCCGGCTGACTGGGGAGGTGGTGCGCACGCTCAGTCAAAACGTCGTGGCGGGCCCGGAATGGTCCCCCGATGGCCAGAGCATTGCGTTTCTTGAATTCACGCCCAACAAAATTGCTGAGTGGTTAGCCTTGGTTCCGGCTGCCGGAGGACCGGTGCGTCAAGTGCTCAAAGACTATCAAGGCACAATTTGGGATTTCAAGTGGACTTCCGATTCGAAGTATCTCTTAGCCGAAAGTAACGAAGGCACAAAAGATAAGCTGCTGCGCGTGGACACGGCTGGCGGGGCTTACAAAGCGCTAGCCGGCGCGCTGATGCCCGGCCCGGACTTCAGTGCCAGCTCTGATGGCCGCACCCTTGCCTATCTGAGCCAGGGCGCCGATGCCCCTCAGGACGTCTGGGTAGTCACGATAGGGGAATCGCCCCGTCGTCTGACGAAATTTCATCCTCAAATGGCTTCGCTACGCCTGGGAGAGGTCAAGGATATTGGCTGGAAAAACAAGAAAGATGGTCAGGCGCTTTTCGGAGTGCTCGTCACACCGCCCGACTTCAAGCCTGGCCAGCCGTTTCCTATGATCGTGGAGGTCCACGGTGGGCCGCAATGGGCTTGGTGGAGCGGCTGGCTTGGCTCCTGGCACGAGTGGGCTCAGTTGCTGGCTTCCAACGGTTACGTGGTCTTCCTTCCAAATCCTCGAGGCTCAACAGGGCAGGGCTGGAGATTCGCCGAAGCCAACCGCGACGACTGGGGCGGGATGGACTTTCAAGACATTATGGATGGCGTGGACTTTCTGGTTGATCAAAAAATTGCCGACGCGACCCGCCTGGGCATCGGGGGCTGGAGCTATGGTGGGTTCATGACTTCGTGGGCAGTTACTCAAACCAATCGCTTCAAAGCCGCCGTGGTTGGGGCTGCTGTCACCAACCTCTTCAGCTTTAACGGCACGACCGACATCACCCCCGGTTTCCTTCGCTCCTACTTCCTGGACATTCCTTCTCGGCGCCGGGTGCCCTACGATAATCATTCGGCCATGACTTTCCTCAAGAATTGCAAGACGCCTTCCCTGGTTCTGCATGGCCAGGCCGATGATCGCGTGCCCGTAAGTCAGGGGTTTGAGTTTTACAGCGGTCTGAAGGCCTTGGGTGTCGAGACCGAGATGGTTGTCTATCCGCGCGAACCTCATGCACTCAAGGAGCGAGCTCATCAAATCGATCTGCTGCAGCGAATTCTGGCCTGGTATGACAAGTACTTAAAGAAGTAGTCGCAATGCCGTAGTTATTGGCAACGATACCTGAAGTCACGACGATAACTTACGACCCTCACTTTTGGCGCCTTTCGGCAATTTGGCGGTAAGGATCCGTCGCCATTTCTATGCTCTGTGAGCTCGCCTGGCCACATGTATAGCTCCTACAAAACAGAAATCCGAGCCCCGATCAGGGAGGGTCAGGCCGGCCGATTGCCTCAACCGCTCCCTGACGGCGGCGGCTCGGTCCAACTTTTCATGCTCTGTGGCGCCGCCCGGGGCGGCATGGGAAGCTCATCTGAGAATCTCCTCTAGGTTTCCATGTTCACCACGGAACATCCCTCTGCCCCCAACGGCGTGAAGAAATTGAGAATCTCGCCGCTCTTCTCATTAGAAATTGAATTGACTAAAAGCACTTGCCAAAGGTATGGTTCTGGGGACTCCCTGGGTGGTAAGCGAAAGAGGAAACATGAACCGTCGTGTGACCTGACCAGGAACAAAAGCCATAGGCGTTAATCAAGGCATGGGAATGGGACGAGGTGCACCGTGAGAGGCGCCTCCGACCGGCGATCAAGAGTTTGGTTTAACGTTCATGTTTCCCGTTAAGCCCTCGAGGGCGGTGCATTCACGTCTGGCCAGTCCGCATATGCCTTCGTTCCAGCAGACGGCCTTCGCAGTCCTCACTCAGCCGTTACGCCGCCAATCGCCATTGTGCCAGTAGGAAAGAACTATAATACTGTGATGATAAGTCCGGCGATGGAGTCCGCCCTCAACTGCCTGCGTGCTGATGACTCCTACCGATTTACTTTCTGGGAGAGGGCAACGTGGGCAAGATCCTTTTGGTTGGCCTGGGTGGTTTCATGGGCTCAATCCTGCGATACCTGATGAGCGGATATGTCCAGCAGTGGATGAAGAGTGTTGATTTCCCGTTGTTTGGTCATCGGCTTTCTTTCGCAGCTGGCAGAGGCCCGCGGCGTTTTCATGGCGGAATCACGCGCATTCGTCTTTATCGGTGTCTTGGGTGGGTTCACTACGTTTTCGACTTTCAGCAATGAGACGATGAATCTGCTGCGCGATGGCGAGCGCCTCCTCGCCGTTGTCAACATCGCGGCGCACCTCGTGCCTGGTTTGATCGCAGTGTGGCTAGGCCGTGTCCTAGCTTACGAGATTTGGAGATAACTAAGTGTTGCTTCCTGAAGAAGGCTGCCTGCTCCGCATCTTTATTGGCGAGAGCGACAAGCATGATGGCAAACCGCTCTATGAGTGGATTGTTCTCAAAGCTCGCGAGCAGGGGTTAGCAGGGGCCACAGTCTTGCGCGGGATGATGGGATTTGGGGCACACAGTCGTATTCATACATTTAAGATTGAACGCCTTTCCGAAGATTTGCCCATCATTATTGAAGTCGTAGACACTCGTGAGAAATTAGAGGGCTTTCTTTCCGTAATCGACCCCGAGATTGAAGAAGGTTTGGCGACGTTGGAAAAAGCACAAGTTCGTTTTTACAGGAGTGGTAAGTCACATTGAAGGAATAGGGGCGGCCTAATCACTCTTCCAGCCGACCTGTCAAAAGCGCGGGCGGCTGAAACCGGGAGTCATTAAGGCTTCAGACGCCATGAGCACAGAGTACAACCACGAAAGGAGACGACCATGAGAGCCAGACTCACCATCTATCGGTCCTCGGCTGCATTGGCGGCCGCGGTGCTTTTCTGCGGTGCGGTAACGATCACTACCGCCGAGGAAGATTTCACCGCGCTCGTCAAACGGCTGCAGCAGGAGAAGCCGCAGTTCGCCAAACGCCATGAGGCATTACTGGCCGAGCGCTACGACCTTGGGGACCGGCCCGCCTCGGGCGTGACGATGTCCCGCGGCAAGCCAGTGCAGGAGGGCGTGCGCGTGAAGCTGCCCAAGGACGTGACGTGGGGAAAGTTGGCCGCCCTGTCGGTGGAGGACATCAAGAGCCAGAATCTTTGGCCAGCCGGCTTTTACCCCTTACCGCATCCCCATCACGAGGCGGGGGGCATGGTGTTCCCCCAGCCGCTCATTGACGAAACCAAGCGTCAGACCGATCGCGACCTGACCCGCTTTGACCTCGATTTCGACTTTCCAAAACATCTCCTGCCCGAATTTCCGGCGCCCATCTATCTGACCACCCGGCCGGATTTGGGCGATGTGTCGCGCGGCCAACTGGTGACGCTGGCGAACTTCCAGGAGCTGTTCAAAGACATCCTGAATCCCAAGCAGCGCGAAGGCTTGCGGCTACTGCTGACGCCGTTCCCCCAGCAGCAGTTCAACAGCACCGAAGATCGCCGCAGTCTCAAGCCCCACCAGGGCGTGGCCTGTTTCGACTGCCACGCCAACGGCCATACAAACGCCGCTACCCACACGGTCGGCGACATCCGCCCGAACGAGCACCGCCATCGCATCGATACCCCATCCCTGCGGGGCGTGAATATTCAGCGGCTCTTCGGGTCGCAACGCGCGATGAAGAGCGTGGAGGACTTCACCGAGTTTGAGCAGCGCGCCGCCTATTTCGACGGTGACCCCGTACAGGCGCAGCGCAAGGGCGTGAACATTCTCGAGCGCGGCAGCCAGGTGCATTTCATGGCCGAGTTCCAGGATCTGCTCGACTTTCCGCCCGCGCCCAAGCTCAACGTTCTGGGCAAGCTCGACCCCGCCAAAGCCACCGAGAGCGAGCGGCGCGGCCAGGACCTGTTCTTTGGCAAGGCCCAGTGCGCCACCTGCCACATCCCGCCGTATTACACTGACAACCTCATGCACAACTTGCGGGTGGAGCGTGTCTACAAGGAGGTCATGATTAACGGTCGCAGGGCGTCCGCCGATGGCCCGATCAAGACCTTCCCCCTGCGTGGCATCAAGGACTCCCCACCCTATCTGCACGACGACCGCTTGCTGACGCTGGAGGACACGGCGGAGTTCTTCAACCTCGTCTTGGGATTGAAGCTGAATGACCAGGAGAAGAAAGACCTGGTCGCGTTCCTACGGGTGCTATGAGAGGTCCTTCGTCGAAAGACACGGAGGCCATAGAGGGCCCAATGACGCCTGCAGGACGGCTTGGAGCCTCAGCGTCTGAGGTCGCTGTGGCTTCCAGTGGCGCCTGAAGCCCAGCGTTAGGCAGTCGGCCCCGTGCGTCAAGGACCGGGCAAACAAAGCGCTGTTAAGCCAGTGCGCTCCAAATGTCGAAATTCGAGCGCGCCCTTACGGTCGCAGTTAATGCGGCTAGGTCCGAGCGGTGAGTGAATCGCTCTCTTGCGTTTTGGGGGCGGCGGTTATTACAATAGGTTGTGTTTGAATGTGGCAGTCGCCCCTGTAGGCCTGTGGTGAAAATTGTGAACCGGTCACTGGCCAAGGGTCATCTAGAGCGATCTGAAAGTTGTGAAACCTGCGGGTCATGGTCAATTTCAGACCTTCCTCACGCCCTGGGACGGTCAAAGAACCGTTACATCCAAATGTAACTCCTTTTCGAGAGGGACACAGTGAACCGCGCGGCCCGTTCAGTGGGCAGAGAAGAGAACGGTAAACCGAAGGGAGAATTGCGCCTTCCCGAGGGAATTTCGATTGAGGATGTCCAGGCGGAGCTCGACAGAATTCTAGCCAGTGCGACCTTTGCGCGGACTGAACGCTTGAGCCGGCTTCTTCGTTTTGTCGTCACGCGAACAATCGACGGGCAGGGAGAGCAGCTGAAGGAATACTTGCTGGGTGTGGAGGTCTTTGACAGAAAACAATCGTATGATCCGCGCATTGATCCGATTGTGCGGGTCGACGCAGCTCGCCTTCGATCCAAGCTCAGAGAGTACTATGAGAAAGAAGGCCGGGACGATGCCATATTGATCGACTTCAACAAAGGGAGTTACATTCCTGCCTTCCAAAAGGCGGGGCCTCGTGTCTCTGAATCAGCGCCCATTCGCTTGGCGAGCCGTCCTTTCCCGGACTGGAAGAGCCGTGTGCTGTTGTTGCTGGTGGTCGTCTTGGGAGGGTTCATCTGTTGGACAGTGGCCTTGTATCGACGAAATTCGTCCCTCGAAAGACAACTGGAATCCAGCAGGCCGGCAGCAAGACTTCAAGAGTTTGAACCGATCTGGGGCCATTTTCTTTCCACTGGTGCAGAGAATTTTGTCGTCTTCGGGAGCCCGGTGTTTTTTTCCAGCCAGCAGCATAGCTTGTTCTTGCGATTTGCGGGCGTCAACGATCCCACCAACCTTCTAAACGATCCCAAGTTTCGACTGCTTCAGGAGCGCTTTGGTCCGCTGTCGGAGCCGCATTTTGACTACGCGGAGATGGGCGATGCTATCGCTGTTCAGCGCCTCACCGCGTTCTTTGGCCGTGCCGGCATCACGCTGACGGCATTGCCGGCCCACCAAGCCAGTTGGGAAGCAATCAAGGATGGTAATCTGATTTTCCTGGGTGCGCCGCGCATGAACCCTTTGCTCCAACACCTTCCGATCCAGCAAGATTTCGAATGGGGACCCGACCATAACATTTACAATCGTCATCCGCAGCCGGGAGAACAGCCAGTCTATGCGACCCCGTCGCACCGGGACGCCCTGA
>QHZP01000224.1:11690-11940 GCA_003224715.1 Acidobacteriota bacterium | reverse complement strand
TATCTGCAAAAAGATTGAGGAACGATTCAATGAGGGCCTGCAGGCCCACGCCTATCGAAAGTCGTTTTGTTTCCGTTTGCCAGAGGCAGATAAGATGCAAATCCGGGAAATTCTGAGAGATCACTACCTAAAAACTCGAGAGATCCCGCGTCGCCAGGACTGCCGAGAATTATTGCACAATGGGCTGCTCACAGGATTCGAGGAATTAAGCGCGCAGTTGGTACAGCTTTATGAAGCGCGCTTCCAGTAC
>QHZP01000224.1:5271-11662 GCA_003224715.1 Acidobacteriota bacterium | reverse complement strand
TTTTTAGCGTTTGACTTAGAAGTCGGTACAAGCTCAGAGAACGGGGCTAATGAGAGGAGAGGGACATGAGTCTAAAGCAGGAGATGATTGATGCGGTAAAGGCAGGTAAGATGGCCGAGGTGAGGACGCTGCTCGACATGGACCCCATGCTGGCCAACGTTCGGGCTGAGAGCGGTGAGTCAGCCATCCTGCTGGCGACGTACTACGGCCGCAAGGAGGTGGCGGAGATGCTACTGGTGAGCGGGGCGGAGTTGGATATCTTCGACGCGGCAGCCGTTGGGCAGGCGGGATGCATCACAGCGCTTCTGAAAGAAGATGCTGCGCGGGTAAACTCGTACGCCTCTGACGGCTGGACTCCCTTGCATCTAGCGGCCTTTTTCGGTCACGCCGAGGCGGCAGAAATTCTGTTGGCCCACGGCGCCAATCTCCAATCACTGTCCAGGAACAGCACGGCTAATACTCCCCTGCATGCGGCCGTGGCGAGCCGTAAAACGGACTTAGTGAAACTTTTGCTGGCCAGTAGAGCCAATGTCAATGCCCAGGCCGGGAATGGCTGGAGGCCGTTACATCTCGCCGTCCACCGGGGTGACAAGGAATTGACCCGAATACTTCTGGCTGCGGGTGCAGAAGCAAACGCCAAGAATGGTGAAGGACAATCAGCCCTCACCATCGCTTTAGAAAAGAGCCACGAAGAGATTGCCGACTTGCTTCGCCGACGTGGCGGGCCAACCTAGATCTGGCTTTGTCAAGACTTCAATTGATGGTCGCGCAAGTGTCCGGCCGCCGCAGGAGAGCTAAGTTGGAAGAAAGAAATCAATGTCAGGAAATTCTCAAGAAGCTGGAATCTTTATCGGATCCTGCCGCAGTGGCAGGCATGACACGATTTGGAATTAACCCGCGCAACACTTATGGAGTTTCTATTCCCAAGTTGAGAAAGCTGGTCCGGCAAATCGGGCGCAGTCATCGGCTGGCTCAACAACTCTGGTCTTCAGGTGTCCACGAGGCACGGATACTCGCCGCCCTGATTGATTCTCCAGAAAGCGTCAGCGAGAAGCAGATGGAAAATTGGGTCAAGGATTTTGACTCCTGGGATATTTGCGACGGATGCTGTGGGAATCTCTTCGACAAAACAGAGTTCGCCTATTCCAAGGCAGTTGCCTGGAGCGAGCGTCGCGCGGAATTTATCAAAAGAGCCGGATTTGTCTTGATGGCTCAGTTGGCCGTCCATGATAAATTGGCGAATGATAAGAAATTCATCAAATTTTTCCCGGTCATTCGGAGAGAGGCAACGGACCATCGGAACTTCGTGAAAAAGGCGGTAAATTGGGCGCTGAGGCAAATTGGAAAACGGAGTCGCTATCTGAACCAACTGGCCATTAAAGCAGCTACGGAGATTCGACGTATTGATTCGAAAGCTGCGAGATGGATCGCAGCAGATGCGCTGCGGGAGTTAACCAGTGCAGCAGTTCAAATGAGACTCCGTATGCGACATTAGCCATGTTGGCATGTTCGGGAGGAATCAGTTTTTGTTGGAAATTAACAGCGAAACAGGGAGTCTCGGTTATTCGAGTAAGACGAGGGCGGAGCCTTTGGCCGTCATGAGTGCAGAACTCATTGAAAAGCTTCAACCGATTGGAAAGGAAAGTGCGGGCGCCCTACTTTCCTGGACCTCTTTTGCTCGCCATTACTTTCTTAGCGTTCTGATATAGAGCCTTGGCTTGGGGAAGGACTTCGAGCGCTTTGGCAACTTGAGGATCGCCATCTAAGAGCACCTTTTGAGCTTCCTCTTGCGTGAATCGGGCTAGAAAGTACTCGTACTTGATCTGGCGTCTAATGAAATCCAGGTTTTCACTGAATTCTGTTTCCTGGTACGCGACGTCATTAGAATTGAGGAAATGCCTAAACTCATTGAGGATCGTGTCATTTACCTCGAACCCTCGCTCCAAAGCTGGATGGCTGACGTTGTAGTTGCGAACGAAGGTGAAGATATGAGACTTGCTCAGAAGTAAAGTTTGAAACTTGTTAAGTTTTGGAACTTCCACTTTTGCGTCGGGTGCGATCCCGCCCCCTCCAAAAACTTCACGCCCACTATCCGTGTACTTAATCTCCGTTGGCGCTGTTTCTTTTCCTTTGTTCCAGTAATAGTCGTAATAAGACTTATGGGCGTAATCCCTTTGTATTAGTCGGCCGCTAGGAGTATACCACTTGGCTGTGGTTAAGGAGACCCCGGCCCCCTGACTCAGAGGAAAGACGGTCTGTACCAGACCTTTGCCAAAACTGGTCTCCCCGACAATCAGACCCCGATCGTGATCCTGAATGGCCCCAGCTACAATTTCAGAAGCGCTGGCACTCCCACTATTGATGAGCACAACCATGGGATAATAAGGTCCCTCTGTTCCCTTGGAGGCCGGATAGCGATGATTAGCGCTTGAAATACGGCCCTTGGTGATTAACACGTCCTGTCCGTTTTTGAGAAATTTGTCAGCCACTGCAATGGCTGCTTGCAAATAACCGCCGGGATTACTTCGCAGATCCAGAATCAAACCCTCCAAATCCGATCCCAGTTTTTTTAAACTATCGGTGATTTCTTTCTCAGTAGTTTCAGTAAAAGTGTCGACGCGAATGTAACCGATTTTCGGCCGCAGAAAAAAAGTGAAAGGAATACTGTAATGGGGGATTTCATCCCGAACGATGGAGAATTCTAATAACTCCGGGATACCCTCCCGCTGTACGGAAATATTTACGGTGGTTCCTTTCGGCCCCCGCAATTTGTCGACAACATCTTGGATAGAGAGGCCATCGGTTGATTTGCTTTCGATTTTGGAAATAATGTCACCTGAGCGAATTCCCAATCGATATGCGGGAGTCCCAGGGATCGGAGAAATCACAGTGGGTTTGCTATTTCGAATCGCAATGGTGATGCCAAGTCCGTAAAAATTGCCACGCTGGTCTTCGCGAAATTGACTGAAACTCTTGGGATCAAAAAAATTGGAATGTGGATCCAAAGTTTTTAACATGCCGCGAATGGAATCATAAACCGTCTTCTGTGGATCAACGTCATCAGCGTAGTTCTCCTCAGCCAGGCTGAGAACCTCAGAGTAAGTTTTCAGTAGCTCGTTGAGATCCTCCGAAGATTTTGAGGTGGCTTGGACGCGATTACCCCAAAATCCGCCTGCTAGAGATGCCAAAACGATTACCGTTAATATGTAAGTTAAAGAATGGTATCTTTTCACAAATCGCTCCCGCTGAAATTTCAAACCGAAAAAACTATAACATCCGAAAATCGTAAAGTAAATTGAAAACTGACAACACCAGCGCGCCTTCACGTCCTCATAGCGGCTTGACCTCTGCTTGATTGCTTGACTTTGAGGGGGGCCTCAATTATTATGCGATTATTCTTGGAGGATCAACATGGGCTCAATTGGGGTTCCCGAGTTAATCATTATCTTCGTAGTGGCTCTGATCGTCTTCGGACCGCGTAAACTACCAGAACTAGGTAAATCTCTGGGAAAAGGTTTAGCCGAATTTCGCAGAGCCTCAAATGAGTTAAAAGCCACATTGGAAGAAGAAGTTCGTGCCATTGAATCTGACTCCCCTTCGACCTCCCATAACGAGACAGAGTCCAAATCCAGCTCAAAATCTGCTGAAGTGAATGTGGATGTACATTGATGACGAGGAGGAGAATGAGCTAGAGACATCCGCGAAGATGTCCTTTCTCGATCACCTCGAGGAACTTCGGCACCGACTCATCGTTTCCCTCTCGGCCGTGGCAATTGGGTTTTTGGTTTGCTGGGCCTATTCAGGGCAAATCTACAATTTCCTGGCTGTCCCCATAACCCAACACTTAAACGGTCGCAAACTGGTTTTCACAAATCCTACCGACCCCTTTACCATCTATATGAAGGTCGCCCTCATCGCAGGGATATTCCTCACTTCGCCGATCGTTTTGTGGCAGGTATGGCTTTTTATCTCTCCGGGATTGTATGCTCGCGAAAAGAAGTTTGCTCTACCCTTCATTTTCTCTTCCACCCTCCTTTTTCTGCTGGGTGGAGCCTTTGCCTACAAGATTGCCTTCCCCATGAGTCTGAAATTCCTGCTGAGTGTGGGCCAATCGTTTGAAGCCATGGTCACAATCAATGAGTATTTGGACTTGGCATTGGCGGTGATTTTGGGCTGTGGGATTATTTTCGAGATTCCGATTTTGATTTTTTTTCTTTCGATTTTCGGCATTGTCAGCGCTGGTTTTCTCCTCAAGAACCTCCGTTATGCCATACTTGTTATTTTTATTGTGGCCGCGATCATAACGCCGACAACCGACATTCCAAACATGATGGTTTTCGCTATGCCCATGTTATTGCTTTATATGGTGGGCATCGTGATTGCCTGGATCTTTGGGAAAAAGCGTTAGGTCGATGAAAAACAAGTAGATTTGCCCCTCCAACCACCTAAAATTCCTCAATGCTAAGACTTCACTACACTTTTGAGTTTCAATTTTCTTACAAACCTGATTCAATGAATTGTTCATCTATTTTTACTATTGGATCATTCCACCTGTGTCGATAGGACTGATGAATTCCCAGGGGGTATCCAGTGAGAAAAATCAACCTTCTTATAGCAGCGGTAATGCTACTTCTTTCTAGTGTGAGATTCTTGGAGGCTTCCAAGGTAGGGATTGCGCCTGAACGAATTCAATTGATAAAGGAAATTCAAAATAGATTGAACGTATCCTTCCAATGCGAGTTCTCGGTTTCCATCGGTCAAACCAGGAAGTATGCGACAGCAAACAGTTCCGGGATTATCATGGTTGACAGCTTCTTCCTTCAAACTGCCGACAGGAGTAGTATTTTTTTTGCTATAGCTCATGAGTACGCTCATGCCTACTTACAGCACGATGTCCGCATGTTCGAACAGTTATTGGGAACCAATCGTCCCCAGTCAGGCTCGAGCAAGTTGATTGAAGTGATACGGCAGTTCGAAAAGGAAGCTGATGGGATCGCTGCTCGAAAAGCCAAACAAATGGGCTTTGCAATTGAGGCCCTGGTCGATTTCATTTTAGCCAGTCCCGATCCAGAAAAGGGAATTCCCCCGGAAAATCGCGTTTATTCCAAACCTCGAGAGCGAGCCGATTACATTCTGGCTGTGTACCAGTCCAGCTAACCAGCCGACCTTACCCTTCTTCACCTCGGTCTTGGAGTTCTGGGATGCAGCGTCTCACTCTTCTCCCAATCCATTCAAAAACAGCCGACCGAGGTCCCCAGAATTCAGTCTCACCTGAAAGCTCCGCTTTAGGCAGATAAAAAAATTCTCACCAACCTTGTAATTTTTTCTTGTCAAAACATCAAGTAGCGTTTTCAACTCCAAGGCTAGCTCACGCAAGGTTGTTCATTATCTGCAGATTGGACGGAGATTAGCGCGAAAGAGAATTTGGCAGGGGCCGTGCTCCATAAGGCAAACAGATAGCATGATGTCAAGCGTTCAGGGGAAGAGCATGAAGTTCTCGCCCTGTCTCTAAGATTTCGAACAACAATTCAAACATAAGGAGGGGGACTATGTCACCCAAAGTTAAAGGGAGTTTAGTACTCAGTGTGACTATGGCACTGGCCTTGTTTCTTGAGACCGGTTGCGCCACCAAGAAGTATGTCAAGCAGCAGGTTGATCCCGTAAGTGGTAGAGTCGATGAGCTCACCGAGGTCAGCAAGAGGAATGAGAACGCCATTAAGGACGTCGACAGCAGGGCCCAGTCCGGGATTCAATCCGTTCAGGCCAAAGCCAATGAAGTGGACCAAAAGGCTGCTACAGCTGATCAGAAGGCGGTAGAAGCTCAGCAGATGGCAAAAAATGCTGACGCCAAAATCGGCACGGTAGAAAGCAACTTTAATCAAAAAATCAGCAACATTGATAGCTACAAACCCGTTGAGAATGCCGGTGTCAAATTCAAATTCAATCATGCGGATTTGACAGATGAGGCGAAGGCAACCCTGGACCAGTTAGCCGCTAAGGTCAAGGATTCCAAAGGATACGTCCTGGAAATTCAGGGCTTCACAGACAAAATAGGCTCGGAAGACTACAACTTGTCATTAAGCCAGAAACGGTCGGAGAGTGTGCTGGGTTATCTTGCCGACAATCATCAGATCCCTCTGTTCCGAATGTTTATATTGGGATTGGGTGAATCTAAACCAGTAGAGGATAATAAAACTCGAACCGGACGAGAAGCCAATCGACGCGTTGAGATTACTCTGCTTAAGAGCGAAATTGAGAGTATGGGAACGAAGTAATACAAACTCTTAAGCTGTCTGAATTTGCCACAAACCAGGCGGGTCGCAGATAGGAGGCCCGCCTGGTTTTTTGCGTTTTTGAACCGCTACTTTGAGATATCGCCCTATTATTTCTG
>QHZP01000224.1:399-5240 GCA_003224715.1 Acidobacteriota bacterium | reverse complement strand
TCCTTCCCAGGCCTGACATCCCAAGAGCATCAACCCATCAAAAAGAACACTTCCTTGCGGAACTGAAGAGTGTCGGCGTTTCGTCAATGAGGCTTCCTGACTCCAAAAGGCTTCCATCGTCGTGACAGCCCATCTTGGGGCAGCTTACAGAACTTCCCAATTACGGTCTTGGAATCCGTGTAAATCTTGTTTTAAAATTTTCAAGAGCATCGGGAAGGCACCAGAATCAAGGTTACAAAACCAAGGTGGCCCCGAAAGTATGTGGAGTTAGGGGTATTTCCATGGTGAAGCCCAAACAGGAAAGGGTCTGTCACAGCCCCCTTGATCATGAAAGAGAAGAGTTTCCCGCTTAGGCAGATTGTTAAAGGTCAACCGATTTTCAAGCGGCACCTTTATATCAGCACAGGTCTCTTTGTCATCATCATCCTGATTACTACATTCATTCTCATCCAATTGTCCCTTGACTCTCTGAGGGATCGAATTAACGCTGAAATGAGTACGATTAGTGAAGCCAATGCACAAAAGATTGGCGACCGGATTCAATCGGCCAATTTGCGAACGGCTGTGCTGGAAAGAGGATCAGACTTGCAATGGAATGACGAGATCAAAGCCTACATGGATAGTCTTGTGGCCGACCAAGAGGAGATGGTCTATATCTTCATTCAGAATCTCAGAGGCGAGATTTTATGGAAAAGCTTTAAACGTGGCATGGAACTGGAACAGAATCATTTTTCAAAGGCGCTCTTCTATCCCAAGAATCCCCGTCCTCTTAAAATCGAGCTGGTCTCGCTGAGTAATCCTCAAAATCACTACTTTGACCTGATTGAGCCTATTCTTTTGAATGATCAACCTCAACTCTTCGTTCATTTGGGTCTTGACAACAATGTAATTGAGAGACGATTCGTTCAGCTTCGGAGCAATATCCTGGGGAAAATCTTGTTAGCCTCCTCAGTCATCGTTGGAATCCTGAGCCTGGCTCTCATTTATGTGCTATGGTTGTTAAAGCGCGCTCAAGTGGTAGAAGCTGAAGCTCATATAGCAGATCGCTTAGCCTATTTAGGTACGTTGGCTAGTGGACTGGCTCATGAAATCCGAAATCCATTAAGTGCCATGAACCTCAATTTGCAAATGATCGAAGAGGATATTAACGCCGGGGAGACGGATGTCAGTGAGTTAGGAACTTTGTTGAAAGGGACTAAGCAGGAAATCAAACGCTTGGATCGCTTGGCTGCCAACTTCCTGTTTTATGCAAAACCGTTGGGATTGGAGAAGCAGAAAATTGCTATTTCAGAGATCCTGGATGACGTTATCCTTTTAGTATCACAGGAATGTGAAAGAGCAGGCATCAAGCTCCTCAGACAGAACAGCGGGGATCCATTGTTGATCAAGGCAGATCGAGATCTGTTAAAGCAGGCTATCCTGAATTTGATGGTAAACGCCCAGGATGCAGTGAGTTCTAAACCCACAGGCGAACGCAACATCACGCTGGGCGCCACCCAGGAAGGGGATCAAATTGTAATTCGCGTGCGTGATAGCGGCCCTGGGATTGGATCGGAAGAGGCGCGCAACCTGTTCAAGCTCTTTTATTCCAGCAAGCGGGGCGGTACGGGACTGGGGTTACCTATCGCCCAAAGAATTGTCGAGAGCCATGGCGGCAAGATCGAGTGGAAGAATCATGATCTGGGAGGAGCGGAATTCTGCATCCGATTGATTCAGTAAGCTACACAAAAAACAAAAGGTCACCCGAAAAAGTTCGAGTGACCCCTTCAACCTGCAAATCCAGAAGCTGAGAGTTGTGGTCATGTGCCCTGGACAGAAGCCTGGAATTCTAGTACATCCCTCCACCCATGCCACCACCTCCAGGAGGCCCGGCTGGCAGCTTGTCCTCTTCAGGAATTTCTGCCACGAGAACTTCGGTGGTTAACATCAAGCCAGCAATAGATGAGGCATTTTGTAAAGCGGTCCGCGCCACCTTGGCCGGATCGATGACACCATCCTTTACCAAGTCTCCGAAGGTGTCAGTAGCAGCATTGTACCCGAAGTTTTCGCTCTTCTCGAAACGGACCTTTTCCACTACGACCGCCCCCTCTACTCCTGCATTCTGGGCAATTTGACGCAGCGGCTCTTCCATGGCACGTCTGACAATGTTGACGCCAATCTGTTCGTCCTCACCCAGTTTCAGCTTTTCAAGAGCAGGAACCGCACGAATAAAGGCAACGCCGCCGCCAGCCACAATGCCCTCTTCAACCGCAGCCCGTGTGGCGTGCATAGCATCTTCCACTCGCGCTTTCTTCTCTTTCATTTCAGTTTCGGTGGCTGAACCAACTTTAATTACGGCCACACCCCCTACTAGTTTGGCCAATCGCTCTTGCAATTTTTCGCGGTCGTAGTCGGAAGTGGTTTCCTCAATCTGCATACGGAGCTGTTTGACACGTCCCTGGATATCTGCACTCTTTCCGTTGCCTTCAACAATGGTCGTGTTGTCTTTATCAATGGTGACCTTCTTGGCCCGCCCGAGGTCTCCCAGCTGAATATTTTCGAGCTTAATGCCCAGATCCTCACTGATAACTCTTCCGCCTGTCAAGATCGCTATGTCTTCCAACATGGCTTTACGACGATCTCCGAAACCAGGGGCCTTTACGGCCGCACAATTCAGTGTGCCGCGGAGTTTGTTGACTACCAAAGTGGCCAGGGCTTCGCCTTCAACCTCTTCAGCAATGATGAGAAAGGGTTTTCCGGTCCTGGCAATCTGTTCCAGAACGGGAAGCAAATCTTTCATCGAACTGATTTTCTTTTCATGAAGAAGGATAAAGCAATTCTCTAACACACACTCCATTCTCTCCGGGTCGGTCACAAAATAAGGCGACACGTAACCGCGATCGAACTGCATTCCTTCCACAACTTCTAACGTGGTTTCAATCGTCTTGGCCTCTTCCACGGTAATGACTCCGTCCTTGCCGACCTTCTTCATGGCCTCGGCAATAATGTTTCCGATCGTGGTGTCACCATTAGCCGACACCGTTCCGACCTGTGCGATCATATCCCCCTTAACCGGCTTGGAGAGTTTCTTGATTTCTTCAACAACCAATTCCACGGCTTTTTCGATTCCCCGTTTCAAAGCCATCGGGTTGGCTCCGGCAGCTACCGTCTTGACCCCCTCACGAAAAATGGCCTGAGCCAAAACGGTGGCCGTGGTAGTTCCGTCACCAGCGACATCACTGGTCTTCGAGGCTACCTCGCGCACCATCTGGGCGCCCATATTCTCCAGGGTGTCTTTTAATTCGATCTCTTTGGCCACCGTCACGCCGTCCTTAGTAATGGTGGGAGACCCAAACTTCTTATCCAAAACCACATTGCGTCCCTTGGGACCCAGGGTGATTTTGACGGCATCAGCGAGTTGGTTAACCCCCTTCAAAATCGCCTGCCGGGACTGTTCTCCTTGAATAATCTCTTTTGCCATCCCTAACCTCCTTAAGATTTAAAATGAACTCAGCAAATTCAACAATCACCTGGAAACTTTAGAGCTCTTGGCAGATTCTGCCAGAATCCCGAGAACTTCATCCTCACGTAAAATCAGGTACTCTTCTCCCTCGATCTTAATTTCCGTTCCTGAGTATTTTCCGAATAGGATATGATCGCCTTGCTGCACCTCCAGCGTGAGCTTCTTTCCGTTTTTCTTGCCATTTCCCACGGCTTCCACAATACCTTCCTGAGGCTTCTCCTTGGCAGTGTCGGGGATAATAATGCCCCCCTTGACGGTCTCTTTTTCTTCAACCCGCTTTACCAGTATACGGTCATGAAGTGGTCTTACCTTCATCTCTGCAGTCTCCTTTCGATCTGGTTGGACCTTTTGTTTAGGCATTAGCACTCTCCTAGAACGAGTGCTAATATAAGAAACAACAACCAGACTGTCAAGAAACTTTTTGGGCTTTTAGGGGCCCAGACCCCTTCTTCAATTCTTTGGCAATTCTAGCCGTTCCGCCCAAATTTCTCTGGCCACCCTTCTCTGGGGGAGATATAATATTTTTACATTTTGTGTTTCCTAAGACCACAGTACTCGCCTTAGTTAAATGAGAAAGGATGGAAGCATGAGAGATAACCCTTCATTTTCTGCTTGTCCCGATTGTGATGACATGCCCGCGACTGAGACAGACCGAAGGGACTTCTTAAAGACCGCGGTTGCTGGAGGGCTCGGCATGGCTCTTTCGGCCACAACGCTCAATCTATGGCCCGCCCAATCGGCCCTGGCAATGCCTGGCAACCCGTCTCTAAATAGCCAGTCTTCTGAAACGCTGGTAGCCACACTTTACAAAAGTCTTTCAGAGAATCAACGAAAAGTGATTACTTTTGATTTCGACCATCCCTTGCGGTCCAAGGTCGATAACAATTGGATGATCACTCCTGTTAAGATTGGGGAATTCTTTACGCCGGATCAGCAGGCCATGATCAGAGAAATTTTTAAGGGCGTGCATAATCCTGATTATTTTGACAAGGTGGTGTACCACATGCAAGAGGATGGGGGTGGGTTGGGTAATTATGCGGTAGCCATCTTTGGTCAGCCAGCCAGTGGCAAGTTCGAGTTCGTTTTGACAGGACGACACTGCACGATGAGATGCGATGGCGACTCAGTAGATGGCGCCGCTTTCGGCGGACCAATCTTCTATGGTCACGCCTCCCAGAGCTTTAATGAAAAACCGGATCATCCAGGAAACGTTTACTGGTACCAGGCCAAAAGAGCCAATGAGGTTTTCCACGCTCTGAATGGGAAACAACGAGCCCTCGCTTTGCTGGGAGATCCACGGGAAGAGAAAGCAACCAGCACGGTGGAGCTCAAGAAAAAG
>QHZP01000224.1:0-375 GCA_003224715.1 Acidobacteriota bacterium | reverse complement strand
AGTTCTGGCGGACATGCTCCTACCTTTCCGCAAGACCGATGACGATGAAGCCATCCGATACATCAAGAAAAGCGGTGGCCTAAATGATCTGGCGATGTCCTTTTACAAAAACTTGGATATCGGCAATGACGGCGTCTGGGACGTCTGGAAATTGGAAAGTCCGAACATGGTCTGGTATTTTCGGGGGTCTCCCCATGTCCATGTTTGGGTCAACATTCGAGCCTAGGTGTTACTCCGCGCGAATCTCTGAATGCCTGAATAGCTTGGTCCAAACTAAGGGGAACTAAGCGCCTTTTTTTGGTCAACAACCAACACAGCCGATCCGTGGATCTTTCCTGTCCGTAACGAGGAGAGGGCTTCGTTGGCAGCAGTGAG
>QHZP01000223.1 GCA_003224715.1 Acidobacteriota bacterium | reverse complement strand
GTGGTCAACCTTTTAAACGCCGCCTTTTCCTCGTCCGTGATGATGTACACCACGTCTTGTTCCAGCCATTTTTTCAAGAACTGGTCGGAGGTTTCTTGCCGGAGAGATTTCTCACGGTCCTTATCTTTTTTCTTGTCCGCCATTACCGACAAGGAAAACAGTGAAAAAGCCAAGATAAAAAAATAGATGAAAGCCTTCGTCGATTTTGTTCGAATGCTCATAGAGCCACCTGATGAAGATTTTTAAATTCAAGGTTAGGTTAGGGTAACCACCAAAACAATTATAGTGAACCGCCAAGTTAAGTCAATAGGTTTATTGACCCAAACAAGCTTTTTCCCGTTCTGATAAAGCCCAGATGCAAATCAGCTTCGAGGGGTTTCTCACAGATTTAAGAGGGATGAAGATCGAACATTCGGTTATCTTGCGACAGAACGATACACTGGCTGGTCTGAGGCAGGGCTCCTAGGATTTGTCTGCGGCTAGATAAGCCTCAATGCATTTGCCAAAGGTTTCGAAATCGGAAAGATTCTCTTGCACTCGATAGACTTCTTTCAAGTCAATCTCGGTATATTCGTGAACCAGAATGTTTCGAAACCCAGCCATTTGCTTGATCTTCTGACTGAAATCCTTTGGCAGAATGCCTGCCGCACCAAGCCCTGCGATGACATCTGCATAATCACTGATGTCGTTTTCCTCCCGCTCTGCTAACAGTTGGTTTCCAATATCGAGGATGATTTGGATCGAGATCTGCAAGCCATGTTCGCAGGACCAGATTTTTTCGGCACTCGAAGAGAACTCCTCGAATTTCAGAGATCTCAGTCTTCGCAAAACGCCGACGTTTTTGCGTAACTCCACAAGTCGTTTCCTGATGGTCACTTCATCGACCATAAACTTCAACCGAAAATCTGGCGGGAGAGATGAACTTTCAACAGGGGCAGCAAATCAAAGTACCGAGAAAAAGCATTTGCGTGAAACCGTATTCTTTCCTGGTGGTCAACCTCGTACACTGGCAGACCGTATCGGACCACCTGAAACTTAATAAGGGGTGTGGCTTGATTTAGAATAACGACATCGACCTGCTTTTCTCGGAGGTGATTCATTAGCTCAGTTGACAGGTAGGCCCGATATCCATAGGGGTAGGGTTGCGAGGTGAGGGCTTCATTGTCCAGAAACACCCCAATATCCAGGTCGCTTAACGCATTTCGAGTGCCTTTTGCCAGCGAACCAAAGAGGTATGCAAACCGAACTTCTCGATGGCGACTGAAAAACGCTCTTAACTCCATCTGTAGCTCTGCTCTGGATGGCTTGGCCATGCTTGGAATTGTAGCATAACTGAATCTTACTGAGCAGAAGGCCCAGGCCCCTTCTCGAAGGCGCGAACCTTGGCAAATCTTTAGTCTTGGAACGGCAACAAGGTGGGAGGACATGGAGCTCCAACAAAAAGCCTCGGTCTGGCCGTCCTGGAAGGCTATGGGTCAAGAGAAGACAACTCATCCTCACATCTGCGCGCGCTCCGTCGCGCATTCAACAAGCGTGCGCAGGAGCGCCCGCTCCACCTGGAGCGTTTCGCGACAGAAACTAACTAGAAAATCAGCCTCATTGCGAACTGGAGCTGTCTGGCACCGGAAGTTCCGTCTGAGCGCCCTGTTTGAGAGGTTGAAACACCAAACGTGCCAGGGTCCTGGAAGAGGTTGCCGGGCTGATCGAAATGGACGCGATTCCAGACATTGTAGAACTCAAATCGCGTCTCGAGTTTGACTCGTTCGCCCAGGCTAGTACGTTTGGAGATGACCGCATCAAAATTGTTGACCCCAGGCCCGCGGAAGCGATTCTTGCCTAGACTGCCGCCGCGGCCAAACGGTGCGATATCAAAGAACTCTCTTCGAGGGCCGGTTTGGAGTCGAGGGTCCTGGTCCGGAACGGCATTAGCCGGATTGCCTGTTCCCAGGTAGTCCACCCGCGAAGACAGAGCCACATGTTCCGTATCTACGTTGCCAAAGATATCAAATGGAATACCGCTGCTGAACGTTGTGATTCCCGCGACTTGCCAACCCTCCAGGATTTTCCCAATCACTCCTTCTTTCAGCAATGCCCGGCCGCGACCGAACGGGATTTCCCAAATATAGTTGATGGCCAATCGCTGAGTGACATCGAAATCCGAAGTGCCGCGCTCCGCACGTATATTAAACGGATCCCGAGGAAGGCTCCGATTATTCTGCGCAGGATCGATCGGATCTCCGGCATCGTCGATGGCATGAGACCACGTGTAGGCTCCTTGAATCTGGAGTCCGCGCGAAAGTCGCCTGGTAACATTAGCCTGGAAAGCATGGTAATTCGAGTTGGCTTGAGTCGTATTCATGATCGCTGGCGCGCTTCCTCCCAGAGCATTATTGAGGACAGCGTTGAATGGCAATACTCCGAACTCGCTCCCAAAGCGCAGATTCGTGAACTGCAAGTCCGCTTCATTGCAGGCATTGTTTGGGTCTGAACAGAACTGGACGAGCTGCTGAACCAAACCAGGTTGGGGTGGATTGGCATCCACTGAGCGGAAAATCTTGGTCCCTTTTGTGCCGACATAGTTCACTTCTATTGTCAGATTGCTAAACAGCTCTTGCTGAATACCCAAGTTCCAGCTCTGGCTATACGGCGTGCGCAGGTTGTGATCGAATAGGACCGGCGCAATGCCAGTGCCATCCTCCACCTTAGCCGAGGCGGTCTGAGTTGGGGGAAGAGCCAAGGTCGTTACTGTGTCGAAAGGAATATTCGCGGGGATGTTGAAGTAGTCCTGTTGGAAAGGCGGATTGGTGGAGGAATTACTCAACAGGTTTCCGAATACCCGGTCGTGGAACAGGCCGTAACCAGCTCTTATCGAGGTTTTGCCATTTTTGAAGGGGTCCCAAGCAATGCCGATACGCGGCTCCCAGTCCTTCAGATTGTTGGCATAGAGCTTCTTCCCCGTACCAGGGCCCACAATGTCGAACGTGAACGGCGCTGGGCCGGCTGGATTGGCAAAGAGCGTCGAAAGATTATTGTTGACCTCGAAAGGCACCCCGTTGAATTGATAACGCACCCCGTAGTTGAACGTAAGGGACGGAGTAATCTTAAAAGAGTCCTGAGCGAAGAAGTTGAGCTCCCGTTGGCGGAAGCCTCGCAAGTCGTCCGCCGTCCTTGCTCCGGACTTGTTGAAGAATTGTGACTGCGTTTCGAAACCCACTGCCCCGAAAAGGCTCCAGACCATGTTTTGTAGCGTCGTAGACCCTATCTCATCAAGGTTATTGGCATCAAGACTGGTTGTTGCGGGCGCTCCAAAATTCGAAAAAATGCTGAAGTCTGGGGCGGAGCGTGAGAAAAAGGAACTGAAGCCATTCGAATAGACCAAACGAACGTCGCCCCCAAATTTCAACGTGTGTTTTCCATGAATCCAGGTAAAGTTGTCGCGAAAATGGGTAGTTCCAGTGGCGCGCCCCTGGCCGTTGCTGTCTCCAAATTGGAGGCACCCGAAGCCGGAAATGCCCGGCATGGGGTAATCGCGTCCACGGCCGACCGCATCCTTGGGCCCCAAGCTGTCAAAGACGTCGATCCCTGTGCAATGGAAAGGCACGTTGACGCGATTGTATCCAAAGCGGAATTCGATGATCAACGTAGGGCTGAAGGTTGAGGCCAAGCTTAGAGACACGTTCTGAGTGCGAAAATTCAGGCTTTCACCTCCCAACCCCGGCAGAAAATCATCGGGGTCCTTAAAGTCACCACCATTATACGTATAACGGCCTGACAAGCTGTGACGTGGCGTCAGCTGATGATCAATCCGGGCAGTGACATTATTTCCGTTGTCCTTCGTGGAAGTAGCGAACCGGTAAATGCCGCGCACATCATCCACTTTTTCTCCGTTTGGGTTCGGGTACAAAGCCAGAATCTTTTGGATGGTTGGGTCCAGTTCCAAGCCAAACAAGTTATTGGCCGATGTGGGAGTGCTCACGTCCACTGGGAACCCGTTGAAGTCAAACCTTCCTGTCTTGAACTCCGGGGTGGGGACGATGCTCTCGCTAATCCGGCTGGTGCGAAACCGTTGAAACTCCTGGTTGACAAACCAAAAGGTCTTATCCTTTTTTAAAGGTCCTCCGGCGGAATAACCAAACAGGTTGCGAACGAAGTGCTCGGTTTCGGAAGTTGGATTAAAAAAGTCGCGAGCAGCCGTGGCATTGTAACGCCCAAACCAATAGGCGTCACCGTGGATCTCGTTGCTGCCACTCTTGCTGACAATATCAATGATGGCGCCTGTGTTGCGACCGTATTCAGGCAAGAAGCTGCTCGTAATCACCCGAAATTCGGCGGTCGAGTTGGGATTCAGAGTACTAAATCCGCTGCCACCACCCGGAACGTCGGTATCGTTGTTGTCAGTCCCGTCTAACAGAAAGTTGTTGTTGCGCTCGCGTGAGCCGTTGACGGAAAACCCTCCCAGACGGGTATTGCTTTCCAGGGTGCCAGGAGAAAGCAAAACCAATTCGTAAGGGTTGCGTGTAATGAGCGGCAGATCCGTGATCCGTCGTGAATCCACGATGTTACTCAGCTGCGCTGTGCTGAGCTCAATAGGAGCAATCTCCTGACCGCTGACTTCCAGCGTTTCGATGACCTCACCGAGCTCCAGCCGTAAATCGACCGTGAGCACCTGGGCGACCGTCAAAGTAACCGCGGCGTACCTCAGCTTCTTGAAGCCGGATCTCTCTGCCGAGAGCTCATAAACACCGGGCGCCAGGTTTTCTATGCGATAGCTTCCCGCACTGTTGCTTTCCATTGTGCGCGTGGCGTTGGTGGCGGTATGGCGCACAGTGATAGTAGCCCCTGGAACGACCGCACCACTGGGTTCGGTGACGGTTCCAGTAATCGAAGCGGTTTGAGCGTGAAGGAAGGACGGCAGGGCGAGGACGCAGAATACTAAGGCAAACAGCGATTTGATTCGTGGCATGCAGTTTTTTTCTCCTTCAATTAGGTAATAGTGATGCGCAGCACTGGGTCAGTGCCAACACTACTGTCCTGAGCCTGCTCGGCAGGAAATCTCTTTCCCAGGACACTGGAATTAGGCACGATCAATCCAAAGTCGGGCTTGGGAAATACAAAAAGGGGAACCGTTGTTTGGGTTCCCCATAACTCTTACCTGGGCATTAGAGGAAAATTGACTAACCGATGGTAGACTAGAGGTAAACTTCAGAGCAAATTGAATCGTGCGGTTTCCACCGCTAAACTGACCGTCATTCAAAAAGTTCGGGCTGTCAACGTTGGCGTAGCTGACGCTAAGTGCATTGTCGTTGAATTGCGTATAATTACCCGGACCTCTGCCGATGGTTGAAAGCGCTAGACACCTTAAAACGGAACTGGATGTGCTTCTTCTGCGAAATGTGCGTGTTCTTGAAGACCGACAGATCGCAGTTGTTGAGTCCAGGTGAAAGAATGATGTCACGTCCGGATCGGTGCTAACCTTTAGAAAATAAATCGGACCACGAACTGAATCGAACGAGGATTGCTTGAGTATTGCTCCGTCAGTTTGTTGAACGAATCACTATCTGGAATAAGGAAAGCTCGCGTATTGGTATTCTGAGTCAGTCTCACAGTTCCGATATATCCAGGCGTGAACTGGGGATGGTTGACGACGTTGAAAAACTCTCCTCGCAATTCGAATTTCTTGGTTTCAGAAATTGAGAATCGCTTGATGATAGACATATCAAAATTGTTGATACCTATCATGCGGAGCGTGTTCCGCCCGGCGTTAGCATAGGCACCGGGTCCTGCCTTGATATATCGGGCCGATGCGTCGGTTGCAAGATACGCGACCGTATCTCCAGCACTGTTCTTAAGGGCAGTGACACCGCTTCCTCGGTCGGGATCGCCACTAGGATTGATAATGGTTCGATCTCCTGCTGAATCTCCATTAAGGTTAGAATCGGTGCCGCTTTGCACTGTGGCATACTCTGGAGACTCAGCCGTGTATGAAGCAACGAACGCAACATTACCCAGGACATTCTTTTTGAACCAATTGGAGTCTTTGGCAAACCAGGGAATTTCCCAAATCCCGCTGGCAGTAAACCGATGACGGCGATCGAGAGCCGAAGAAGCCTTGTCCGGTCTTAGATTCTGGAAATCCTGCTCGCGACGAGGTGTCAGCACAGTCGAAAAGTGAGTCGCCGTGCTGTCATCGATATTGTGGCTCCAGGTGTAAGCCCCAATCAGCGACAAGCCTCGTGAGAAACGACGGTTGAGCTGTAATGCCATTCCATGATAGGTCGAGTTGCCAATGGGAGGCCACGAGGTAATATTGGGGCCAAACCCGTACTGAGCCCACTTGTTATTGGAGACGGCCGTTAAATCGCCCAGAGTCAGCCGTAGCGCGTCGAGTTCAGCTT
>QHZP01000222.1 GCA_003224715.1 Acidobacteriota bacterium | reverse complement strand
TTAAGTTCTGGTTACCGCTAATTTACGTTTTGTTTTCATTATGGGTTTGTGCCATCCGACCGGAAACGTCCACGGCTCTTGCTATTCTGAATCAGAGCCTACTAAGGAAGAGGTTTTATCTCAAGAGCTCTTCAAGCGCCGTGGTGGCATCGGTAGTGTCATCGCGGTATTTGGCGATAATTGGGCAAGCAATTTGCAACTGATGCTTTGAGGCGAAGTTCCCTTTGGCAGGCCGGCTTCCGGGCACAACCACGGCATGGTCAGGAATGATTAGCGGATTGTTGGGAGATTTCTTAAGAACCTGGCCGTGGACCAGGTCATACACGGGTGTCGAACCCGTAATAATCGTCCCCGCCCCGATGACCGCGCTGGTCCCCACGACGGTTCCTTCGTAAATTCCGCAATTGCCACCGATCAAGACATCGTCCTCAATGATAACCGGCAACGCCCCCACGGGCTCTAAAACGCCCCCAATCTGGCTACCGGCGCTAAGATGAACCCGCTTCCCAATCTGCGCGCACGATCCCACCAGCGCATGAGAATCAACCATAGTCTCATCGTCGACGTAAGCACCCACATTGACGTAAGTAGGCGGCATCAACGTTACGTTCTTTCCGAGGTACGCTCCGCGCCGCACGGAAGAACCGCCTGGAACCAGGCGTACATTGTGAGAAAAGCCCTGGAGGCTTTTCAGAGGATAGGTGTGCTTATCCCGGAATTGAAATTTTTCATCGATTGAAAAATCGATGTTGTCCCCCAATTTGAATCCCAATAATATTCCTTGCTTGACCCAATGATTCACCTGCCAACGGCCTTTTGTTTTCTCAGCAGCACGAATCTCCCCGGCGTCAAGCTGCGAAATGAATGACTCAAACAAAGAACGAGATTCATCATCCAACTCTTCCCGTTTTCTGGCAAAATGGAGTGGGATGAGCTTTTCGAAGTCTAGGCTAGTCTTTGCGCTCTTCATGTCTTGGCGATTTAAACTAATTTCAGGTCCTTCAGGGCTCTTTCCAACTTCTCGCGATTCTTGGGCTGCATGGGAACCAATGGGAGCCGGTAAACCTCGTCAATCAAACCCATCATGGCCATCGCAGCCTTGACCGGGACCGGGTTGGTTTCGATGAAATTGGCCCGCATCAGTGCATAGGTTTTATAATGAATTTCGCGCGCCAGTCCCCAGTTGCCTTCCAAAGCGGCATGAATCATCCGGGCGAACTCGGTAGGCATTTCATTGGCAAGCACTGAAATACAGCCGTCGCCGCCCACCGCAATCAGAGGTAGCGAGAGAGAATCGTCTCCCGAGAGAACACTGAAATTCTTTGGCCGGTCCCTTAAGATAACCATCATCTGATCCAGATTACCCGAGGCCTCCTTCACTCCGACAATGTTCGGGATTTCCGCCAGTCGTAGCAACGTGTCAGGTTCGATGTTGACCCCAGTCCGTCCCGGAATGTTATAAACAATGATGGGGATATTGGCCGACTCCGCAATGGCCTTGAAATGGTGATAGTGGCCTTCCTGTGTAGGCTTATTGTAATAGGGTCCCACGGACAGAACCGCATCGGCCCCAACCTGCTTGGCAAAGCGGGTCAACTGAATCGCCCGATGGGTGTTGTTGCTACCTCCGCCGATAATCACCTGGGCTCGCTTATTCACATACTGAGTGGTCAACTCACAAACGCGAAAATGTTCGTCATACTCCAGAGTCGAAGCCTCCCCGGTGGTTCCGCAGGGGACAATAGCGTCAATGCCACCCCGGATCTGGAGGTCAAGAATTTTCTTGAGATGCTCTTCATGCACTTTGCCCGATTTATCGAAGGGCGTAATCAGTGCCGTCATGGCCCCCCGAAACAAAATCTTTTCACTCATGATGAATCCTTTCTCTTCTTAAACCCCGCGATGACGATATCGATTTTATGCCAGGTAGTCAGTTAGGACTTGCTCAAAAGTAAAGAACCCCTGACGAGAGATAATCCATTCAGCCGCTAGCAGAGCTCCCGCCGCAAAACCGCTGCGAGATCGAACGCTGTGAGTCAGTTCAATGGTATCGGCAGGTGAATCGAAGGTCAACGAATGAATCCCGGGGAACTGCCCTGCACGAATGGAAACCAGGTGCAATTCCTCTGCCGTAATCGCACGGCTGAGAGGTTGGCTAATCACCCTCTTTTTCCGAGTGAATTTCTTCAAGACAATCTCGCTTAGTTTCTTGGCAGTTCCACTCGGGCTGTCCACCTTCTGACGATGATGGATTTCGGAACCAAACACGTCGTACTCATCGAAATGATTGAACAGTTCGGCCGCTTTTTCGGCAATTTGATAAAAAAGGTTGACACCCAGAGAGAAATTCGGAGCATAGACCAACCCGATGCCATTTTGCTTGACGATGGATTCAGCTTCTGACAGGCGTTCGTACCAACCCGTAGTCCCCACCACCAGGGGTTTCTTCAGGGCTGCAATCTTTCGAATATTTTCCAAGACCGCCTGTGGATGCGTAAATTCGATGCACACATCGGCATCTTGCAAGACCTCTTGACTGATGGCAACGTGAGCTTGCCCGCGAGAAGCGGGATCGCACCTGGCAACGATTCTATGCCCCTTGCTCAAAGCCAACTGTTCCACTTCATGTCCCATTTTCCCGTAACCAATCAGGGCGATGTTCATGTCCCTTTGAACCATCTCTCATTCTCCTGAGTGAACAAAAAAGTGTGGCTACAACTTAACAAAATATTAGATCAAATTACATCAATTTGCTGTACTCTCTCCATGAAGGAGGGAAGCATGATTCCAGGTAAGATTCTGGCGTTTCTGGAGGACGAAGGGACAGTGGCTGTAAGCGGAACGCGGGATGCGAATCTCATCCCAGCTATTCATTATGTGTCGGGATGGGATGTAGAACCAAACAAAAGAACCATTCGGTGTTCCATTCCTCAAGCCTTTGCCGATCTGATCAGTTCGCTCGAAAACAACCGGCAGTTCTCGCTCACCATCGAACAGATCGGATCACACGAGACGTATCAGTTCAAGGGTGATTATGTTGGCTCCGCACGACCCAATGAGGCCGACATGGCTGCCCACGAGCGGGTCAAAGCACGGTTTGCCAAAGTCGTCAACCAGGTATTCGGGCTTCCGCAAGAGATGTGTCGGGCATACATCTCTCGACCGAGCCTCGTCATCCGGTTCACCGTACGAGAAATCTTTCTTCAAACACCTGGACCCGGCGCCGGCCACAGGCTCGTTCCGCCGGAGGAGGAATGATGAACGCAGTTGAGCTTCCTGATCAAATCCAGCCCGTCATGCAAAACGGGATTCCAGCCATCGTCGTAACCTGTTCGGCTGACGGCATCCCGAACACGACAATCATATCCCAAGTGTACTACGTCGATAAGACCCACATCGCTCTTTCCTTTCAGTTTTTCAACAAAACCATTCGCAATGTGCGGGAGAACCCGCAGGCGTGTGTCGCACTGAACGATCTGGAAGGCAACACCAAATGGATTCTTGATGTTGAATATGATCATTCAGAGACGGAAGGGCCGATCTTTGATGAGATGGATATGCAGATCGAAGCTATTGCATCAGCGACCGGCATGTCGGGCATCTTCAAACTGAGGGCAGCGGACATTTACCGGGTCAAATCCTCCAAGAAGGTAAGCCTGGCTCCAGCCTCCCCCAGGGAGTAACCGATGGCGACACAGGATATACCAAGCAACGAAGGTCTGGTTGAAAAGCTCGCTCAAAAAACGGCGGAGGTTCATGTTCTTAGGCATCTCGCGCTGAATATCAATTCAACGCTCGACCTGGATCAGATCTACGACATTGTTCTGGGTACAATGGATGAGTTCTTCGGGTTTCGCCATTCGATTATTCTCCTACTCGGAGATTCTGACAGGTTGCGGGTGGTGGCGTGCCATGGGTATGAAGATCAGCCTCTCGGTGGAACGGTTACTGTGGGCACTGGGGTGATCGGCACGGTCGCAAAACGGCGGAGGCTAATGCGTGTTAACAATTTGCGGGCGCAACGTGCCTACTTCTCAACAATTCGCAGACAGATGGAAGAAGCTGGGCGAACCAGTGAGCTTGGTGAGATTGTTCCGGTGCCGGGACTGCCCGATGCCGAAAGCCAAATCGCCATTCCACTCATGATCAAAGACAGGCTCATTGGAGTTTTCTCGGTCGAAGGTCGCGAACAAAAAACGTTCAGCGATGACGACGAGGCACTTGCTACCATTGTGGCTAATCAGGCGGCCAGTGCAATTCAGAACGCACTTCTGTATCGCTCCGCGGAGGAGCGCCGCAGTGAATTGGCTGAGGCACATGATCGCTTGAAGGAGTTGAACGAAACCCTGGAAGACCGGGTACGTGACCGCACCCGAGAACTCGAGCAGACCAATCGCGAGCTACGCGAGACCCAGGTGCAACTGGTGCAATCCAGCAAGATGGCCTCCCTCGGCATGCTGGCCGCAGGGATTGCACACGAGATCAACACCCCGATTGGTGCGATTCACTCCAATGCTGATGTGGAACGCCGGGCCATCGGCGTCATTCGAGACATCCTGCACCACCCGGCATTTCCTGAAAAGCTCCGCGACCAGCCTCGACTGAACCGCGCATTTAAGATCTTTGACGACATCAATCGGGTAACGCTGGAAGCGACCGAGCGCGTCATAAAGGTTATCCAATCGCTGAAGAACTTCGCGCGTCTCGATGAGCCTGAGCTGGAGTTGGTGGACCTGCACGAGGGGCTGGACAGTACGCTCACACTGATCAACCATCTGACAAAAGATCGGATCGAAGTCGTCAAGCACTATGGGGAATTGCCCCAGGTACACTGTTATGCGAGTCAGATCAACCAGGCTTTCGTAAACCTGCTGACAAATGCTGCACAGGCCATTAAAGAAACAGGAACGATCACAATTACCACTCGTCAGGATGGAGCCCAGGCGGTGATCGAGGTAGCCGACACCGGAGCTGGTATCAAGCCCGAGCATCTCGATCGGATATTCGATCCGGGCTTTACCACCAAGGGAGTGAGCGTGGGGCTCGGCCTAGGCCTGTCCATTACTTACCGCATCATCGAGAACCATCACGGGTCGATCGACGTCCGGAGTGAACTTGGCAAAGGGACGACATTGACCTTACGGCTGCCCATTGCCCCACCCGCGTAGCTAGCCACCCGAAGATCAAACTAGCTAGGACGGTCAAAAGAGACGCAATGGCCCGCTCCCCCGTCTTCCTGTGGTCCACAAACACCACTTGTGTGCAGTCATCAACCCCAAGACGTGAGTTATTTCATCGTCTCTTCCGGCCTTGCATTTGGGCGGAATATTCTGCGAAAAAAAGCAAGATGCCGGCTGAAAGGTAAACCCAGGTGAGAACGGCGATGATGGTGGCAATGGATCCGTAGACATTCTGATAGCTGGAGTAACGCAAGAAGAAGGTAAAGCCATATTTGGCGATTTCCCAGGTGAGGGCCGCCAATACTGCCGCGGGCATCACCTGGGAAAATCGGACCTTGGTATAGGGAACAAACTTGTAAACCAGAGAAAACATCAGGACTGCCAATAGAAAGGTGACCAGCACCACCAGAATTTCAATAGCCAGTTCCGCCGTTGTGGAGAGCCATTGAGTGCTGGTGAAGCCGTGTATTAGACGATCGATCCTGCCCAGCAGGGTGGTAGCGAAAATTGAAGCCAGGACGAGGTATCCACAAAGCAAGGCCATCAGCGCGGCTACCAATCTCTTGTGCAAAAATCCGCGCTCTCTCTTAACGCCCCAGGCCCGGTTGAGAGCCAGCTCGAGCGGAACGAAGGCTCCAGTAGCTGTCCACATGAGCAGGAGCAAAGCCACCAGAGAGATTCTTCCTGACGAAGCCATGATGGTCCGGAGATTGTCTTCCACAAAATCGGCGCCCACGGGAAGATACAATTTGACTGACTCAATAACAGGAGTTTGAAGATGGCATTGGCGAATCAATACGCCGCTAATACTGAGAAGTATGAGAATCAGAGGGAAAAAGGAAAACAAGGTGTGATAGGCAAAGGCGGCGGCATAGGTCATCGACTTGCCTCGCAGAAAAGCCAGCAGTGCCCGCCACAGGTGAACTCTCTTGGGCATGACTGTCTAAATTCGGTATTTGTAGAGAGTGCAAACCCACGGGGAACACGGGGCGAGCGAGGGTCGTCAAGGATT
>QHZP01000221.1 GCA_003224715.1 Acidobacteriota bacterium | reverse complement strand
CACTAACCACTGATCACTATGCTAAATGATCTTCGTTATGGTATTCGAACCCTTTTAAAGTGTCCCGGCTTTACCGCCATCGCGGTGCTGACGTTGGCCCTTGGCATCGGTGCCACCACGGCATTCATCAGCGTCATCAATCCCGTCCTGCTTCGTCCCTTATCTTTCAAGGACTCAAACCGACTCGTCATCGTCTTGGAAAGCAAAATGTTCAAGGGGTTTGATTGGTTGACCGTTGCTCCTGCCAACTTTGTGGACTGGAGGAACCAGAATCGGGTCTTTCAGGAAATGACTGCCGCTCGCGACTGGTACCCGATTCTAACTGGCGCAGGACAGCCAGAGCATTTGCATGGGGCCTCTGTGACTACCAACTTTTTCTCGATGCTCGGTGTTCAAGCCTTCTTGGGGCGTACTTTTCTATCCACAGAGGATCAACTCGGACAGCACCAAGTCGTCGTGTTGAGTCACGGCTTCTGGCAACGCCGCTTTGGTTCGGACCCTGCAATCGTCGGGCAGGTGCTCACGCTCGATGACAAACACTTTACGGTGATTGGGGTTTTGCCCCCCAGTTTTCAGTTTGCGTCCAAAAGCTTTGAATTGTGGGCGCCATTGGTGCTGGATCCCACACAACGTGATCCTCAGTCGCACGCTCTTATGGTATTTGCGTCGCTCAAACCAGAAGTGACGCTGGGAGGAGCTCGGACCCAGATGGAGACGATCGCCCGCAGATTAGAGAGAGAATATCCAAAGACGAATACTGGTTGGGGAGTGATGGTTCGCCCGATCCGGGAGTTTTATGTTAGCGTGAAAAATATCCGTCTCTCCTTGCTCGTATTGCTCTCGGCTGTCAGCTTGGTCCTGCTCATTGCTTGCGCCAATGTTGCCAACTTACTGCTTGTCCGTGCAACCGCTCGACGGAAGGAAATCGCAGTTCGCATGGCGCTCGGAGCCAGCCGCACGGGGCTCGTCCGCCAGTTGCTCATCGAAGGCATTCCCCTTTCCTTGCTGGGTGGTGGCGCCGGATGTTTGCTCGCTTGGGTATGCATGGACCTACTCGTCCAAGCCCTTCCCTATATCCCCATGTTTCATGCGGAGGCGATTGGCATTGATTGTCAGG
>QHZP01000220.1 GCA_003224715.1 Acidobacteriota bacterium | reverse complement strand
GAGTTAAACTCGGGAACCCAGAGTCAGACGGTCCCTGGTATTCAATCATTGGCATAGTGGGAGATGTTAAAGACGGGGGATTGGAATCTGACCCCAGACCACAAATCTATCGGACCTATTTGCAATATCCGGCGCGGGGAATGACCTTGTTGGTACGAGCCGCTTCTCAGAATACAGGCTTGACCGATGTCGTGTCCAAGGTAGTGTGGGCCGCGGATAAGGACCAGCCTATCTATAAGATCAGTACGCTACAGCAACTTGTCGGTGATTCCTTGAAGCCCAAACGCTTTTGCATGTGGCTGCTTCAGGTTGTTGCAGCTGTCGCCCTGTTCTTGGCGGCCCTGGGGATCTATGGCGTGATCTCTTTCGCAGTTAGACAGCGCACCCATGATATCGGAGTTCGCGTAGCACTTGGCGCACAGAGACGGGATGTGTTGAAGCTTGTGATTTTCGAGGGGATGCGCCCTGCCTTGATTGGCCTTGTGGTAGGCCTGGCTGGCGCTTACGGGTCAACCCGAGTTCTAACTAATTTGCTGTATGGAATAAGTCCCACAGATCCAGGCACGTTCGCGGCCATCGCAATAGTACTTACGGGTGTGGCATTGCTGGCCTGTTACCTCCCCGCCCGACAGGCTACGAAGGTTGATCCAATGGTTGCGCTGCGATACGAATGAAGCAGTGACAGGTGTTGAGTGACGAGTAACAAGTAACACAACTCTCCCTGAATGAATAACCGGCAATCGGCAAATGACTGGCCAGGAACCACTGACCACTAACCACTATGCTTAATGACCTCCGTTACAGCGTTCGCATGCTACTGAAGAGTCGTGGCTTCACAGTTGTAGCCTTGCTGACCTTGGCACTTGGCATCGGTGGCGTCACAGCAGTCTTCAGTGTGGTGTACGCTGTGCTCCTACGCCCGCTTCCGTTTCGAGATCCCGATCGTCTGGTGATGGTCTGGGAGTCGCATCCGGAAATTCGGAAGCTGCAGGTGACAGTTCCTGACTTTCTTGACTGGCAGAGGCAAAGCCAGGGCTTCGAGCAGATGGCAGCTTATTCCTTCGAGGCGGTGAACAAGGTCGTGCTCACGGGACGTGGGGAACCGGAGCAGCTTCAAGCCACGATGGTGTCAGAAAATCTCTTCCCTCTGTTGGGGGTTAAGCCTGCCGTCGGGCGAAGTTTCCTTCTCGAGGAATGTCAATCTGGTCATGATCGCGTAGCGATGTTGAGTCACGCTCTTTGGCAGCGCCGTTTTGGAGCAGATCCATCCATTCTGGGCAAAGCCATTGCTTTGGACCTCGACAGTTTTACAGTTGTAGGTATTGTTGCACCGGACCAAGCATTTCCCGTTTGGGCCGATGTTTTCCTGCCCCTCTCACTCATGGAGGCAGAGGTTCGGACGAGCCGAGTCTATCACCCCTTAGAGGTAGTAGCTCGACTCAGGCAGGAGTCCACCTTACGACAGGCTCAGACCGAGATGGGAACTATCGCCAGGCAGCTCCAGCAGGCTTATCCTGCTACCAACGGAACGATTGGCGCCTCTGTTGTTCCCCTGCTCAAGGACTCAGTTAGAGATGTCCAGAAGCCTCTCTTCCTGCTTCTCGGTGCCGTTGTGCTAATCCTTTTGATTGCATGTGCCAATGTGGCCAACTTATTACTGTCGAGAGCTACGCTACGAAAGAAAGAAGTGGCAATTCGCACCGCCCTCGGTGCAGGGCGAGGAAGGCTCATAAGACAATTTCTGACTGAAAGTATGGCGCTCGCGCTGCCGGGAGCCGGGTTGGGCTTGTTGCTAGCGTATTGGAGTGTGCCTTTGCTGCGAGCCATGGCCGCTGGTCGACTGCCGAGGGCAGGCCAGATTGATCTAAGTTGGGGCGCGCTCTGCTTTGCCTTTGGTGCCACGGCCTTCACTGGTGTCCTCCTTGGCCTTGTGCCGGCCTTCCGAGCTTCTTCGGCATGTGATCTTAGTCGCTCACTCAAGGAAGGAAAGGGTCGGGCTTCGGTTGCTTCTGGAAGCGGGCGTGGACTCAACATGGTAACAGCAGCCGAAGTCACGCTTGCAACAGTGGTCCTAGTGGGCACGGGCCTGCTCGTCCGCAGTTTCCAACAGTTGTTAAAGGTTGACCCAGGATTCCGAACCAAGAGCATTCTAACAATGCAGATCTCCCTTCCAAGCACGAAGTACGGCTGGGAGCAAGCCGAGCGCTTCTTCCAGCAACGCCTCTTTCCTAGAATCCGTGTCTTGCCGGGTGTTGAGGGAGTCAGTGTGATCAACAGCCATCCAATGAGTCTTGAACTTTCAGAGCGTTTGCGGTTTGCTACCCGGTTTTGGATCGAAGGGAGGCCGACCCCCGACCCCGGCAGGTTCCCAGTTGCCCAGATCAGGTGGGCGAGTTCTGACTACTTTCGGGTCATGGGGATTGCTCTTCGCCAGGGTCGGTTACTTGATGAGGCAGACGGGGGGAAACCTCATTACCTCATTAATGAAACGCTGGCCCAGCGCTTCTTTCGGGACCAAGATCCGGTTGGCAGGCGACTCTTGCTTGATGTCATGGCTCGCGAGCCCAAAGCGATCCACATTGTTGGGGTAGTAGCAGACATCAAAGAACTCGGCTTGGACAAAGAAGTAGAGCCAACCCTGTATCAAATGGACGTATCGCCTCGAATGACGTTGCTGGTGCGCACTAGGGGCGACCCATTGAGCCTCGGCTCGGCGGTACGACACGAGGTGCTAGCCGTGGACCCAGAACAACCTGTGCACGAGATTCGAAGCATTGATCAGGTCTTGTCAAGTTCATTGGCCCCTCGACGCCTCTCGATGTCCTTAATGAGTGTTTTCGCTGCTCTAGCTTTGTTACTGGCCATGGTGGGGATCTACGGTGTCGTCACTTACGCGGTTACGCAACGCACGCAGGAGATCGGGATCCGCGTCACTCTGGGTGCGCAGTATATTGACGTACTCGGGCTTGTTGTCGGCCAAGGGATGACCTCGGTTCTGGTTGGAGTGCTCACTGGCTCAGCGGGAGCCTTGATGCTGGCACGCCTGATGTCAAGTTTGTTGTTCGGCGTGGGCGCATACGACTTGGTCACCTTCACGGTTGCTCCGCTGATCCTCGTCTTAATAGGCTTGCTGGCCTGCTACATCCCGGCCCGACGGGCGATGAAGGTCGATCCTGTGGTGGCACTGCGATATGAGTAGGGGTTACGCGTGATGAGCGAAAGAGTATCGCGATTGCCTGTGCTCGTGTCACTTTGGGTTTGCAGCGCCTGTTTGGCGCTTGCCCAAACGCCGAGTGGCGATGAAGCAATCTGGAAAGCATTCCTTGGTTGGCTTGACGTGCAACAACCCAACAGCAAGCCTGTTGAGCTGATTCGAACCTACAAGGAAAACCTGATTCGCGACGGTGTACCCGCTGTCGAAGCGCAACATCGGATGGGAGTCATCTCGAAGTTCATCTTTACGCGCCACAAGGGTGTAGAGCTTTTGTGGAACAAGGTGTATGCGGGTAACAATCCCATCTTCATGCAAACGCCAACCGCGCTTGTGGTAAGCGCCGTGGAAGGACGGAGGCCTGGCAAAGCCCTGGATGTTGGCATGGGTCAGGGCCGGAACTCGATTTTTCTGGCGGCACAGGGCTGGGAGGTAACCGGCTTCGATCCCTCCAACGAAGGAATCCGGATTGCCCGA
>QHZP01000195.1 GCA_003224715.1 Acidobacteriota bacterium | reverse complement strand
CCATCCAAACTCAAATTTAGAAAAAAAGCGTTAGCTTTAAACTCGATTCTTGTCACACCGCAATGTGACAAGAATTTCACTTGAGCAGTGAAGGAGCAGATTCGATGGAACAAGTTCCCATACCATTTGGAACGAGGGCCCACCCTGCCAAGTGGAGGTTACTAGTTGTAGATGACGAAATTGGGATGGCGGAGAGTTTGCGCATGCTGTTGTCGCGTCTGGGTTATGAAGTCTCCATTGCCAACAGTGGAGAGGTTGCCTTGCAGGAGCTCGGCGGCAAACCCTTTGACTTAATCATCACGGACCTGGTTATGGAAGGGCTCAACGGTTATGACATCTTGGACTTTGTCGATCGCGAGCAGCTTAATATTCCTGTAATCGTTTTAACCGGGTTGGGTTCTGTGGATGCTGCGGTAAAGGCGCTGAAGCATGGGGCTTATGACTATATCTTGAAACCCTTCGATCTTGATAGCTTTAAAGTCTCGATCCGTCGTGCCATTGAAAAGCGTCAACTAGAAACAATGCAGCGAATTCAGAACCGGAGGATTAGCGCGGTGGCGTCCATCGCCAAAGCGGTCTCTTCAACCCTCAAGCTCGATGAAATCTTTCAAATTATCATCAACCAGACTCGCGAATTTGTAGACTTTGATAATGCAGCTCTGGCGCTGGTCGACCGTCAAGAACTTTTTGTGGACCTCTTTGCGGTTGTGGTGGACCACAAACTAAGTCCGCACAATCGGGAAAGATTTTCCTTGGAACAACCTCCCTTTTCAAGCTTGGCATTAAAGCGGATTCCCATCATTGTCTCGGATGTTTACAATGATCCAGAGATGAAGGTGATAGATTCTAATCTATTGCACGGAATTCGCTCCTGTAGTTTAGTTCCTTTGATTAGTAAAGATCAGTTGGTAGGTATTCTTTTTTTTGGAAGTCGGGTTCCTTTTGCATACAACCAACAGGATCTGGAGTTTTTGAGCCCAATCGCCGACCAGACTGCGGTTGCTGTCGACAACGCTCGCCTCCTTGAGTTGGAACTCCGGCGTTCCCGACAATTAGAAATAATTAATCACATCGGAAAGCAATTGAATTCCTCTCTGCTCGCAGAAAAGCTCTTGACCAAGGCGATCTACTTGCTAAGGGACTACTTCAAATACAAGTATATTGACATCTTTTGCTTTGATGAAAGCAGGAGTTCCTTGGTTCGCACGAAATACCACGAATACGATCTTTTCAGTGATTTCAAACCTGTAAGTCTCCGCGTGGAGGAAGGAATTGTGGGACGAGTGGCACGCACGGGTCAGACGATTTTACTTAACAATGTCAGAAGCGATCCGGACTATGTCAAGGTCTTCGAGGACACCTGGGTAGAACTTGCGGTCCCATTGAAATCGGAGGGCGAAATTTACGGAGTGCTTAACATCGAAGAAACCGTATCTCACAAATTCACTGAAGATGAAAGAATCGTCATTGAAGCGGTAGCTTCCCAAATTTCTTTGGCTTTGAAAAATGCCACGCTATTCGAGCAAATCCGCAAATCGAAAATCTATCTTGAGCTTGTGCTGAATTCAGCCGAGGATACTTCCATCATTTCAATTGACCAGAACGGGAAGATCATCACTTTCAATTCAGGTTCTGAGCGGTTATTGGGGCTCTCTGCCACAGAAGCGGCGGGAAAGGAAATTAGCGAGGTTATTCAGAGCAAGCGAACTCGCTCCGTTTTTAAAACGCTGAACAAAAGAAATAAGCGAGAGGGATGGGAAGATGAATTGAAAATTTCCCGGCCCGACAAAAAATCATTTTGGGCTCACATCATAATTCGTCCCATTGAGCCGGCAGCCGACCTGTTTGTGGGGTTTCTCATCATCTTAACTGACGTTACTCCGCGAGTTGAATTGGAAAGCAAGTTAAAGCAGCTCACCGTGACGGACGATCTCACCGGCTTGTATAACCAGAGATATCTTTTTGAGCAGCTGAAAAGAGAAATCGAACGAGCCAGTCGGCGGGTCACATGTTTTTCCCTGTGCATTTTTGATTTGGATAAATTTAAGACCTACAACGACAGTCATGGCCACCTGATGGGTGATAAGATCTTAAAGTCGGTGGGTGTCATTGTTTCAAAAACCATTCGTGCCAGAATTGATACGGCTTTCCGTTATGGGGGGGATGAATTCATCCTTCTTTTGCCTGACACCCGTTTGGAACAGGCTGCGTCTCTGGTCGAACGACTGCGCAAGACCATCCGCGAGGAATTCAGCGGCGAAATCAGCATTAGTGCAGGTATCGTGGAATATGCCCACGGTATAGAGGACAAAGAGTTCATCGAATCTGCGGACAAACTGATGTACTTGGCGAAGCGCAAAGGCGGAGACCGGGTAGTATTCGAAATGGAGAGGAAGTTTTCTCGCTCCTAGCTTGTCGAAGAGAGGAAAGGGGATTTCCCGTAATGAAAGGAGGAAAGTTTGCTGAATTGGTTGCTCTGGTGGATCGATTGAGAGGGCCGGAGGGTTGTCCATGGGATCGCGAGCAGACATTCGATACGCTTAAACCCATGCTTTTAGAAGAGGCTTATGAAGTACTCGAGGCCTTGGATTCGGGGACTCGCCAGGAACTTTGTAGGGAGTTGGGAGATCTATTATTCCAAATTGTTTTTCTGGCAAAGGTGGCAGAGTCAGAGGGTGAATTTCAAATTGATGACGTTGTTGAAGAAATTGTTGCAAAAATGATCCGCCGCCATCCGCATGTTTTTAGCCAGGCTAAAGTATCCAGTTCAGCAGAGGTCCTCAAGAACTGGGAAATCATAAAACAAGAGGAACGGGCAGAAGGATCTCAAGGTCTGGTCAAATCTTCAACTCGGTCCATCTTGGAAGGTGTCCCCACCATGCCTGCCTTGCTGGCTGCCCACAAATTGACCAGCAAAGCCGCACGGGTTGGCTTCGATTGGTCCCACTTAGATGAAATTGTCCTAAAGCTTCAGGAAGAAATTGAGGAACTCAGAGAAGCCCTGGAATTGAAACCACCAGAATCCTTCGATTCCAAAATAGAGCAAGAAGTGGGAGACTTGCTCTTTGTGGCGGTAAATATCGCTCGATTCTTGAAGATAGATCCTGAAACGGCCTTGCGCAAAACCAATCGCAAGTTTGCCCAAAGGTTTCAATATATCGAGTCGAGTCTAAGGAAGGCGGGAAAGCATTTTGGGGATAGTAATATCGAGGAAATGGAAGGTCTTTGGCAAGAGGCAAAGAAAGTGATCTAGGGAAGAGAAAGAGCGGATGGGTTCGTGCCAGCCTTATGCTGCTTCGGGCTTAAGAGTTGTTGATCAAATGGAGGAGGTGCAATGGGGAAATTTTCTGGGGAGGAAATTGTCGAAAGACTGAAAAGCCTTGCGGGTTGGAAACTGCAAGGCAAGTCGATCCGCAAGGAATATGAATTACCTTCGTTCGTCGACGCCATAAGGTTCGTTAACAAAGTTGCAGACCTGGCTGAGGAGGCCGATCATCACCCGGACATACTTATTAATTATCGCAGGGTGATCCTGACGCTCTCAACCCACAGCGAGGATGGAATAACTCAAAAAGATTTTGACTTGGCCAAAAAGATTGACCAGGAGGGAAAGCTGCATGGATAAACCATGCCCAGGCAATAGCAGAGCAAATCTTTAAGCCCAACCAGCCGAGCCTTAGAACGAGGCTGGAGCATTTATCCTGAGGCATGTTTGTTAAGGCGAAAATACTCAACAAGTTTGGTTATACCAAGAACGATGAGTATCAAAGGCCAGTAGCGCCCGATCACACGGAAAATATTAAAACCGGTGAGATTGTGAATCAAAAACAAAACTCCAACGGCGATGAGAACGAACGGGCCTACGATGGACCTTGACTTAGGATGATTAATACTCATCTTGATCTCCTGTTGGAAATGCTGCATTATAGTGTACCTACCTTACTTTTCAAGCATAAAGAACGAGAGTTGGCTGAAGAAAGTTCAAAATTCCGCAAGATTCCTATGATTCAAGGGGGCCGAAGTTTTTGTATCGCCCGTTCTGGGGCTTTGATATAATCGGCAGCTTCAGTCTAAACCCTGTGATCTTTTGAACGTCTCAATACCGTCAAGGACATATGGCTTGTGCATGAAAAGGCTCTTTATTTGCCTCGGCTTGGCTTTGCTAGTGAACCTTCATTTGCTTGGTGCCATGCAGACTGTGGCGGTGTTGCCTTTTGCTAATTTGTCCAGGAACCACAGTCTTCGATGGATTAGTGAAAGCTTTCCTGAGCTATTACAAGATCGTTTGCGATGGCCGAGTCTGAATGTGTTGGGGCGGGAAGAACGCCTCATTGCTTTTGAGCGCATAGGAATCCCTTATTCGAATCTACTGTCTAAGGCCTCTTTGATTAAAATTGGTCAGGAGTTGGACTCAGATCTCCTGGTATTAGGAGATTTTAATTCTGATGGAAACAGGCTTCGGACATCTGCCTCGGTTTTGGATTTGCACAAAAACACACTCAGCACTCCCCTTGGAGAGGAGGGCGGCTTGGTGGATTTACAGCAAATCTGCAGTCGGCTGGCCTGGCAGATAGTCAAATCCACAGATCCGTCCTTTCCATTGAGCCGCGATTCCTTTACTGCCCGCTTTTCGGCAATTCCCAATATTGCCCTGGAGAATTACATCCGAGGGCTCCTCGAACCAGACAGACCTAAGCAAATCCGCTTTTTTCGCCAGGCGGATAAGGCTCATCCGAACTATTCGAAGGCAATATTTCAACTCGGTAAGATTTATCACCAGGACAAAGACTACGCCACTTCTTCACTCTGGCTACAAAAATTGGTCAAGCTCGACAAGGAATTCCCAGAGGCCCGTTTCATGTTAGGGCTCAATTACCTTTACCTCAAAGATTATGAGAAGGCAGCGATTGAATTTGAGCAGTTGAGCCAAGACATGCCCCTCAATGAGGTTTACACCAACTTGGGCGTGGCCATGAGCCTTCGTGGTATGAACGATAAAGCCACGCGTGCTTTTGAGAAGGCACTGGAAAGTGATCCCGCCGTGGCAGATTACTACTTCAATCTGGCCTATCACCTTTGGAAGACAGGGAACTTTGCCGGAGCAGTTAAGAACCTCAAAGAAGCCCTTCTCAGAGATGAAAGAGATGCAGAAGCTCACTACCTGCTTCACAAGTGCCTCCAAGCCATTGGGAAATTCACAGAAGCCAATACTGCCTGGACGCTTGCCAGACAGTTGAACTCGAAAGTTGAAGGCTGGGAGACTCGAAAGCAGATTCCGGACCTATTTCGAATTCAGTCCAACTGTGACGAGTCTAGCTTCCGTCAACTCCAGCTGAAGGTCCATGCAGTTCACGGCAACAAACTGAGCGCCCGGCAATAAAAGAATCGGGTTATGAAGCACATCGTTAGATTAGCATCTGTTATTTCTGTCTTTTTATCTGCCCAGACCTTGTCTGGAGCGATCATCACCGTTCAAATCAATGATGTTATTCAGCCAATTGTTGCGGAATATGCCATCAAAGGAATTTCTCAGGCGGAAGCAGAGAAAGCAAATGCCGTGATCTTACGGCTGAGTACGCCCGGCGGATTAGATCAGTCGATGAGGCAAATCATCGAGAAGATTCTAGTGTCCAAAGTTCCAGTTATCGCCTTTGTCGGACCCAGTGGTGCCCGCGCTGCCTCGGCGGGGTTCTTTATCTTATTGTCGGCGGACCTGGCAGTGATGGCTCCAGGCACAAAT
>QHZP01000194.1 GCA_003224715.1 Acidobacteriota bacterium | reverse complement strand
GACAAGTGGGAATTAGTCCTGGCGCTGACCAGGAAATCGTCGCGCTCGGAATTCCAGCGGTCCCAATCGTCCGGTTCATAGTTGGTCCCAAGATAGTATCGGTCCGGGTCGCTGCTTAGGAAGCTGACGGTTTCCCCTTTGTCCAGAGAAAGACTCCCTGCCCGACTCTCTATCTCAGTCCTCCCCTCGAAAACAACCACACGTCCGGAGTCGTCTGAGTTGACTTCCACCCTGAAGTTAGCTGACCTGGTAACCCTCGCAGAAAAAAACGGCGTGACCACCGTAAAAGCTCCCTCGCTGGAAATAACTTCAAACGTGGCCAACCCTTTATTAAACTGGATTTCAACTTGCCGAGATGCATCATACGGGCCGAGGCGCGTGAACTCAATGACCGAATTCTGCGCTAGACGCACCGTGCTACCGTCTTCAAACTCAATTTCGGCACGCCCATCGCGCCCCAACCAAATCTTGTCCCCTTCGAGAATCGGAGTGTTAACGCCGAGGTCAACCCACCTGTCCAGGTCGGATCTCAAATAAGTCACATCTCCCTCGACCAA
Organism: Acidobacteriota bacterium; assembly: GCA_003224715.1. Taxonomy (GTDB): domain Bacteria; phylum Acidobacteriota; class Terriglobia; order Versatilivoradales; family Versatilivoraceae; genus QHZQ01. The sequence continues at coordinate 5,567 of QHZP01000194.1, read as the reverse complement.
ACTGGCTCGAACCACTCGTGATGGGGATTGATCTTGCGCCACAACCCCTATACTTGGTGAAAAGAGCAAAAGACAAATGGCAACGGCTAACCTGGTGCGCATATTGCCCCCCTTGAGAAGACGGAGATACACATGAAACTAACTACTTAGATGGTAAGACCTTTTGGAAAGTTGTCAATGAAATACTGGTTTCGGAAGGAGCCGGTTAGGCGCTAAGCCGAACATCGGCAAAGTGTTGTCATGTCCTGTGCGAGCCTCTGCGCCTGGTTGGCCGTCAGTTTCATGAAGAAGCGCTGTCCGGTCTAGTCCTTGTCCTCACCTTCTGGCTGAATTTGCGCACAACGATGAGGTCAACGCCGAACACGGTATGCCGGGAAATCAAGGGGAATAGCCCTTCGGCTAGTTTGCAAAAGACTGCATTTTTTCAATCTTGGAAAGAATCTTTCTAGCCTCTTTTCTAGCCAGGTTCATTAGAGTTTCATCCTGGTATATTTTTTCCAATACGGGAGTAAATCGTTCAGGAGCAACTATGCGTTTGGCGACCAGACTTCTCTCCAATTCATCCAGCTTCTTGGGAATTCCAAGTCGGTCGTACTTCAGAGCCAGATCTATTTCAAACAGAGACTTCTCCTGTTGACAAAGATTCTCAAAGAAATTCACAATTTCCTGCAGAATTTTATCTTCAGTGTAGTTAAAAGTGATTTCCCTCGATCTAAGACCGCTTTCCAACCGAATGGTTTTCATTCCCATGTCGGCGACTTTCCGCGGACTAACAAAGTTCTTAGTTTCGTTCAAGAAGTCGGCCTGGACAAAGAGAGCCAGAAGAGAGTCGACCGTGGAAGGTTTCAGCACAAAGCTAAGTTCAACCGGATCCTCTTCTCTCTTCTTAAACTGAAACGTGCCCGCCCCTTTTTCACTCAATTCCAACCGGTAGACTTCGATGGAACCTCTTTGAATATTTTTTTGCCATACAAACCGAAGGGGCGGGCCGTCTCCAGCTAACAAGAAAGAAACCGAGAGCAAAAGACAAACCAAGCAAAAGGGAGCTGCAGCTGTGTTAGATCTCGACATTTACTTGAATGAGGCGAGGGACTCTCTGGACGCTTTGAAAGCTTGATGCTTGGCCTGCTCCATTTTCCGGCAAGTGGCGGCGGTATGAATATGGCAAATCGCTAAGGCCAAGGCATCAGCGGCATCGTGGGGTCTGGGAAAATCCGCCAGCTTGAGAATATTTTTCACCATAACCTGAACCTGGTTCTTCTCAGCACGCCCATAACCTGTCACCGCACTCTTGATCTGTAGGGGACTATATTCGTAGATGGGAATGCCTGCGTCCGCGGCAGTGAAAATCACCACGCCTTTCACTTGCCCAAGCTTCATCACGCTTTGGAAATTAGAGAGGTAAAATTGGTCCTCAACAGCGGCGCTCTGCGGTGAATAAGTGACGATGAGTTGGTGGATTTCCTTATGGACCTTGAGTAGTTTTTGGCTGAAGAGATCTTTCGGCTGGAACTGGATCGTTCCGAAAGCTACGAGATGGTGGTGTTGTTCGTCGCTATCAATAATGCCAAATCCCGTGCAACGTGAACCACAATCAATTCCCAACACTCGCATAACGATCTGAAGTCGAGGGACGTCCTTCAGCAGCCAGTCAAGAGGCGGCCGCTTCCAATTCGGAATCCTCAATCTCAAAGTTAGCGAATACCTTCTGAACGTCATCGTGATCGTCCAGCGCTTCCATCAGCTTGATCATTTGCTGGGCCGATTTTCCCTCTAACTTTGTATGAGACTGCGGGATCATTGAGATTTCAGACGAGGCAATATCGATATTATTTTTCTTCAAGGCATCGATAACTACTTCGAAGGCTTCAGGAGCCGTGTAGATTTCAAAGGTCTCTCCACTCTCCTTCATATCTTCCGCTCCTGCTTCTAGCACAATGTCTAAAAGAGTGTCTTCGTTGACCTTCGCTTTCTCCACCACAATATAACCCTTCTTATGAAACATCCAGGCCACGCAACCGTTTTCACCCAAATTGCCCCCGTGCTTGGCAAACACATGGCGAATTTCGGAAACCGTTCTGTTCTTGTTGTCAGTCACAGCCTCGACCAGCATGGCCACACCACCCGGACCATAACCCTCATAGGTTGCGTCTTCATAACTTTGCCCAGGTAATTCACCGGTACCTTTTTGGATGGCGCGTTTGATGTTTTCAGAGGGCATATTGACGGCTTTAGCAGCCAAAATTGCGGTCCTCAGCCGAGGGTTGCCGTCCGGATCGCCGCCACCGATGCGCGCCGCAATTGTGATTTCCTTGATTAGGCTGGTAAAAATCTTACCGCGCTTGGCATCAACAGCAGCTTTCTTGTGTTTAATACTGTGCCACTTTGAATGTCCCGACATAAACTGTCTCCTAGGCTTATTAGTTACGGAGAATATCAAAAGTCCCTTCTAAAGTAAAGGAAGGCAGTCAGAGGATAATGCTCCTTTAGTACCGAGCATTACGGCTTTGACGGGTCGTGAGTCAGGGATAGGATTCAAAGAGGATTCAAAGGCGGTTAATCAAGCTAGCGACATAGCCAGCCCCAAAACCGTTATCAATATTGACCACGGTCACGTTCGAAGCACAGCTATTAAGCATTCCTAAAAGAGCGGCGATCCCCTGCAGGCTCGCTCCATAACCGACGCTGGTGGGAACGGCAATCACCGGAACCGAGACCAATCCCCCCACCACACTCGGCAATGCTCCTTCCATGCCAGCCACTACAATGATGACCCGTGCTTTCAAGAGTAGATCGCGTTGACTCAGCAATCGGTGGATCCCAGCCACCCCAACGTCGTAGACGGCTTCCACGTCATCATTGCCCATCACCTGAGCAGTGAGTAGAGCTTCTTCGGCCACTGGGATATCTGCCGTACCGGCGGAAACCACCAGAATCTTGCCCTTGCCGTGGATAGTTTTATCTCGCACAACGACAATAGCTCTAGAATCCGGATAAAATCTAGCCCTGGCATTGAGCTTCTTAATTTGGCGAAACACTTTTTCGTCGGTTTGGGTGATAAGAATATTATGTTGGTTTGCCAGCATTCGCTTGGCGATACCCGTGACCTGCTTAACCGTTTTGTTCCTCCCAAAAATGACTTCAGGAAACCCCTGGCGGAGAGAGCGATGGTGGTCAATCCTGGCAAATCCGAGGTTTTCGAAAGGCAAATGCTTTAGCCTTTCCATGGCCTCGTCCACGGATCTTTTCCCACTCTTTATCTCCGAGAGAATCGTCCTGATTTCGTGTTCCATCATGCTCTTCACCACTGCAAGCTTTTCTCAATGGCAGTTAGCGCAACCGTCAGGTTTCAGGATGATCTTCGTCTTGATGTTTCCAGCGCAGGATGGCTCGCTCGTAGGATCTGTACTTCTCCAGTGGCGTCGAATTGAGCACGCAAAATTTGTTTGGTTCTATTTTTACCACGTCGGCCTGGTATTTCTGGCGCATTAAGGCCCAATAAATCGAATCCATGTTTTGCACGATCACAATATCTTCCAGGGCCTGGCCTTCATCTTTGAGGGCGCTCCGAACTTTGCCAGGCAGATGAGACTCAGCCAGATGAGATTCTCCAAAAAAAATCACGAGCTGAGCTTGAGAATTCTGCTGGATGATTTCAATGATCTTTGTTGCCACACAGAAGTCGCGCTTCCGGATCTTTCGCAGATCCTTGCGCAACTCGCAATCCAGACCTTTGACCGCTATCCTGAGACTTTTAGCTGTTAAGAAAATCTCCCGATAGTTCTCCCAATCATACCCCCATTCCGAATCATATCGAATTCTTCTAAGAAACTCCTTCTCGGAGACTGCTCCGTCCAGCCATTGTTCCAGAATTCCCTGATTCTTCTTATAGACGATTTCCATCCCCAGAATCATCGGCCTCTCCGAGCTTCTGAGGACTTTCAGCAATCGAATCAGGAAACGCTGTGAGGCTGGATTGGCATGATAATCTCCCACCCACACAATGTTGGCTGCCTTGCATCTGCGATAAAGGTTATCATAGGAACTAATCTCCGCGTAGCTCCTATATTCCTTAAGAAACTCCTTGATATAGGTGGACTCACCCTTCTTGTCTGTGCCGTTGATCTCGGTTTTCAGTTTTTCGACATCCAACTTCTGCTCGGCCAGACTCTCTGTCATGCTAAATGGAATAAACCTATTCATAGCGCAAAATTCATCTTCAAATTAATCTTGTCCTGGGGAAGACGGAGCCATCGTCACTCACCTGCAGGTCCACTGCTTTCAGCTTCCAACTCCATTCCTTCCTGCACTTTCACAAAACAATCGGAGACGTAGCGGTCAATGCATTGAATTCTCGCACTTTGCATTGGCCCCGGGCTTTAGCGCGGGTTTGGAACCTTACTCATAATTCTTCTTCGAGCCGCTCCAATATGTTTTGCAATCACGCTGCCATAGAACCCGCCGTCACCGATAGGTTCTAAACAACCCTCGCAGGGCTCATCCTCCAGACCTCAAGAAGTTGCAAACAGGATTCTTAAGCTAGAGCCCGCCACAGGGGAAATAGCTTTGTAAAGCGACGTTGTTAGAAAGAAAAGGGAAAATATTTTCCAGACTTTCCCAATTTCCGACCTTACTTTGACAGACCAACATTTAATGAACCCGAAAACGGCTCTGAAGGCAGGCAGGGTTATTGCGGGGCTGGGAACGATCTTGTGCTCTTTTGCCAAATTCAGCAGAGGAGCGCGTGTTCGTCACAGCCAGGCATTTCATGCCCGCTGCCGGCGTAGCTTTGATTCCGGAGGACCTTCAGTAACACCCCTGTCCCGTCTCGCTTATTTAGTGTAACATTGAAACTCAAGTTGTGGGGTCGTGGGGTGCTCTCTAAATTTTGGCGTCATTGATTGGGAGAAGCTTGGCGTGGAAATTACGGTAGCCATTACGGGGGCGAGCGGAGCGGTTTACCCCTATCGTTTTCTGAATCATCTAGCTGCCGAACCAGCCATCTCTAGAATTCATGTGGTGGCCTCCGCCTCCGGGATTAGGGTCCTGAACGAAGAACTAGAGCTAAGGACCTTAACCCTGAATAATCTGGCGGAGAAAATACTGCAGAGCGACCGGGAGAAAATTGAGGTTCTCAACAACAACGATATTGGGGCCAAGATTGCCAGCGGATCTTTTCCAGTGGACGCCATGGTCGTGATCCCCTGCACGATGGGAACGTTAGGGGCTATTGCCAACGGAGTTTCGAGAGATCTGATCCAACGTGCCGCCGACGTCACGCTCAAGGAGAGACGCAAGTTATTTTTGGTTCTCCGGGATACGCCCTTCAACCTGATCCATATTGAGAACATGCGGCTCGTAACTTTGGCCGGGGGCGTGATCTTTCCGGCAATGCCTTCTTTTTATCACCGCCCTGCATCTATAAATGACGCCATCGATCAGTTCTTGTATCGCATCATGCTTCAACTTGGGCTAAAGCCCTCCAAAGCATACCGGTGGCAGGGAAGTAAGGTGGAGTAAGAGAAGACGTCGCAGTTTTGGCAGTTCGTAGCGAGCAGCCTCAGACC
>QHZP01000193.1:6495-9969 GCA_003224715.1 Acidobacteriota bacterium | reverse complement strand
GTTGGCACGCTTGGGCTTTCCATGGGTAGCACCATGGCTTGGTGGGTGGCAGCCCTGGACACGCGCGTGAAAGTCTGCATCGATATTTGCTGCTTGACGGATTTCGATGCTCTAATTGCTTCCAACGGTCTGGGCGGCCACGGTATTTATTACTACGTCCCCAAACTCCTCAAATACTTCACTACCTCTCAAATTAACGCGCTCGTCGTACCTCGTGCCCATCTCAGCTTGGCAGGAACTCTTGACAAGTTGACGCCACCTGAGGGACTCGATCGGGTTGAAAGAGAGCTAACCAGGATTTATCGCGAAGCAGGTCACCCCGAGACCTGGAAGCTCTTGCGCTATGATGTGGGCCACCAGGAAACACCGGAGATGCGAAAAGAAATAGTAAGGTTCTTGCAAATGTACTTGGAGTAACCGACTTCTACCCGACTTGCCGCAGGCCTGGGCCCTTTTGTTTTTTCAGGAACTTCATTCTACCTTTTCAACTGTGACATTTGCATTGGTGAGCGTTTTCAGCAGCGAAAGATCGCTGGTGATTTCTCCAATTACATTAACTGGACTTGCAGGACGACATTCTTTCCCGTGACTCATCGGAGTGGGTCCCCAAAAAATACACATAGCATTGCCCGGTGGCCAATAGGCCAAGGTTCCCTTGTCAACGACCTCCAGTGGGTTCTCAGGTGGCTCTTTGACTGGAATTGAGAAATAGATCTCCTCACCCCAGAATTGACCACGCTCTGTCAATGGAAGTTTCTTCCAGACAGCCCGAGCGGTCTTTGAATCGTTCAACTGAGCTTGAAATTCAAGACCGCCTATTATGAGTTTTATCTTATGGGTCAGCGACTGTGCCATAATCGAAGCGTCTCTCCATTCGAAGATGAGAATTTAGATGCTACATGGTGAAGAAGTTTCCGAAACTAATTGCTCGATTGGTGGACGGATTACCAATCTATTACCTTCCAGCGATTATTTTCAACCCTTTGTAGTATCGTAGCATCATTCCGGGATTCCTCGTTTTTCAACTACAACTTTTTATTGCAACATGTATTTTTTGGGGGTATATTTCCTACACTTATTTTTTGCAGTTCGCCCGTTCTCGTATTCAATTGAATTTGGGATCGTGGTCTATTCATCGCAGCGTCAGTCTTTTTGTATTTATTTGAGATTACATTTAGAATGGAGTGACAGGCCTTGGAGTTTGCTTGTCTCTGAATTTTTGAGCCAGAGTGATTGGAGATGACCCAATCTGGGGCTAAGGAGAAACAGTTATGAATCGGCCAAATGATAGAGTGTGGGTGGTGAAGGTTTTTCTGGGATTGGTTTGTCTTGGCCCACTCTGTGGTGAAAACTTGGTTGGGCAGGCCTTTCGCGACAGTCCCTCGACGACGGAGGTCTCCAACCCGAGCACTGCCGCGGATGTTTTGAAAAGGCCCCAAGACAGTTTGATTCTGGGCGTGAATGTCGATACGGTGTCAATTTTGGTCACCGCCCGAAACAAAAAAGGGGATTACATTTCGAATTTGAAGGCCAATGATTTTTTGGTGCTGGAAGATGGGGACGAACAGCCCATCAGCTATTTCAAGCAAGATACCGTCCCTGTAAATGTCGTGTTTCTAGTTGATGCCAGCTACAGTGTCAATGATGTGCTGCAAAATATTATTGATGCCGCCATTACGTTTGCTGGCCATCTCCGGAGCGGGGACAAATATTCTGCCGTAATCTTTGCTCATAAACCCATCAAGATCTTGGATTGGACCGACGATTTGAAGTCCTTTCAAAATATCTTAAGGAACGTCAAGACCTTCGGCAAAACTGCCCTCTATGACTCGATGGAGTATGTGATCGACAATATGTTCGAAAAAGTGCAGGGCAAAAAGGCCATCATTATTTTGAGCGACGGAGTAGACAACTCCAGCAGCAAATCTCTGGCGCGAGTCATGCGCCTGGCAGCGGAGCGAGAAGTGACAGTCTATCCCATCATTCATTCCTTCCCGCAATCTCAGCATTTCCGAGAAATGGCCAAGAACAGTCGAGAAAAGCTGCAAAATGTCAGCAAGTATTTCTTATCTTATATTGATGCCCAGAATGAGTTTCTGGATCTAGTGGCTCGTAATGGTGGACGCATCATTTTCTCCACCGGCTATACCGACCTGAAGAATATCTATGATGTGTTGGTTGAAGAGCTGAAAAATCAGTATTCGTTGTCTTATGTCCCCCAAGTTAAGAAAAGTACCGAAAAGGATTTCAAAGAAGTGACCGTCAAATTGCGAAACAAGCCCGGAGAAGTCTTCGTGCGGTTAGGCTATTTCCAGGAACAATGACTTCAGGTGGTTCAACATCTCTACCTAACCAAGCAGAGGATAAGGGTCGTTTTTGCCTTCTCTTCTTCTAAGGATCCCCTAACTCTCGTCCTAATCATTTCTCCCCATTAATTGATTGGCTCTCCAGTCTGAAAAGAGCAGCCTATAATTTTTTCATCATTAGCTGTCAGAAGCGTAAATTTTTCATGTGGCTTCCAACCTGTCAATCACTGACCCTAACTACAACTCTCTGAAATGAGGAGGATTAATTTCAATTGGGAGAAACTCGATCTATGGAATATCTCTTGCTGTACTAAAAAAAGTTAGCCGATCATTTTCTGAGTAGTATTTCTGGACTCTCAACCGAACACTGAGACGAGTATTACTTTTATTGAAGGAATTAATTAAGTAATTTCGGATGACATGAGTTCTAAAGTTTCCTTGACTTCGACCTGGGACCAATTTCCTTCCTTAAATGTAGTTCCTGCCTTTAACAAATCCCTCCATATTGATTGGAAAAGAAACTAACTCCATCTACGTTCCGTTTGGATGAGACCCTGGGTCGAAGTCAGGGAAGTAATTTGGGAGATTAAGAACCCTCAGCAACCTTCCGCTGCCGGTTTCTTCACGCCTTTAGTTCATTGGAACGGATTTTGGAAGTGATTGAAATTCTACAGAGTTCAGACACCCCGCTCCGCTCGGCTCTGGGTAAATAATCTTGCCTTTTCCGATCAACATAATAAAATAAATCCAAGAGGCTCCTTCTTTCTACTCCTGCTATCAGACGGGAATAGAGGAGAGCCAGCCTTAAAACCCGGAGTGATAATCATGAAAGCTTCTAACCCATTTTGGAAAGAAAGACTTGTCCATAACATGCCTGAAGCTTTGTCTCGGGAAATTGATATTTATGAGACTGAGATTGATTTGAGGAAACAAGGCAAGGTTGAGGAACGACTATTTGCTGAAACTCGGCTGCGACGAGGTGTTTATGGCCAGCGTTATGATAATGGTCAAAGGCATGATGGGAAAAAGGTTCAGCGGCTAGCTTACCCTTCAGACCAAACCAAAGGGCCTCATACGTTGTGGGATGCTCCGGGGATGCAACGCATCAAAATTCCTTATGGTGGACTAAATGCCAAACAGCTTGAGGTCTTAGCTGACTTGGCGGAAG
>QHZP01000193.1:0-6438 GCA_003224715.1 Acidobacteriota bacterium | reverse complement strand
ATCAGTTGGAATCACCACTCGGGAGGCTTGTGGGAACTCCGTTCGTAATGTCACTGCCTGTCCTTATGCGGGGGTTTGCCCTGACGAGGCCTTTGATGTTACGCCTTATGCGGGCGCTTTGTCAAAGTTCTTGTTGGGCCATCCTGATTGTCAGAACTTTGGTAGAAAGTTTAAACCTGCTTTTAGTGGATGCGTGGAGCATGCCTGCGGCCTCACCAATATACACGATTTGGGAGCGATCGCCGTCACTCGAAGCGAAGACGGCAGGAAAAAACGTGGTTTCCAATTGTATGTTGGTGGTGGACTGGGAGCTGTTCCTTACCAAGCCAAATTGTTCGACCCGTTTCTTGCTCCAGAAGAACTTCTGCCCACAGCCCAAGCGATAGCCAGAGTTTTTGCTCGGCTAGGCGAGAAGAAAAACCGCAACCGAGCCCGAATCAAGTTCTTGGTCCATGACTTAGGAATCGAAAAATTCAGGGCACTAGTCCTGGAGGAACGCCAAATTCTGCCGTTTGATCCGAGGTGGACGGAATACCTGAAAGAGGTCGATCACCATCAGGAACAGCCCCTGAAGCCAGCCGGGAAACTGCTTGAGACTGATCTTGAGGGCTTTCAGCAGTGGCTAGAGACCAACGTCCAGTCGCAGAAACAAGAAGGATATGCCGTAGCGACCGTTGCTCTGCCCTTAGGAGACATAACCCCTTATCAACTTCGAGCTCTAGCTGATATTGTTCGCCGTTTTACCAAGGAATCGGTGCGCACGACCGTCGAGCAAAATTTTGTCATACGCTGGATAAGTCAAGGTGACTTGCCTGAGTTGTATGCAGCTCTAAGGGCTGTGGGCCTGGGGCAACCAGGCGCAGGCAACATTGTGGACATTGTCGCCTGTCCTGGAACTGACACCTGCAAGCTTGGTATATCCTCTTCACGTGGGTTGGCTGCGGAATTGCGCTCACGGTTAGCTGAAAAGAGTCTGGAACTCGATGAGTCCATACGGAACTTACACATCAAGATCAGTGGATGCTTTAATAGTTGCGGTCAGCACCATATAGCAGATCTGGGTTTTTATGGGGTAAGCCGGAAAGTCGGCGGCTACACAGTGCCCCATTTTCAGATCGTCTTGGGCGGAGAATGGACCCACAACGCTGGATCGTACGGACTCCCTATAGTCGCCATTCCTTCCAAGCATGTTCCCGAAGTTGTCATCCGCCTTAGTGAACGTTATATATCGGACCGAAATAAGGGCGAAAATTTTCAAGGGTTTATCAAACGTATCGGCAAAGCTGAGGTGAAAAAAATGCTTGAGGATCTGGCAAGGGTACCAGATTACCAGCAGGATCACTCTTTCTACAGTGATTGGGGAGACCCTCGGGAGTACAGCATCGACGACATCGGCAAAGGCGAATGTGCCGGGGAAGTCGTATCTGCGGTTGAGTTTGGCTTGGCCGCGGCGGAAAGGGAGGTCTTCGAAGCTCAGGTTTTGCTTGAAAATGGAGAGATCGAAAAAGCAGGCAAGACGGCCTATTTATCCATGATCCAGGCTGCCAAGACTCTCGTCAGAACGGAATATCTGGATGTGCCGGACGATAGCGAGCGGGTCGTAAGTGAATTCCGGACACGCTTCTATGATACTCAAAAATTCTTTGATCCTTTTGCAGGCGGTATCTTTGCTAATTATCTTTTCGCAGCCCACCAAAGAGTGAGGCCGCATACCCAAGAGTCGGCGCATCATCTGATAGAAGAAGCGCAGCTTTTTGTTGATGCCGCGCACAGTTGTTACAACCGAATGGGGACCATGAGAAGTTCCTTAGTCAAAGCTTAGCGAGTTGGGGAAATGGAACTTCAACACGTCAACGTGAAGCTCTACCTCGAAAATTCTAGGCATGTAGATCTTGAGGCGTTAATACCTGTCTTTCACAATTGGATACAAGATCAGATTTGCGAAGAGTTATTAATTGATGTGGCGGACTACCGTCATGTCCATGCGGGCCCTGGCGTGGTTCTGATCGGTCATGAAGCCGACTACAGTGTGGACAATACCGATAGCCGCTTAGGCATTCGTTATAATCGCAAAGCGATTTTGGTGGGCAGTAATCAAAGTCGCCTCAAGCAGCCTCTACGTGCAGCTCTCGTTGCCTGCCAACGTCTCGAGTCCGATCCCAGCCTGGAAGGAAAAATCCGTTTTGACCGCCGGGAGATAGAGCTATTTATCAACGACCGTCTAATTGCTCCTAACCTGGAGGATACTTACACGGTCCTTAAACCTGCATTAGAGGTTTTCTTCCAAGAGCTGTTTGAAGGCAACGGCTTTTCCTTAAGACATAATAGTAATCCCCGCAGCCTTTTCTCGGTGGCAGTCAAATCAACGAAACCGCTCGATCCTGAGTCGCTCCTTAAGAAACTTTCGTCGTGAATAGTGATGGGGGCTGTCTTTTTCCTGGTAAAAACAAAAAGCCAAGGCTTTGGCCTTGGCTCTTTGTTCAAATGGAAGTCCAAATCTATGGCACTGGTTTCTTCAGAGCCTCACCCGCTTGACTGATCAAAGCATCCAGCCCGTCAAGAGAATTGTTATTCTTGGTCTTATAGAGCCTCTCCAATTCTGCTCGAGCCTGTTGTTCAGTGAAACCCTTCAAGAAAACCGATTTGGCAAGAGCATCTATGGCCTTGTCGCGCATTTCAGCGAATTTTTTTTCTTTCGCTTTAGCGGCTTCTGCCGCGGCTGCATCGGGGTTGGCCTGTCCCTGCAGGCTGGCAACCATGTCATTTAACTCTTTGGCCAAAGCTCTGGCTTGGACAGCGTATGCAACCCCCAGCCTGTAAAAATCAATGGGGTTGTTTCTCACCAGGCTTGTCGATTTCTCGTATTCCTCGGCAGCTTTGTCATATTCCTTCTTGTTTAGATGAACCAGGCCAGTGGAAGCACGCACGCTGGCCTGGAGCCGATTTTTTTCCTCGGCCCATTGCTGGTCTGTAATCTGAGCAGGCTTTGGGCCACTGGTCAAAGCGTTGACCTGAGTCATGGCCTTCTGCGCAATTTCCATGGCCCTGTCTAATTGCTGGGCCTTTTTGTCTTCTGCTTGAGGAAGCCTCTCGGGAAGGATACTCGACAAAGTTAAGAGAGCAGGGAGGTCGTTGGGGTCCAAAGCCAAGAGCTTGTCGCCATATTCGACGGTCTTTTCAAAGTTGTTGAGTTGCTGATAAGATTGCATAACCCGTTGAAAAACGAATTTCTTGGTATTGTTGTCGGCTTGCGGAAAATCGCTTGAAAATTTTTCACCCACTTCGACAACTTTGTCGGGCTTGCCCATCGACGCATAAGTGTTGATTTGGATCTGATACACGTATGGCTTAAATTCCGTATCCGGAAAATCCGTCAAAAATTTTGTCGCCAGGTCTACTTTCTTATTAGGATCCTGCTCATTGTACATTGCCAAGTAAGCGTCGTACTCCGCTTTGTTCTTGGCCTGAGGCTGCTTTTGTTCAGCCTGAGGCTTGTTCTCAGTTTGGGCCCGAAGAGGAGTTAGCGAGGTCGCCATCATCAGGCACCCTGCAGCGCTACTCAATACCAGCATTCTAAAACGGATCATGTTGTTCAGCCTCCTTATCTCGATTAAAACCGAGACGAGATTCTTAATCAGATTGGGTGTTTCAAAAATTAGCCCTGGGCCTTTCAAACAACCGCACTGAAAACAACAAACAAGATGCACTTAGCTTTCCATAAAACCAATGCGTTGAAATTAGAGGGCAACACACAAAATACACTGGTTAAACAACTTTTAACCCACTTTTTTATTTTATGCAAGATGGATTTGACGTTCACTTATGAAGATGGGAAGTTTAAACCAACACACTTATGAACGCAAGCGTGTTTGCGGCTTTCCATGAAGCTTGGGAATCTGATAATTTCCCTATCCAAGGGGGTCGATATTGGTAGTCAGAGTAAAAAAAATGAATCTGGAGGGACAAATTACTTCAATGCTACATCCATTCAAGAAGTGGAAAAAGACGTTCGCCGACCTTTTCGTCGCGTTGGTCACGGCAGGAATCCTCTCGGCCTTCAGCCCTTCCCTTGAGGCAAAGAAGACCCAATCTGAAAGGCCGGCAAACAGACTGGTGATTCCAGGCGGAACGGACATCGAAGTTAAAATGATTGACGAACTCAACACTGGAACCAATCATGTGGGAGACCCCTTTCAAGCCTCCTTAACAAGGAACCTGCTTGTCGCGGGAAAGAAGCTTGCAGCCAAAGATGATGTGGCACACGGAAAGATTATCGAGCTCACCAGTTCAGGAAGACTTAAAGGTCCAGCGGCCATTAGCTTGAAATTGACTCATCTGACCCTTTCTGATGGCAGGCGGCTTTCCTTGGAAACTTCGCCTTATTCTCTGGATGGGAAATCCCACGCCCTACGCAATGCGAGTCTGATTGGAGGTGGAGCCGCGGCCGGTGCTGTCCTCGGTGGCATTGCCGGGCGCAAAAAGGGAGTTCTCATTGGGAGTGCCGTTGGAGCAGGGGCCGGCACAGCCACAGCTTACTTAACGGGGAAACAGGAAATTGTTATCCCGGCGGAGACCAACCTTAGTTTCACAACGGCCGATAGCGTCTCGATTCGCGCTATACCATCCGAACGCGATTCCAGCCAGTCGGAAAGCAGGATGCTCCCCAGAGATAAGGACGGCAGAATCGGTAGGGTCGACATCATTTTTAGCGATCGTGACCGCCGAATAATACGGGATTATTTCAAAGGTCGTTACAGTAACCTCCCCCCTGGATTAGCCAAGCGCGGTGGGCATCTTCCTCCAGGCTTAGAAAAGCAGCTCGAGCGCAATGGTAAGCTACCCCCAGGGCTCCAGAAGAGAGTGGAACCTTTCCCAAGAGATCTGGAAATCCGTCTTCCCAGGTTGCCTGATCGCATTGTGCGCATTGTTCTAGGTCGACGAGCCATGATTGTTGATGAGCAATACAATATCTTGGACATGATTGAAGACATCAGGGGCTAACCCCCGAAGCCTAATTACTCTCAGAAAACAGGGCATAAGAGGACTCAGACTTGAGTTTGTATCCTGCCACTCACTGGGTTATCAGTATATGCCCTGTTTCTTTATGGAATAAGGACGAATCTTCTTCTCTGAATTGTGAAGTCCCCCCGCAGGTCACTTAAGTTATACTATCTTCGCGGATCGGCAGTTCCTTATCTTTGAGAATAAAGCCTCTGCTGCCTCCCCATGAGTTTTGTCACTCTCCTTGAATGTACTTCTTGCCATAAGACCCGTTCTGGCAGGGAATTGGTTAACCTCTGTGAATGCGGCATGCCGCTGCTGGTGAAGTATGATCTGGACAGCATCCGAAAGACTTTTCGTCGGGAAGAATTGCGCTTTCGTTCCGCTTCGATGTGGCGGTATCGGGAACTGCTACCCGCTAGAAATGCAGAAGACATTGTCAGCCTGGGCGAAGGGTTCACGCCGCTCATCCGAGCCAAGCGACTGGCTTCACGCATTGGTTTGAAAAAACTTTGGATCAAAGATGAATCGGTCAATCCCACCGGTTCTTTCAAGGCGCGAGGTCTTGCGGTCGCTGTGACAATGGCCCGCACCCTCGGCGCAAAAAAGCTTGCCATCCCATCGGCGGGAAACGCCGCTGGAGCCTTGGCCGCCTATTCAGCCAAGGCAGGATTGGAGGCGCATATCTTTATGCCTCAAGATGTACCGGCGGCTAATCGGATTGAATGTGAAGCACTCGGCGCCAAGGTAACTCTGGTAGATGGGTTGATTACTGACTGCGGAAAAATTGTAGCCGAGCGGCAATCAGTTGAGGGGTGGTTTGATGTTTCAACCCTAAAGGAACCCTATCGGATTGAAGGAAAGAAAACCCTGGGTTTGGAGTTGGCCGAACAGTTGAACTGGCGGCTGCCGAAAGTTATTTTCTACCCAACCGGCGGAGGAACAGGACTAATTGGTATGTGGAAGGCCTTTGACGAAATGGAGCAAATGGGCTGGATCGATTCCAGGCGACCTAGAATGGTAACGGTGCAGGCGGCAGGTTGTGCGCCAATTGTCAGAGCTTTTGAGCAGAATGAAGCCAGTGCCCAGGAGTGGCTAGGGGCCTCGACATTGGCTGCTGGTCTACGTGTTCCCAAGGCTATCGGAGATTTCATGGTGCTTAACATCTTGCGCGAAAGCGGCGGTTGCGCAGTGGCCGTAACGGATGAAGAAATGATGGAAGATATTCGAGTAGTTGGCCGCTCAGAAGGTCTTTTTATGTCACCCGAAGGGTCTGCCACTTTTTCGGCGTTAAAGAAATTATTGGCCTCTGGCTTAGTCGCTCCCGATGAGGAGGTGGTTCTTTTTAATACCGCATCCGGGTTAAAGTACTTGCATTGTTTTCAAGGGAACAGACCAGGATAAAAACCGGGCTGAAGGCAGGAGTTTGCACCTTGA
>QHZP01000192.1:26616-37006 GCA_003224715.1 Acidobacteriota bacterium | reverse complement strand
GGTTGTCGGTGGCCTTGGCTGTTAATGTGTAACTGCCCGCCGCCACATTATTCCAGGTAAAGCTATAGGGACTGCTGGTGTCGGTGCCTAACAGAGCGGTACCCTGGTAGAAATCCACTTTGCTAACACTTCCGTCGCTGTCAGAAGCGCTGGCCGTGATCGTAATGCTGGCTGGAGCCGTGAACGTCGACCCATTGACTGGACTGGTCAGACTTATCGTTGGCGGGTTGTTGGCGGCTGCATTTACGGTGATGCTCACCGCACCGGAGCTCGTCGTCGCACCACTATTGTCGGTGGCTTTGGCCGTCAGGGAGTAACTGCCCGCCGCCACATTGTTCCAGGTAAAGCTATAGGGACTGCTGGTGGCCGTGCCTAACAGGGTGGCACTCTGGTAGAAATCCACTTTGCTAACGGTTCCGTCACTGTCAGAAGCGCTGGCCCTAATTGTAATGGTGGCCGGAGCTGTGAAGGAAGCCCCGTTGCTGGGCGCAGTGATACTGACGCTGGGTGGAGCGTTGGGAGCGGTCCCCGTTAAGCTGACATTATCCAGCGTGGCGGTGCATAATACGGTGTTATTGTGAGCCGTGACGGCCAGGCCGGCGTATACCCCGGCTGCCATAGTGATCGTATCGGTGCCTACCAATACCCAGTTGGCTCCATCAGCAGACTCGTACCCGCTGAAAGTGTTCCCCGTTCGAACCAGTTTCACCCAGTAAGGAGCTGTGATTACAGCTCCGAATATGTGTAGGCTGGCGCCCCCCGTAGTGAGTCGCCGTTGGAAAGCCGATCCATTGCCCACCGTGATGGCCATCAGCGCATGGGTGGAACCGGCTCCCAGAGTTTCGCGAATCATCACCCCGGCTTTGGCCCAGGCATCGCTGTTCTGCAGGCTAGCCACGCGCGCCACAATCTGACCGTCTCCACTGAAGGGTTGGTAGGCATAGTGAAATCCATCAGCCGTGTTCCAGATGTCAACCCCAGATCCGGCCACGCTAAACGTTCCACTTGCATAACTGGCACTGCCCGCAACCCCCACCGCTCCAATGTCTTGATCCGCCCAGGGAGTCGGCAATCCACTGCTACCACTGACAGTAATATTTACTGCACTGGAGGTCGAAGTGGCTCCCAGGTTGTCGGTGGCCTTGGCTGTTAATGTGTAACTGCCCGCCGCCACATTATTCCAGGTAAAGCTATAGGGACTGCTGGTGTCGGTGCCTAACAGAGCGGTACCCTGGTAGAAATCCACTTTGCTAACACTTCCGTCGCTGTCAGAAGCGCTGGCCGTGATCGTAATGCTGGCCGGAGCCGTGAAGGAAGCCCCGTTGTTGGGCGAAGTGAGACTGACGCTTGGCGGAGTATTAGAAGTGCTCCCCGTCACGCTGATGTTATCCAGCGTGGCAGTGCATAATAAGGTGTCATTGTGAGCAGTAACAGCCAAGCCGATGTAGACCCCGGCCGCCATAGTGATGGTGTCGGTTTCCACCAACACCCAGTTGGTCCCATCACTGGACTGGTACCCACTGAAGACGTTACCCGTGCGCACCAACTTCACCCAGTAGGGAGCTGTGATTGCACTTCCGAATGTATGCAGGGTAGTGTCCCCCGTGGTGAGCCGACGCTGAAAAGCAGATCCATTGCCGGGCGTGATTGCCATCATCGCATGTCGCGAACCGACCCCAAGAGTTTCGCGAATCATCACCCCAGCTTTGGCCCAAGCATCGGTGCTCTGCTGGCTGGCTAGTCGCGCCACAATCTGACCGTCTCCACTCAAGGACTGATAGACATAATGGAATTCATCGCCCGTGCCCCAAATGTCCATACCGGAGCCGACAACTGTAAAAGTTCCACTTGAATAACTGGCACTGCCGGCTATCCCAACGTTGCCAATGTCTTGATCCACCCAGGGGCTCGGCAGGGACGGACTCGCGGAAGGATTGGGGCCGTAGACAACCAATTGATTGGAAAAGGTAGCCAGGTAGACCTTTCCGTTGGCGACCGTGGGTGGAGAGAACTTTGCGAAATTCCCCAAGTCATCGCGGCTCGCGTTCTGTTTGCTATTCCACAATTCCGTCGTTACATTGGAAGCGTCGAAAGCCCGTAAAATGCCGGCCACGACAGCATGGTTCGCGTCGGCATTGTAGGGATGGGAAGCCCAAACGATACCAGTGCCGGCCATGCTTGCATTGGCCGATAGAGATAACATGGCCCCGGGCATGCCGCTGGGCACGGGCATGGTACTGGTAGCCACGGGCGTGGTTTGGAGGAGTCCGTTGACCAGCTTAAAGGCTTTCAGATAGTCCTGCTCACTCCACACATACACTAGGGGGCCGTTGCTGGGGCTGTTCCAATAGACTGGAGAGCCGTGGATATGGCCGTTGGTTGCTTGAAAGTTCTGCACGATCTGGCTGTTGCTGCCGGCCTGGAAATGTCCCATGTTGCTGCGATTCAGCAAGTGAAAAACTCCTTCCTTACCACCCCCCAGGAGGAGATTGGTGCCGGGAATCAACAGCGGCCCGGCAGAGCCGAGATCCTCATCTGCCCCATTGAGGCTGCCTACGTTATACGGTGTGAACCAGTCAATCACAGTCAGGCCCGGCGTGCTCAACTTAAGAATACTCATGCCGAGGTTTTTACCACCGGTGTTGTAGTCGAAGCTGCCGTTCCCGGTCATGAGATAAATGTAGCCGCCGGCATCCGCCAGTAACGCCTGGCCAGCTTGCCAGATTCCCCCTAATCCGCCGTTAGGTGTACTATTGAAAACCGCCACTCGCTGGAGAGTCGTGGCACTGTAACCTATCACCCAGCCATGAAAAGGAGAGGTGTCGCCGTGAGAGCCGAAGGCGAGATAGATCACCCCATTGAGAAGAAGTAAGCCCGGCCTATTTAGCTGTCTCAGTGGGTCAAAGCCCAGCGTGCCGTTGACACTGCCATCGCCGGTTCCTGGGACGCTGGCTTGAATGGCCACTGGACCTCCAAACTTTTCTTGCCCCGAGGTGAGGTCCAGCGCGTGCAGGCGTTGAAAATAATTGTTGTTCTCTTTAGTTTTGGCGACACAGTAAAGCGTATTGCTGGACGGATCTACAACCGGGGTGCTGGTGATACCAATCACAGGGGTGATGTCTGTATATGTTGTACAATCTTGATAAGGGACCGGAGGGCCAAGGTTGATCTGCCACAAGGGAGCCGCAGCACTGGGGTCATCGGCGTCGAAAGCGTAAACGCTGTTATTCATGGTGGCGACGTAAACAACGTTGTGGGTGCCCTTGTTGAGAATACTCACATTGGGGACATAGAGCAGCTGGGCATAGATCTGTCCGTCCACTGTGCGAGAAAACAGCTTACCAAACTGATAGGCATTAACATTGGAGGTAGTCAGGGTCGTCTCATTTAGATTCGCCCCGGTGCGGCTGATATCGTTGTGCTGGGTCAAAATAGTAACCTGGCTCCACGCTGCAAGTGGAGCCAGCAAGATAAATACTAAAATAAGCAGAGGAACCAAACTGTTTGAATGCCTTGACATAGCCATTTTCTGCAACGAATTTACTCCTCGAAGTTAACGATCACCTCGATCGAAGCTGGTCCGATCCTCGGTGCACGTCTTTTTCCATCATTTACGGCGACAAGCAGTCCCTTAAAATCAATACAATAGACCTCCAGGAGATTTTGATTTGGGCAAAACTTTTCCCATAAGTTGCAGAAAAATTCTCATCCCCAGGAAGGGACTTCTCAAGCAAGGCGCTGACTGCGAATATGCCCCGTTAGCTCGTGTGAAGGAAAAGAGCTCTTGTCGCTGCTTCTTCTACGGAATAGAATTCCAATCGGTGTGTTTTCCGTTGCCCTGATCAGTCTTCCGGTGGCCCTTTCCAGGGAGACAAGGGAGATTAGCATTCTTCAAAGGTGATGAGAACTGGGGGAAACCCCAGTTAGAGAAAAAAAATTACCGAGTTTTTCGAGGAGAGGCTCAATAGTACTGCGAACGAAAGAAAAGATGGCTGAATACTGGGCGTGTCTATCTCTTCAAACGAAAATTTTTTCAATCAGCAAGACAAGTCTAGTTAAGTTTTGTCTCTGCAGTGATAGAGGTTCTACCTCTTTAGGAATCCATAGGGGATAGGGGTCTCATTGTGTGGTGGGCTTGAAGGAAGGTGTACCTAGAACTAATGATGCATGGCGGCATTTGATGCGATCGCATTGAGCATCGACATACCTCTCCGTTAGACCACTGCCTTACTTAGTTTCTAAGAGCTGTTTTTCAACAGCTTCAAGTGTCGTTTCCAATAATTGACGATAGCGGGCATTTTCAGTGGTCTGAATGTCCTTTAGGATCCTGGTTCTGGCTAGTAGCAGGGATTCTCGCTGTTGCGAGGGGCGTGTCGCCTGGACTTGTTTTTTTGATGAACCCGGTTCGGACAGATTCTTCGCTTCCAGAGCGGCTTCAATTTGCTCTTCGACAGATTTGCTTTCCCAGCCTCGCGCCATGGAATTTGATCAGAACTTTTACAGGTTTAGAAAGACAGCAGCAATCCTGGCCACGCAGGACCCTGCCGAAATTGGTATTATCTTATCGGTGTGGCACAATTTTCATTTCTGCTGCGTCGCCAGCCCAACCGGTCACAACATCATATAGCTCTGGAAACCGGGCTTTCAGTTCGAGGGACGTAAGATGGTCCGCCAAGGAGATTCCGGTCTCGGTAGCGACCGAGTAGAAGGAAGCTTCATTTCCACTATATACGGTAATGAGGTTGTTTCGAGTTTGAAGCACCAGTATGATTTTCTCGCTTTTAGCTTGAACTGTCTCGAGACTCGCCTTCTGGGCACCTGTGGACGTGGTTGTCATCCTGGAGATCGAAGGAGAGCGAAATGACAATGACTCCTTGGTTCTTAACCGGATTGAACTCGAAGATGAGGTAGCAATCATAGATGAGGCCACGATGATGATCATACTTGGCAAAGCAGGTTTCATAAACGACCTCCTTAGGGCTAGGAAGCTTTGTTAAAATTTGAATAAGAACCCTGCACGATCTAATGAAGCTGGGTTGAGTAGCCCTCGAAACCTAATTTTCAATCCACAACAGCGTGTTGCTATAACATTTACTCAGCTTGAAGTTGCTCTCCCGAAGAATCTCATGAATTTGAATGTATTATACAACAAGTCAAAAGTTTTGTGCTAATGTTTGAGTTTTCGAACGTCGGTGATTTTTGTAAAGGAAATTCATGCGCGATTACTTGGAGGTAGCGGTTGAGGCTGCCAAACTCGGTGGTGACGTGCTTAAGCGATATTATGGGCAAAAGAAGACAATCGAATACAAGGGCGAGATTGATATCGTTACCGAAGTTGACAGGCGATCGGAGAAGCTTATTGTTGACCATCTCGCCTCTCGTTTCCCGGGACACTCTATCTTGGCCGAGGAGGGGACTCATAAAGTTCAGCAATCTGAGTTCAAGTGGGTGATTGATCCTTTGGATGGCACCACCAACTACGCGCATGACTACCCCTTTTTTGGTGTTTCAGTGGCTCTTGAGAGAGACAGTGAGGTCATCCTTGGAGTTGTTTACCATCCCGTTTTTGAAGAACTCTTTGTGGCCGAGAAGGCGAATGGTGCTTATTTGAATGGGAGAAAGATTGGCGTGTCCAAAGTGGATAGACTGAGGCAGTCCTTGTTGTCTACGGGTTTTCCCTATGATGTGGAGGACGATTCCAGCGAAGCTTTAAGACATTTTGAAAACTTCATTCATGCTGCCCAGGCCGTACGACGGGACGGCTCGGCGGCCCTGGACCTTTGTTACTTGGCCATGGGGCGTTTTGACGGTTTTTGGGAACTGAGACTGAAACCTTGGGATACAGCCGCGGGTGCGCTCATCGTGACCGAAGCTGGAGGCCAGGTGACCGACTTCAGCGGCAATGGTTATTCTATCTACCAGGATCAAATCATGGCGAGTAATGGCCTGATTCATGGTCAGATGCAAAAGGTGTTGGATCTATGCCACGTTAAGAGCACCCTCGAACAATGATCAGATGACCCCTCTAACCTAATCCTTGGTTGCTCTCAATTCCTTTGAAATGCCATGCGCCTCCAAAGCCTTTCAGTCCTGCTGCGTTGGCTGAATCAATGGATATTTTTATTTTTGCTTTGGTCCAGTTTGTCAGGTGAGATAGAGAAACCGCTGTTGGCCCATACCACCAGCATTAGTTATTCCGAAATTCAAATCCAGGAAAAACAAGTTGAAGTTCGATTGCGCATGAACTTGTACGAGCTTAACTTTGTTACTCAACTGGATAGGAACTCCGACCGAATCCTGAGTCCTGAAGAGGTCAAAGACGGCTTCCCCAGATTTGCGCCTCAGGTGTTCGATAATTTTCAAATCAGAGGTCAGCGAGAGTTAGGGAAGGCGAGTTTGGACAAATGGAAATTTGGGGCCGACACGGGGGAATTGGAATGCCTGCTCACTTATTCCTTTTCCCAAATCCTAGAGGAAGTGCACTTAAGAGTGACCTTACATCACATCACGGATTCGGGCCATCTGAATTTGGCTCTGCTCCAATATGATGATCGGCAGGAACAGCGATTTTTTAATCTTGAGAATTCCGAAGCTGGAGTAGAGCTTTACCGCGGGTGGATGAGTTACCTGAGGCTGGGAATGCGCTTCTTGGCGTTAGGTGGAAAACGAATTCTTACCGGTTATGATTACCTGGCTTTTCTGATTGGATTGTTTCTTGTGGGACAAACCTCTTGTACTCGGTTAAGAGTGGCAGGGGTCTTTGTCGTCTCTCAAGCCCTGACCTTTCTAATCGGTGCGTTGGATCTTGCCAACCTCCCACCTAAATTTGTTGGTTCCGCGATTGCTCTCAGCGTGGCTTACATCGCGGCTGAGAATCTATTGCTCAAAGAAATAACCAATCGTTGGTTGGTCGCCTGTTTCTTTGGATTGATCTATGGGTTCAGCTCGTCCATGATTATTAGAGAATGGGGACTTCCACAAAACGGAAGGCTCGCCTCTTTGCTGACCTTCAATCTGGGAGCCATTTTAGCTGTGGGCATTGTGGTTGCGCTGGTGTCCCTGGCATTCTTTTATCTGAATCGCTTTCACTGGCAGAAAAGAATCACCAACTGCACCTCACTGATCCTCATGTGCTTTGGTTTTTTCTGGTTCATTCGGAGGACATTTTAGTTCACCAGGGGATGCAACTTTATTTCAGAACGTGACCTGTGAATTGAGTGGAGACATCAATGAGGAATTCCTTGTTATGCTTGGTTGTTCTGGTGTTTGGTCCGGGGCCGGATGTTAAGAGTCAAACTGTAAACCATATCGGCAAAAAAAGTCAGCACCAGAATAAGAATGGGTCAACCGGAGTTTTCTTTAGGCAGCAACCGGGCAAGATTGAAATCCTGGTCGCAGGTGCTCCCTTCACAACATTTTATTTTCAGGGGTATAATAAGCCAATATTCTATCCTCTACGCGCCGCCTCCGGAACGATTGTTACGCGAGGCTATCCAATGATTCAAGACATCCCTGGAGAAGCCCGGGACCATCCGCATCATAAAGGGCTATGGTTGACTCATGGAGATATCAACGGACTTGACTTTTGGGCGGAGACAAGTAAGAGCGGAAAGATAGTCCACCGTAAATTCGAGCAGCTGAAAAATGACGACCACGTGGGAATAATAAGGTCTCGAAATGATTGGATGTCGCCGGAAGGCAAGAGAGTTTTGGAAGAAACGCGAGAAGTTAAGGTTTACGACCTGCCGCATGTTCGAGTCATGGATTTTGACTTCAAGCTCACAGCCGTTGAAGGTCCGGTAAAGTTCGGTGACACCAAGGAGGGAACCTTTGGAATAAGGCTGGCCCAGCCTTTTTCGGAGAATCAAGGTGGACATATTGAGAACGCTCGTGGGGGCATCGGTGAAAAGAATTGTTGGGGCAAGCAGGCAGAGTGGGTCGACTTCACAACCCGGATTAAGAATGAAAACTTGGGGGTCGCTATTTTCAATCATCCGAGCAGTTTTCGCCACCCTACTTATTGGCATGTTCGCGGCTACACCCTGTTTGCTGCGAACCCCTTCGGCCTGCATGACTTTTACGACGACAAGACTAAAGACGGGAGCTACACGCTTCAAGAAGGCGAATCCTTAGTTTTGCGCTATCGCGTTTATATACATCCGGGAACAACTCTAGCAGCCCAAATCGCAAACCAATACAAAGTTTACACGGACACCGTAAAGTTTAATCAGTAACGCACCATTGCGTAAGATCTATGGGCCGGAATTTAATTTGACGAGGTGAAGAGGTTAGTTTAGTTAGGTTGGAAATCCTTTGATCAGAGAACCGACAAGAAACAGTAAACAGATGGTGGAATTATAGGAGAGGTGGATGACGAAACTGGGAATGAGGGAGCCTGTTGTGGCACGTACCGTTGAGAGTGTGATGCCTACCAAAAGAATCAAGACGATCCCACTCCAACTCCCCCACAACTGGCTCACATGGACGGTAGTGAATAAGAAGGCCGTGGTTAATACGGCCAAAATCCTTCCCAGTTTACGCTCAACGACTGGGTAAATGAAACCGCGGAAAATCACTTCCTCTACAAAAGGGGCCACGAACACTCCCAAAGCCGCAAAAAGAACGGCCGAGGCCGGATACTTAAGCAGTTCTTCGAGGGGGGGTGGGGTCGGGCTCGGTAGAACGGCAGAGGCGCCTAGGACGGTCAAGGCTAACAGAACTCCGATGCTTAGGTAGGTCAGCAAATAACTGGTTCCTCGAGGGACCCACCTGATAGAAGACCAAAATGGAGAGTTATACTTCAGGGTGATGGTGAAGTAGATGAACAGGAAGATGAGTACATCCAGCAAGGCCTGAAATGAGAGAAGGAAAATGCTTTCAATGGCTGCATGCCTCAGGAATTGAACTGTTGGAAATTTGACCTGCAACAAGTGACTAAGGGCTTCACCAAATGCCCCTACAAATAACGCGATAAAGCCAGTAAAAAAAAATAGGAGTAGAACATCCCATCCCGACCACACCGGGAAAGGTTTTGCCGGTAGGGAAGGTTCTGAACAGATCGGTTCAACAACTTTGCTTGGAGGCTGTATCTCAAAATTCTCGCTCATGAGTTGCTACGCAAGAAAAAAGCGGCAGAGTCGCTTGCTGGTCGAGGTACGGAGTAATCGCGGCCTTCGACGCCTAGCTTCTCGAATGGCGGGGATATTTGCATCTATGGCATCTTTACGTCTCTTGACAAATTCTTCTCCATGCCACTCTCTACTAACGATGCTGCCAACAGGGGGACCATCAGCTCGTGATGACCTGTTAAAGCGATCCCTTGGCCCGACCTACTCGTAGGGCGCTTTACGACGTTT
Source organism: Acidobacteriota bacterium (assembly GCA_003224715.1). Taxonomy (GTDB): domain Bacteria; phylum Acidobacteriota; class Terriglobia; order Versatilivoradales; family Versatilivoraceae; genus QHZQ01. Next base: position 27,650 of record QHZP01000192.1, on the reverse strand, counting down.
TGAGTTGGGCGATAGTGCTGTTGGAAATCCAAGTTTACTGTGGTGAAATTTTCTAATTGGTTACCCAGGTTTCGGACCATGCTGATGGTTTTTAGAAATACCTCCGGAAGAATCACCGCGGAGCCGCAATTTAAGAAGACGCCACCATCGTGAAGGTCTCGAACCAGGGATGTCAAGAGTCGGAAATCCTGCAGGCTGCCTTTGCCCAAAGCGCTCCCATCTGCTGCCGGATGATTATGAATTGTGTCTGTACCGAGTGCGATATGAGAATAGGCTGAAGCTAATACGCTGTAGATAGCGAATGGAAAGCGATCGACATATCGTTGGAGATACGATCCCAAGGATTCTCCGACTCCCATACCGGTATTAACACCTTGATTAATTGCCTCATTCATCCATCGGCCTGTTTCTTCGCTGGTGCCGAAATCGCCCTTCGGTAATGCCTTTTCCACATCTTCAGATGTTGATCCAACCATGGCAATTTCAAAATCATGAATAGCGCTTGCGCCATTCATAGCTAAAGCAGAGATAAATCCGCGCCGCATCAAGTCAATCAAGATAGGGCTGAGTCCACATTTAATGACATGAGCTCCTAAACCCCAGATCACCAGCTTGCCTTTGGATCTGGCATTCAAAATGGCTTCCACCACCTTGCGGAATTCTTGACCGGTGAGAATCTTCGGTAAAGAGTGGAGCAGTCCCGTAATCCCGCTTCCCTGTTCATAAACCTGGGCAAAATCGTCTACTTCGACCTTGCTTTTCCTTTGACGGATTGAGCGAGTTCGCATCTTTCCAATGTCCAGAGGCCCGTAATGGTAAGCGCCCATGCAAGGCATTATGGGAGTGGGATATAAATATTGCAACTTGAATTTAGGTCACTTATTATGCCCGATCAAGGTTGCATTCTATTGAATCGAAACTAAGGAGAGATGAGAATGGCAAACAAAGAGAGTGTAAGGCTAGGGTTTCTGTTGGCTTTCTGCTTTGTCCTCCCTAAGGGCTTCGCCGAAGGAAAAAAAGTAACACTGACCGGA
>QHZP01000192.1:25279-26563 GCA_003224715.1 Acidobacteriota bacterium | reverse complement strand
TGCGCATTGATGGATCGGTGTGCTCGGAGTGGCTACGGGATTTTTGCTGATGGAAGATTTATAAAATTTGATGCCCCAAGTAGTGGCCAGGCCAAGGAGTTGCTCGAGAAATCTACCAGGGAAAAGGACATTCAAGTGACCGTTGAAGGAACTCAAGATGGAGACATCCTCACTCTGACCAGCATCAAGGAAAAATAGTCCTCTCATCTTCCTTTCGACACGGCGGCTGCCCGCCATCTATTATCCCTCAAGCAGGCTGACTGCTTTGACTTTTCTTGATGGGGGTGGGATATTATGTGAGGTTTTGTACCGTGAGGAAGAGACAACATGACCTGGTTCAAAAAAGAGAAGACGCCTATTATTCAGTTGGGCGATCGCACTGTACGAACAGAAGGTTTATGGATCAAATGCGAACAGTGCAAGCAAATTATTTGGAAGAAGGATCTGGAGACGAATCTTAATGTTTGTCCTACCTGTAGCTTCCACTTCAAAATATCCGCCAAGGAAAGGCTCGAACAACTATTTGACGGGGGAGAATTCAAGGAATACGACAAGGAGCTTCACTCTACTGATCCGCTGCACTTTGTAGATAAGAAGCCATACAAGGGACGTCTGAAAGAGATGCACTCCGCGACTGGTCTACGCGACGCGATAATCTCTGCAGAAGGTAAGATCAGTGGTAAGCGGGCGTGTATTTGTGCCATGGAAGTCGCCTTTATTAGCGGATCAATGGGTTCTGTCGTAGGTGAAAAAATCACTCGCGCCATAGAGCATTGTCTAAAGAATAAATTTCCGCTCGTTATCATCGCCTGCTCGGGTGGTGCTCGCATGCAGGAAGGCACTCTAAGTTTGATGCAGATGGCTAAGATCACAGGAGCCTTGGCAAGATTGGATGAAGCCAAAGTTCCCTATATATCTGTTATGACCGATCCGACAACGGGCGGGGTCACTGCCAGCTTTGCAATGTTAGGCGATCTCAATATTGCCGAGCCGGGAGCTCTGATTGGTTTCGCCGGCCCCAGAGTCATTGAACAAACAATCCGGCAGAAGCTTCCTTCTGGTTTTCAACGCAGCGAATTTCTTCTGGAACATGGGATGCTCGACGCGATCGTGCATCGTAGAGAAATGAGAGACTATTTGACGAAAGCTTTGGACTTTTTTGGGTATTGATTTTTCCATTCCAAGCCCACACAGCGTGTGGAGGGCTGTTCCAAGCTGCGCCGTTTTTTCTCCTTTATGAAGTATTCGGAAGCGCTCAAGTATCTTTATTCGTTGGGTAATGAA
>QHZP01000192.1:21701-25242 GCA_003224715.1 Acidobacteriota bacterium | reverse complement strand
AGAAATTCAAATCAATTTTGATCGCCGGGACCAACGGGAAAGGATCAGTCGCTGCATTTTGCGAATCGGTTTTGAGAGCGAGTGGATACAAGACAGGGCTTTATACTTCCCCTCATCTGATTCAAATTGAAGAAAGAATTTGTGTTGGTGGCGTCAGGATTGCCGCCGAGGTCTTTGCTCGCTTGACTGAGGAAGTCAAGGAAGCCGTCTCTTCACTGATGAATGGATATCTCAACACTAAGAGCGTGCGATTAGATCGTCATCCCACCTATTTTGAAATCGTCACTGCCATTGCCTTTAAGTATTTCGCCGAGCAGCAGATCGATATCGCAGTGCTTGAGGTCGGCTTAGGAGGGCGGCTGGATGCCACAAATGTTGTCGATCCGCTGGTAGATGTCATCACCAATATTGACTATGATCATCAAAAATACTTAGGGGACTCTATCGCGGAGATCGCTGCCGAGAAAGCTGGCATCATCAAGCCCCGCTCTTATGAAAGGGCTTATTCAGACTGGGTGTCAAGGAATCCAAATAGGGTGAGAATTGAGAATTTATTGCCGGTTGTTCTCTGTGATGCTCACGAGACCGTTCTCCAAGTCATCGAAAAGCAGTGTCAGGCCACCGGAGCGGTTTTAATTCGAGCGTTAGAAGGCTTTGAATATGAAGCAGAAGCCCGGTCACTGGGCTATTTCCGGCTGCGCCTAAAATGCAGTTTCGAGTCGGGCATCGACATCGAACTCCCTCTGCCTGGAGAACATCAGGTCTTGAATGTGCTTACTGCAATCCGTACCTTGGAAATCCTGAAAAGCTTTGGTTATGAAATTACAAGCCGGAATGTTGAAGAAGGCATTGCCAAGACCTGCTGGCCGGGTCGGTTGGAAGTCTTGAATTCCCAGCCGCGAATCATCTTCGACGGCGCTCATAATCCGGCGGGTGCCCAAAAAGTGTGCGATTATATTGAACAATTCTTAGGATCAGGGCAGATTGTGATGATTTATGGAACCATGCGAGATAAAGCCATTCGCGAAATTGCCCAAAGACTATTTCCTCTTGCCCGCCGGGTTATCTTGACTCGACCTGAGTCGGAGAGGGCTGCAGATCCAAAAGAAATCGGCAATCTGGTTCCTGGGTTTCAGCCTGTCATCCAAGTTTCCAGGAATGTTCAGGAAGCTCTGGACATAGCCCACCAGCTTGCTACAGAGAAGGACACCATCTTTGTTGTTGGTTCTTTATTCCTGGTCGGAGATGCTAAAAGGTGCATACGACACACAGTAATGGCATAATCTATTTCGATGTGTCGTTCATGCGCCGGATGCATAAAGATGATCCTTCACGGTTTCCTAGGTTCGCATGAAGGAGGGTCGCTTTGACAAGGAAGCCGTTAATTGGGATCTCTTGCAGGATGAATGTAGATCGAGATCGGTTTTATTTACGAAAACATTATAGTGAGGCCGTCTTTCATGCGGGGGGAGTCCCGGTCTTGTTACCCTTGATTCCTGAAAAGGATTTTGCTCGAGAGTTGATGAAAGACTTGGATGGGGTAATACTTTCTGGAAGTAATAGCGATGTGGATCCACATCTCTACGGAGAAGAGCCTCACCCGAGAATCGGGACTATCATGAGCCGTCGTGATCAAACGGATTTATATTTAATAGAAGAGGTGTTCCGGCGGCAAAAGCCTCTGCTGGCGATTTGCTTCGGAATCCAGATCTTGAATGTCTTTTTGGGCGGGACGCTGTGGCAAGATATCGACTCTCAAGTGAAAGGCGCTGTCAAACATTCTCAGAGTTCATTGGAGGATTACAAATCTCACGGCATCAAAGTAAGAATGAAATCGTTACTTTACGAGCTAGCTCAGCAGAAGGAATTGCGAGTTAACAGTTATCACCATCAAGCAATTCACAAAGTCGCTGTTTCTCTGAGACCGGTGGCCCAGGCCCCTGATGGTGTCGTGGAATCGGTAGAGTTACGAAATGCGAAGCACTTCGTATTGGGTGTGCAATGGCATCCGGAAATAGGATGGGAGAACGATGAACTCTCTCAAAAGATTTTTTTTCGTTTTGTTGAAGTCGCAAGTGATGGTGTAAGCAAGAAGGTGTGAAGTTTAGAGACTTCAATTGGCCGAGTCGACGAAGAATGACGCTTTTAGAAAAAAAAGATAAGGTAGCGATCTTTTCTCTTTCTGTCGGACACTTTATTAATGACGCTTATTCTAATTTCCTGGGGTCGTTGCTGCCTCTCTTGATGGTCAAACTCAAATTGACTATTGCAGAAGCGGGATGGCTGGGTGCGATATTGGTCATCTCCTCTTCCTTTACCCAACCCATTTACGGTTATCTGTCCGACCGTTATTTGCAGAGGTGCTTTGCCGTTTTCAGTCCTTTGGTAACGGCTGTATTTATGTCATGCCTCGGACTCGCGCCCAACTGCTGGATTCTGGTGTCTCTTCTCATTTGTGGAGGCATTGGTATTGCCTCGTTTCATCCCCAAGGCGCTGCAATGGCAGCTCTGGCCAGTAGACACCGTAAAGGTCTGGGAATGTCAATTTTTGTGACCTCCGGAACTATTGGCTATTCTTTAGGTCCCCTCATCATTACTTACGCCGTCGCATTTTTTGGAATGGAGCACTCTTACTTGATAATGATTCCTGGAATTATTGCGTTCAGCTTGCTCTATTTTTTTGTGTCTCCTGTTGAGCACTCCTCGACCAGTATCGGAGGGGCACCTCTTCGTGATTCTCTGGGAATGTTTTGGCGACCCCTACTTCTTCTATATTTCCTCGCGGTCATACGTTCAGCCGTTCAAATATGCTTTGTAAATTTCCTGCCCCTTTACTTTGCACAGAAAGGATTGGGAGCCATTTTGGCAGGCAAGATCACCTCTTTGTTCCTGTTCTTTGGAGCGATCGGCGGGTTTAGTGGCGGGACTTTGGCAGATAAGTTTGGCGGGAAAAACGTGATCTCTTTCTCCATGCTCTTCTCCACGCCTCTATTACTGGCATTCCTGTTGACACAAGGAATCTCCTCTTACGTTTTCCTGGTCATTGGAGGGACCATCTTACTCTTTACACTTCCGGTAAATGTGGTCATGGCTCAAACTCTCATGCCAGACCGTGCCAGTGTTGTTTCCGCTCTGATGATGGGAGTTGCGTGGGGAATGGGCGGCATGGCGGTTCCAATCATTGGGAAAATTGCAGATTCAGCCAGCCTAGGAAAAGCGCTAATGGTAGTAGTGATTCTTCCCGTCTTGGGTTTCTTTCTGTCCCTTCGATTGCCGAAGCGAAAGGCTTTACAAGAAGAGATTCTCCAAACTTCTCAGATTGCGTAATCGGCATACTCCGGCACTGGAGGTGCTTTTGCGGGTTCAGAGAACATTCCCGCGCCAACAGTGGCATGAGTTGCTTCGTCGATAACGATGAATCCGCCCAAACTTCGGTTTTTGTAGTACTCATCATAAATCAGGGGCGTCGCGGTTCTGAGAGACACCCTTCCCATCTCATTTAATCTCAGCAAAGATGCCTTCTGCTCTTCCAAGTAATCAA
>QHZP01000192.1:12264-21655 GCA_003224715.1 Acidobacteriota bacterium | reverse complement strand
TCGTGCATCCAGCAGATCATGGCCTCCACATCATTACCGAAGTAAGGGAGGTTGTCAGACGGCACGATCATATCGCCGCGACTGACATCAATCTCGTCCTCAAGTAGCAAAGAAATGGACATGGGCGCATGAGCCGCCTTCAGCGATTTTCCTGCAAAAATAATATCCTTAATCTTGGAACGCCTTCCTGACGGAAGTACGACAACATTTTCGCCAATCTTGAATACCCCGCTCGCAATCTGTCCGGCAAATGCACGAAAGTCATGGTACTCGTCGGTCTGTGGACGAACGACCCACTGAACAGGGAAACGTGCATCCTGCAGGTTGAGGTCGCCTGCAATATGGACATCCTCAAGAAATGTCAAAAGTGACGCTCCTTGATACCAGGGCATATTGGGGGATCGTTCCACAACATTGTCTCCAAAACGGGCACTGAGAGGAATAAAAGTAATGTCCCTGATCCTTAGCCGCGTAGAGAAAATTGTGAAGTCATGGCGAGTTTGATCAAACGTTTCCTGTGAAAAACCCACCAGGTCCATTTTGTTCACGCAGAGCACCAAATGTGGTATCCCCAACAGAGAGGCAATGTAGCTGTGCCTGCGCGTCTGCTCAACGACGCCCTTGCGGGCATCCACGAGAATCAAGGCCAAGCCGGCGGTAGATGCGCCTGTTACCATGTTGCGGGTGTATTGAACATGCCCTGGGGTATCCGCAACGATAAAGCGACGTTTGGCTGTCGCAAAATAACGATAGGCTACATCTATGGTTATGCCCTGCTCTCGCTCCGCTCGCAACCCGTCAGTCAGGTTTGCCAAGTTAATCTCAGTTTCCCCGCGCAAGAAACTGGCACGACTGAGCGCCTCAAGCTGATCTTCAAAAATCAATTTGCTGTCGTGCAAGAGTCTACCGATGAGAGTACTTTTGCCGTCATCCACACTACCGCAGGTGAAGAATCGCAGCAACTCAACGGAATCCTTGCTTTCAGGTACTCTTCCAGACATCAAAAATATCCTTCTCGCTTTCGGTCCTCCATCGCAGTCTCTGAGCGCCGATCGTCTGCTCTGGCGCCCCGTTCAGTCATTCGGAGAGTTGCTATTTCCTCGATGATCTCTCTCACAGTTGAAGATTCTGATTCAATCCCGGCCGTACTGACAATATCTCCAACCGTACGGAAACGGATGGATTTTTGCTGAACTACCTCCCCGGGTCTCAGAGGGAGCAGGTCGGAGGCGCTCATCCACAGTCCATCTCGCAAAAACACGTCCCTTTGATGGCTGAAGTAAATGCTCGGTATTTCCAGATTTTCCCTTTCTATGTATTGCCAAACGTCCAACTCAGTCCAATTCGATAGTGGAAATACTCTGATATGCTCGCCGGGAAAAATCTTGGTGTTGTAAAGGTTCCAGAGCTCTGGGCGCTGGTTTCTGGGATCCCATTGGCCAAATTCGTCACGAAAGGAAAAAACACGCTCCTTGGCGCGCGACTTTTCTTCGTCTCGACGTGCGCCGCCAAAGGCGGCATCAAATTTCAGCTCCTGAATAGCACTCAGGAGGGTTGGTATTTGAAGCCAATTACGACTCTTATCATTGCCGGAGGGCTCCCTGGCAAGACCGGCCCTAATAGCATTCTCTACTGTCCGAACAATTAATCTTTCACCCAACTTCCGAACACGATTATCCCTGTACTCGATCACTTCAGGAAAGTTGTGCCCAGTATCAATATGAAGCAAAGGAAATGGAAATCGGGACGGGCGAAATGCCTTTTCGGCAAGACTGAGCATGCAGATCGAATCTTTGCCCCCGGAGAACAGCATCACAGGGCGCTGAAATTCGGCCGCCACCTCACGCATGATGTGGATTGCTTCCGCTTCCAGAAGATCGAGGTGGGATAAGAAATAGTTGTCCATTCCCCAAATTTTCAAACCGCCGAGTCCTATGGCAGCGAATGCTTAATTGTACTCCCGACAGGGGAAACTGGATCGCTGGCCAATTTGTCGCCTCGGCTATGTAAACCACATTCCTTGTGGTCTGGCCTTTCCCACCACCACCGGCCAGCACGAATATCCTCACCCGGTGAAACTGCTCTTGTGCAGCAAGAGCAACCTATACTCAAGAAGCCCTTATCATGTAGAGAATTGTAAGGAATAGCATGGGTCTTAATGTATTCCCACACTTCTTTCTCAGTCCAATTCCAAAGCGGACTGATTTTGGGGAGATTGTTCTGCGTGTCCCATTCAATGACCTTTGTTTCCTGGCGAGTCACGGCCTGATCCTTTCTTAATCCGCAAATCCACGCATCCACACCTTGCAAAGCGCGTTTGAGCGGTTGGAGCTTACGCACACTACAACAGAGTTTTCTAAGTTCAACACTCTTGTAGAAAAGGTTTATGCCGTGCTCCCTGACCATGGGTTCTACTTCCTCAGAACCCGGCGAGTATACTTCGATTCTAATTTTGTAACGCGTTTCTGTTCTTTCTATCAGTTCGTACGTCTCAGGAAACAGACGACCGGTATCTAAGGTAAAAACCCGAACTTCGGGCGAAATCTCAGCTAGTGCGTGGGTGATTACCTGATCCTCCGCTCCGAGGGAAGAGGCAAAAGCCAAGTGCCCCTTGAACCTTTGGCAAGCCCATTCGATCACTTCCTTGAGATTCTTGGTCGCAAGTTCCCCCTGCCAGTCATCTATCTGCTTTGTCCTTTGCCCGTTGCCATTCACATTACTCACCATCTTTTTCACCCCGAAAAATATTTCAAAAATATGTAATTAGATACATGACTAAGTGAATCAAATTAGTCAATCTAATTAGATTTCCATCATTAGTCAAGAGAAAAATGCCCGTCAGCCGCCTCTTTTTTTGTTGACCGAAGAACTAAACATTAGTAGATTGAGTAATTCGATATTTTTAGTCATGTTTTTAATAGGAACTTATGAAACTTTCGACTAGGGGAGAATATGGGCTCTTGGCAATTATCGATCTGGCGTTGCATTCTCACAAAGGTCCTGTTCAGAGTTTTCAGATTGCCGAGCGACAAAGCATACCCAAGCAGTATTTAGATCAACTAATGCTAATCCTCAAAAAGGCAGGACTGGTCGAGAGTTCTCGAGGTCGTCAAGGTGGATATCAATTGGCTCGAGCGGCCAACACTGTATCAATTCTGGACATAATAACAGCTTTGGAGGGACCCATAGAAAACGTCAATTTCATGAACAAAGAGTCTGTATCCAGCAATACCGCCCGAGACCTACTGAGATGCCTTTGGTCGGACCTTTTTAGCAACATTGTTGAGGTTTTGCGGGCCAAGACATTAGAAGAGCTTTGTGACCAACACCAGACAATGGAAAATCAGATTATGTATTACATCTAGGAGGGACCGAATCATGGCTAAGATTGCAAATAATGTTCTTGAACTGATGGGATCTACGCCATTGGTCCGATTGAACAAGGTGACGGACGGGGCAGTGGCCACCGTTCTTGTTAAGCTTGAGTCCCATAATCCCGCCGGAAGCGTTAAAGATCGCATCGGTATAAGCATGATCAATGAGGCCGAGAAAAATGGGGAGATTGACAAGGATTCAGTAATCATTGAGCCAACCAGTGGAAATACAGGGATAGCGCTTGCCTTCGTGTGCGCCGTCAAGGGGTATAAACTTATCTTGACCATGCCTGACACAATGAGCGTGGAACGAAGAACCCTGCTCAAGGCATTTGGTGCAAAACTGGTGCTAACACCGGGAGTTGACGGAATGAATGGCTCCATTAAAGCGGCGGAACAAATCGCCGCTAAAACTCCCAAAGCCTGGATTCCACAACAATTCAGAAATCCAGCGAATAGGGATACCGATGGCCAAGTCGATATTTTTGTGGGGGGTGTCGGAACGGGAGGGACGATTACAGGAGTTGCGGAAGTCATTAAATCGCGAAAACCGAGCTTCAAAGCCATAGCGGTAGAGCCGATGGATTCACCGGTTCTATCGGGAGGAAAGCCTGGACCTCACAAAATCCAGGGAATTGGAGCAGGTTTTATCCCTGAAATTCTCAACACAAAAATGATTGATGAAATCATCCAAGTCAGCAACGAGCAAGCAGTCCAGATGGCACGGCGCCTGATCCGGGAAGAAGGATTGCTCGTTGGCATTTCTTCTGGGGCAGCAGCTTATGCAGCCTTACAAGTTGCCAGAAGGCCTGAGAATCAAGGAAAGCTGATTGTGACAGTGATGCCGAGCACCGGAGAGCGATACTTGAGCACAGTGTTATTTTCTGATTTGACTGGTCCCTCTGACATTGGACCTGACAATACCTGAATCCGAGAACGGAACTTGGGATAGAGCCCTTTGATAAAGGAAGAACACTGGGGTGATGAAGGTTGCCTATTCTGCCCAGCATTTGCTGGTTTCCTTTTGTTTTTCGGATCTTTCATTCATGATTGCAATCACAATGCTCATCCGATTGCTGGCGGATGAAAACAGATAAATGCTTATCGGAATTGAGTATAGATTCTCAGACATCAACTGGAAGAGGGCTCGGTATCTCGTTGCTTGTGTAACAGGCTCCTGAGATCATGAACCAAGTTTAGGAAAATCCATAAGGCGAAAAGCAGTGTTAACCAAAAATTCGTAGGCTTGGCCGTTTCCGGAAAATTTGCGATATAGATGATCATTACGGAAAGTGTGATGACCGAGGCCCCAAGATAGGCTATAAAGGCAGCAGCGCTCAGGAGCCTTCCAAGAATTCCCAGACTCTTCTTAATAGATTGCCACCGGCTGCTGGCAATCAGGCGTCCAGTCATTAAACCAATGAGGAATGCAGGAACTGAAACTAGGCAGAGAGTCTCAAAATCGATTTTCATTATCCCTCCAGACACAACGACTTGGGCGTGGCTGAGTATTCCTAAGTCTTTAGATCAGTGTATCATCGCAACTTTCGGAGTGCACTAAATCGTGAACAAGATCCGTTACCAAATAGCAGAAGCTACTTTTTCATTTCTTCGGTCCAAGAGAAGGCGTTTATCTGCCATTTGCCATTAGATTTGGAAAGCAGCCAAAGGCCTTCCCCAGTCAGCCCCTTAATTCCCTCTTGCTCGTATAAGTCGGATGTTTTTGAATAGCTTGCTTTGACCACTGCATAATTCTTGGAAATCTTGAGATCATTAATTCTGAAATTGAAGTTGATACTGTGGCCGGAGACAAACATTTGGTGATAGGAAATTAAGGACCTTTCTAGTCCTCTGCTTTCGCCGGTATCCCCGACGATCTCGACATAAGAATTAGCGCAATCCCTAAACAGGAGGAGCGCATCATGAAGTTTGTAGGCTTGACATTGCCCGTCCAATATTTTTTTGATCAATTGGCTGTCATCTTGGTCTGATGTAGCTGTCTTAAGAATCGCATTCTCCAGTGTTACGGATTTTCGACCGATAAAATATCCGATACCTCCACCCACTATCAATACAGCCAATATATATAGGTAGGGCCTCATTAAGCGTTACCTCTCTTCTAAAGAAAGATTTGGATTGACTCAGGCATAAAAAGGGGAGGAAAATTAGCCATCAATCAGTCATTTGTGGAATAGAACATGAAGGAAAGGAGCACCGTCTGATTTTGAAGGGTTCGTGCCTTGTCTGCTGGCAGATCAGCCATAGCATAGATAGGAACTGAAATTCCATCATTTGGCTAAAAATATGAAAATATTTTCCTGTTTTTCTTCTATTTAAAGTGGTGTGCATCCGCAACGATTTCTACGTTATAAGTTGTTGAATTAATGAGTAGTTTAAAAGGTTCTCGAATTTAGCGGCCACTATGTTGTTGGAAGCAAAAATGCTGCCTTCCTGTGGAGTAAAGTGAGTTCGTGTGTCTCGAATAATCTTAATCAAAGTTATCTATTAGCACAAGGGATGGCTGAATGACTTATGCAGATAGACGTGCTCATTACCGTTTGCCCATTAGGGTGCCTATCTTTTTAAAGGGAATTGACAAACACGGGAACGAGTTTTTTGAGCTTACTTACACAGTAAACGTAAGTGCTAGTGGTGCATGCTTCTTAAGTAAACGTGAGTTAGAAATAACGGCCGACCTCCTGGTTTCGATCCCGGCGCCTGTTGATATTCATTCAAAAGTCACCGAAGACTATGAATTTAAGTTTCCCGCCAAGATTGTTAGAATTGACAACAGCTTGCTAAACCCAAACAAGAAAGTATCCGTTCGATTCGCAAAACTACTCTACGAAAAATCATAAGAATCCCGCTTCGCCTTCAAACTCAATCCCTGCCTATCCGCCACAAGGAGGAATCCAACGTTTTCACCATGGAAATCGTCATTTAGTGTATCGTCTTTCCATAAATAGGAAAACGATTACTCACGGGTAGATCGATTGAAAATCATTCTATAGTAGCTGACATATTCTTGAGTTAATCCTGTAGTCCAAGAACTCCTCACTTTTTCAATCAGCTACAGGAAGTCTCAAAATAATCCGGAAAATATCCCGTAATGGAGACTCTCTTGCCCCACCGTAATCGAAGCAAGTTCCTCTGGATTCTAAATAAGTTTCAATGCATGGGGAACGTTTAGGAGCAAATATGGAAACAGCGGGTCGAGGTTTATTGGCTATCGATGACAGGGCAAGAGCGGATTTTGTGGATGGATCAGCTCACGAACGGACTCCTCTGATCTTCGGCAAAAGTGAAAAGATGAAAGAAGTTGAAAGGATTGTAAGTCAGGTAGCGAAAACTGACATAACAGTCTTAATCCGTGGAGAAAGTGGAACAGGCAAGGAGTTGGTAGCTCGAGAAATCTGCGCACGCTCTCTGAGGAACGACAAACCTTTTGTAAAGGTTAATTGTGCTGCTATTCCTGCTGGACTTCTGGAAAGCGAACTCTTTGGATACGAAAAAGGTTCGTTTACAGGCGCCATAAGCAGAAAGCCGGGGAAATTTGAATTTGCAAACCACGGGACTATATTCCTGGATGAAATCAGCGAATTGCACCCTTCGTTGCAAGCAAAGCTATTGCATGTACTGCAGGATAACGAGTTTAGCCGATTAGGGGGAGATGAGGACGTTTCGGTGGACGTTCGAGTAATTACTGCAACTAATCGCCAGATTGAAAGGGAACTTCAGAATGGGAATTTTAGAGAAGATCTTTATTACCGGATTAACGTTGTCAGTATACATCTACCTCCGTTAAGAGAGCGAAGGGAAGACATTTTGGACCTTTCAGAATTCTTCTTACGGAAATACTCGGCAACGTTCGACAAAAAATATTCGGGCTTATCAAGTACGGCGATTAACTTCCTGGTTTCTCATGACTGGCCTGGCAATGTCCGTGAATTGGAAAATATTATCAAGAAGATGGTGGTTCTGGAAAGCGAGGAATTTGCCCTTAGGGAGATTAGTTCGGGCTCAAGAATCTCTGTAGACAACGCGAACCAGAATCAAGTTCTGAGTAATGGCAGGATTTCACTGAAGCGGGCGGGAAAACTCGCCGCCCAGGAAGCGGAGAAGCACCTAATAATGGGAACCCTTGTGGAAACGCGGTGGAACCGCAAGAAGGCCGCTGAGTTACTCGACATTAGTTATAAAGCCCTTTTATACAAGATTAAACAAAACGGACTGAATAGAAAGCGTATTTCAATTTAATACTTCCTACTGGTTCAAAATCTCGGCTGCACTGATCATCGAAGCATGGTTGGAGACAGCATACATCCGCATAACGAAATTCTGAATGGTCTCCTGGAAAACGAGTTAAAGCGAAGCCTGCGATATCAGCACTTCACTTCCATACTTTTGTTTGAGGCGCATCCTAAAGGTGCTATAGGTAAGGATGAAAATTCTCTTGACACGGCAGAGAGAATGGAGGCCTTAATTCGAAAAGAGATTCGTGAGACAGATATCGTTAGTATGTATAATGGGAATGCCGTTATCGTAGTCTTACTTTATTCCGATAAGAATATTGCCCTGAAGGTAGGCGACAGACTTTGCAAGTGGATATCAAATTACTTATGCTCTGCTGGAAAAAATTCGCAAACTTTGAGCGTGGGCGGCGCTTGTTTTCCATCGCATGCTACTGACTCACGGTCTCTTTGTCAAAAAGCGTTTGAAATGGTAGAAAGGGCAAAAGCTAACGGAGGCAACTGTGTGCGGATACTGGCGTAGGCGGCCTAAACAAGGCGTGACCACGATGCTTTCAGCAGCTAAACGAAAAGGAAGTTCGTTGCAGGTGTTATTAGTTTTGATTTTTCTTCAATGTGACATTACTGTAGTGCCATATTTATTTGCCGGTCCTCAGGCTGAAAAGCCGAAAGACAAGGCTGTCAATCCTGAATCTTCTTCGACCGGCCAAGAGGACCCAAGGACCGATAAGCGAGTAGGAGTCGATTTCGTGATCGGCCCTGGGGATGTGTTAAACGTTTTTGTCTGGAAGGAACCTGAAGTGTCGAAAACCGTCCCAGTCCGTCCGGACGGAAAAATCTCTTTGCCGTTGGTTAATGATATTCAGGCCGGTGGCCTCACCGCCATGCAATTGAAGGATGTTATCACCGAAAACCTCAAGAACTATATCGCTGATCCAAGCGTGACTGTGACGGTTGAGACAGTCAACAGCCAGAAAGTCATTGTAATGGGAGAAGTTACAGGTGCCGGGCCACGTCCATTGACGGGGCCAATGCGGGTCATGGACGTCTTAGCGACTGCGGGATTCACCCCTTTTGCCAAAACCACAAAGATTTACGTCCTTCGGAACGAAAACGGCACGCAGCAGAGACTTAGTTTTAATTACAAGGACTATCTGAAAGGAAAAAACCAGGACCAGAACATCCTCTTAAAAAGCGGAGACACCATCGTAGTTCCGTAAAGTCCTTCAATCGAATGCTTACCTGTATGAATCGCAAACGAAAAACTCTTTGGACCGCTTTGGGCCTGATTGTGTCACTGCTGATAGTGAGGTTAGGAAATGGCTCTGGACAGACGCAAGACGGATCCTCTAACCCGCCGCGTCCACCCGTCAAATCCGACGAAGCGAAAGTGAACTCCGATGACTACAAAACTCCATCGGCTGGCGCTCTAGGAAGTATTTTTTTCAAATCCCGCAATTCACTGGTTTTTTCCCTAAATGCAACAGAATCAGTGACAGACAATCTTTATCTATCGTTGCTCTCCCTGCTCCAGTTTGCGCGTCCGGAATCGAGAAGTGGCAAGTATACTCCGTTTACGAACCTGAGTGGGCGGATTACGTATCAGCGTCAGTACGCAAGGACCGTTTTCAACCTAGACTACGGTATTGGAGGATTAATCTTTAGTCAGAGACAGACAGACAACCTGCTTGTTCATGATGGCGGCTTTTATGTGAACTACAGGACGACTCCCCTTTTGAGCTTTAACCTCGGCAGTCGGATTTAAGT
>QHZP01000192.1:0-12193 GCA_003224715.1 Acidobacteriota bacterium | reverse complement strand
TTCTCGGTTACGGACGGACTATTTCGGGATCTTCAAATGGGGGTTTCTCCTATGAGATTAGCCGTCGAGGGACCTTTTCGACCTCAGCCAATAACACGTTGACCCGGTTCCGCCAAAGAGGGGCGTACCCTATGAACCAATCTGGTGGCGCTGGTCAATACGCCTATCGGTTGTCTGAACGCAACATCGTGAATCTGGGTTACATGTTCAATTATTACGATTTCGGTGGCAGGCAAGGGATCACTAACGGTCCGTTTGACACTGGACACAACATCTTCCGGAACCATTTCGCCTATCTCGGCTTTGGACGCCAATTGACACGATCGGTTCATTTCTCGATCAATGCAGGACCAAATTACATTGTTGGGAATCCTGTCTATTTATCCGGCGGAGGACTTCTTGGCCAACGTCCGGGCCTGCGGTTGGGGCTAAATGGAAGTATAACCTTCAGTCAGTCGATGGCGCTGGATCCCAGAACCTTCTTCTCAATCAACACAGGACAGAGTATTTCGGACGGAGCAGGGGTTGGTTATTTGACAGAGACTCAGGCTGCAGGTGCGTCCTTGGGAAGGTTGCTGACGAGAAGGTTACTTGCCTCGGTCGGTGGTAGCTATTCAAGGAACAAATTCCTGTTCAACCTGGACACTTCCGGCCAACCTCTGACAGCGAACGGTGTTTCTGCTCAGAGTTTGTTGAGACTGAATGCCACCCAGCGATTTCAGGTATTTGCCAGTTATATCTATTTTCGACAGTTGTCAGGGAATTTCAATGGCTTGGTTCCCGCGAACGGGCACGGTAATACTTTTACCTTGGGCATCGGCTACGCTTTGCCAATATTCTATTGAGCTCAGCGGCGGCCTAAGGTTCATAAGTCAGAAGACTGAAACGAGCAAAAAATATGTATGAAGCGTTTTATGGCCTTAAAGAGAAGCCCTTTAACCTAACACCTGATCCGCGCTTTATCTACTTTACTGAAAAACACTGTGAAGCTTTAGCCAATCTGGTCTATGGAATTCGCGAACGAAAAGGATTTCTGGTTCTATCAGGTGAGGTAGGGACAGGAAAAACCACGCTGGTTAATGCCCTTCTCGACACGTTGGAAAGGACAGGCGTTTTATCCGCATTCATATTCAATCCTATCCTTTCGAGTACCGAATTTCTAGAATATTTGCTGGCTGACCTTAATCTCAAATGCGATGCCAGGTCCAAAAGCCAATCTCTAATAAAATTGAACTCGTTGCTGTTGGAAAGATATCGACTAGGGCAGATCACCGTATTGATTGTTGATGAAGCTCAAAATCTGAGCGCTGAAATTCTCGAAGAGATTCGGCTCCTTACAAACTTGGAAACTGCCACGGAAAAGCTGCTACAGATTGTGCTGGTGGGACAGCCTGAACTCAGTCTGAAACTTAACTCTCCTGAGTTGCGACAGCTAAAGCAGAGAATTAGCTTGCGCTGTACTCTGGATCCTTTGACCCTTTCCGAAACGAAGGAGTACGTCAGAACACGCCTGGAAATCGCGGGCTTACCCGCTCAGCAGATCTTTTCAGAATCGTCTATTGGGGAGATCTATGGTTGGTCCGGAGGCATTCCCCGGCTGATCAACACAATTTGTGATAATGCACTGTTGACCGGATATGCCTGCGATTCCAAAACAATAGGCATCGAAATTATCCGTGAAGTTTCAGAAGACCTCGAGCTATCAGAGGCTTATCGCCATTCAATGAGAAAAGGACAAAGTTCACGGCAGATAACCTTGCCAAGGAATGGAGGCGATATTGGAGACAGGGATGATGAGCCGCCACCATTTGCTGGACTCCGAAACAGCCCCACTGATTCAGAGTCCTTTGACTTGTTTGTGCAGTTCGTGGACAAATTAAGAGACCGAAGCAAATAAAAAGGGAGAACATGAGCAAGATTCATCAAGCCATACGTAGAGCAGAAAAAAAAGAAGGGCAAGATCTCATTCAGCGATCCCAGGTTCGGCGGGAAGATGGCAGAAAAGAGACCGCGGAGGTTCGAACCCTTCAGGAGTCGATTATTCAAGAATTCGAAAATCAAGAATCCTCTCCGACTCGACGTTTCGAAGCGGGTGAATACACTGCTCTAAAGATTCCCGCTGATTCGAAGTTAGTCGCATTGGGTGCTCAAAAGTCCGTGGCCAGTGAGCAGTATCGAGCTTTGAAAGCCAAAATTTTTCAAATGCAACAGCTTAACGGACTGAAGAGCCTTTTGGTTACTAGCCCCGGCATATCGGATGGAAAGACCTTAACAGCAACCAATTTGGCTTTAACGATAGCCCAGGAAATTGATGTCAGAGTGCTGATTGTTGATGGTGATCTCAGAAGGCCGTCGGTCCACAAATATCTTGGAGTTTCCAATCCCAAAGGATTGTCGGACTTCCTGGCCAGCCGGTGCTCGATGGAACAAGTTATCTTAAGAACTGAATTACAAAGTTTAAGCTTAGTTCAGGCCGGTTCAATTCCAGACAATCCCACTGAGTTACTTAACAGCAGCAGAATGCGAAACTTCTTAACCTATGCTTCGGAAAATTTCAACTGGGTAATTCTTGACTCGCCGCCCATTGTAGCTCTTGCTGACGCGGAGCTTCTTGCCTCGATGGTGAATGGTGTCCTCCTTGTGGTGCGCGCCTTCCAGACACCTGCCGATCTTCTAAAATCTGGTGGGAATTGTCTTAAATTGTTACGAAGACGAGAAGACCAGGACTTACTCTTATTATTACAACTAGTGTCCTCCAAGTTAGAAGCGCCCCGCTGAGGCTTAATTTGGTAAGGATTTGCGTCTTTCGCCGTTTTGGAATTGAACAGAAAAGTTGGCTAAGGATTTATGTTTAGAATTTTTAGTCAGTATCTACCTACCAGAACATTATTCTTGATAGTTTTCGAGAACTTGCTCATCGGGGCAACAATTCGGCTTGTGGCGATGATGAGATTGAGCAATTCGCAATATTCGGTCTTTGAGGACCAGGGAGTGTTGTTTAAGGTCATTACAATCACTTTGATCTGCCAGCTTTGTCTATACTTTCATGACCTTTACGACCTCAGAATAGTTAAAGATAGCAGAGAACTCTTTGTACGCCTGCTTCAGGCATTTGGAGTTTGTTCGATCCTCGTTGCCGCGGTCTATTCGCTATTTCCTCGCATGTTCTTGGGGCGAGGAGTCTTCGTGGTAGCTGTGATTATTCTTCTCTGTTTTTTTATCGCTTGGCGAGTTGCATTCTTATGGATCAACCAGAAGCGTGGACTTAAGCAGTCGATGCTAATAGTTGGAACTGGTGAATTAGCTAAGAGATTGGCTGCCGAAATCCTTTGCCGACCAGACGTTGGGATTCAGATTGTTGGCTTTGCGACTGAAGACCGTCCGATGATTGGGAAATCTCTATTAAATCCTAAGGTGTTGGGTCACGTCTCTGAAATTGCGACCATTGTTGCCAGAGAAAGGGTGGACGGAATAGTGGTTGCCATGCCAGAGAGCCGTGGGAAGCTGCCCGTCGCTGAACTTCTTGATATGAAAATGAAAGGAATTTCTGTCGAAGAGGCCACGACACTTTACGAAAAAGTCACTGGAAAAATTGCGGTTGAAAACTTGCGCCCGAGCTGGCTCATTTTTTCTCAGGGATTTAGGAAATCCAAGCTTACTCACTTTTATAAGAGATTGTTTGGGGTTGTATTCTCGATTCTAGGACTACTGCTGTTTTTGCCAGTTATGATTGTAATCGCGCTTCTCATTAAATTGGATTCTGCTGGACCCGTGTTTTTCCGACAGGAAAGGGTAGGAGAAAATGGCGAGGTTTTTCGATTGCTGAAATTTCGATCAATGTTTGAGAATGCTGAGACTGATACAGGTCCAATCTGGGCCCTGGAGAATGATCGACGGATCACTCGCGTAGGACGCTTCATTCGAAGAGTTCGTTTCGACGAATTACCCCAATTTGTCAATGTCCTTTGGGGGGAGATGAGTTTCGTAGGTCCGAGACCCGAACGGCCTCACTTTGTACGGCAGCTCAATGAAAAAATCCCCTATTACAACCAGAGACATTCAGTCAAGCCCGGCATCACCGGTTGGGCCCAGATTAAATATGGTTACGGGGCTTCCTTCGATGATACTCTCGAGAATCTCCAATTTGACTTATTTTATATAAAGAATATGTCAGTAGCATTAGATCTCTTGATCATTTTTCAGACCATCAAAATTGTGCTCTCGGGAAAGGGGGCTCACTGATGGGACCCCCAAAGAGTCCTTAATTAGCAAGAGGATCGGCGATGCATATAACTGTAGTTGGCACTGGATATGTCGGGTTAGTCTCGGGTGCAGGTTTGGCGGATTTTGGTCTCAACGTAACCTGTATTGATTGCAACGAACAAAAAATCCGAGATCTTCGGCAAGGTAAGGTTCCTATCTACGAAATTGGCTTGCAGGAAATCCTTGGTCGCAATGTAAAAAATAATCGACTTAGTTTCTCAACAGATCTCAAGTCTGCTGTGCAGCGTTCTTTGGTCATATTCATTGCTGTAGGTACGCCCGAGGGCCAGAATGGAGAACCGGATTTATCCCAAGTGGAATCAGTTGCTCGATCTCTTGGGGAATACATGGATGAGTACAAAGTGATTGTGATTAAGAGCACAGTTACCATAGGGACGGGACGATGGGTTAGGAATGTAATCGAACAGAATCAAAGGAAAAAAGTCAAATTCGACATGGTTTCTAATCCGGAGTTTTTGCGGGAGGGCTCTGCGATCGAAGATTTTATGCGCCCCAATCGAGTTGTGATTGGAACCGATAGTGACCAGGCAGCAGCGATCGTGAAGGATATCTATCGACCGCTTTACCTTATTGAGACACCTTTTGTGGTCACAAATTTGGAGACCGCAGAGCTGATTAAATATGCCTCTAATGCTTTCTTGGCTACAAAAATCTCCTTTATTAATGAAATTGCCAACTTATGCGAAAAGGTGGGAGCTGACATCCACCCAGTGGCTCGAGCTATGGGACTAGACAAACGGATTGGGCCAAAGTTTCTGCATCCCGGTCCCGGTTTTGGAGGATCCTGTTTCCCCAAAGATCTGGTCGGGTTGGCAAAAACTGGGCAGAAGTTTGGGTGCCAAATGAGAATCGTGGAGTCGGTTCTGGAAGTTAATAAGAACCAATGGCAATTCGTAGTTCAGAAGATAGAACAAGCCCTGGATGGGTTAGCGGACAATCGAATAGGCGTTCTCGGGCTCTCCTTTAAACCTAATACCGACGACATTCGTGAGTCTCCTGCTGTTTCGATCTGCAAGAGGCTAACCGAAGGTGGCGCCCATATTCAGGCCTATGACCCCGTAGCCATTCCTAATGCCAAGAGGATTCTAAATGAAGAGCGGATTTCATATTGTGACTCGGCTTACGAAGCCGCGTCAGGATGTGATGCACTATTGATCGCAACGGAGTGGAACGAGTTTCGAAATATTGACTTGGAGAGAATAAAGTCTTCAATGAGAAGGCCGATCATCTTTGATTCGAGAAACATCTTTGAGCCTGAGAAGATGGAAAGCCTGGGCTTTAAATATTTCTGCACTGGACGATAATTTATGATTTCGCCTGTTGAATCTCCTCCTGCTTTGCCAGCAAGTTTAGGCGAACTGAGTGCTACCTGGTATGAGCCCTTCTGGTACGCTCTGTACACACGCAGCCGACATGAGCAGGTGGTCAGGAACCAGTTAGATGACAAAGGAATTCAAAACTTTCTCCCTCTTTACATGAAAGTGAGCCAGTGGAAGGATCGGAGAAAGGAAATTAACATCCCATTATTTCCCGGCTACCTCTTTGTCAAGATCCTGGTACAAGACCGGGTTGAAGTTCTGAAGAGCTTTGGGGCAGTCCGCCTCGTTGGTGATGGCTATAACCCCATTCCCATTCCTGAGGAGCAGATTCTAAATATTCAAACTTTCCTAGAAAAGGGTCTTAAGTATGATCCTCATCCTTATCTAAGGGTAGGAAACAAGGTACGCATTTTAGATGGTCTGCTCAGCGGTGTGGAAGGAATTCTGATCAGGAAAAAGAATCAGTATCGCTTGGTGCTTTCCGTCGACCTAATTCAACGCTCTATATCGGTTGAAATGGATAGCTGGAATATAGAGCGACTTTAGGCTCGCTCTGCTTTCAAATTTTAGTAGGTAAAAGAGTTATGGAAAACAAGGACTGTAACTGAGAGGGCGGAGCTGTGTCAGCTAGCTCCAATGACACGACTATCGTTCTATTACATGGGTCCGCTGTATTCTCCAAACCTCATCCAATTGCTCCTTTCCCTCTTTCACGCGATAACGTACCCTCACAAGCAAAGCGATTCTGAAGGAAACAAAGAGAGCCACCTAGGATGGCTAAGACATTGATCCGTAAAAGAGAAAAAACGGCACCATCCCATCAGCCTCGCACCGTGCGCAATGTGGCATCAAATTGGGGTGGGTATACTTTTAATGTCCTGATAACCTTCTTCCTTTCCCCCTATGTCGTCCACCGCCTTGGGAGTTCAGCTTACGGTGTCTGGATCTTGATGGTTTCGCTGACAGGGTATCTTGGCTTGCTAGACTTTGGTGTGCGAGGTGCGGTAACGCGGTACATTGCAAAATTCCATGAAGAATTGGAACACGAAAAGGCCAGCCGAATTGCTTCATCGGCCCTCGTGATTTTTGCGGCCGCCGGGATTTTGGCGATCTTGTCTTCCCTTGTTCTAGCAAAGTTTTTTGGTCATTGGTTTCACGTTCCTGAAGACTATCGAGAGAGCGGGCGTATCGTGATCCTTCTGGCTGGTGTCAGTGTGGCTGTGTCACTGGTGGGCGGGGTCTTTGGCGGAATTATGGCCGCTTTACAAAGGTTTGAGTTGTTGAACGCAGTCGAAATAGTCGGCACGGGGCTGCGTGCTTTGATGATTTTTTTCAGTCTCCGTGCCGGAAGGGGACTGGTTGCTCTGTCCATTATCCAATTGTCGCTTTCGTTGGCTACCGTTACGGCCAATGCGTGGATTGGGCTCCGGCTTTATCCAACGCTGCGCATTAGGCTGGGTAAGTGTGAACGCCAGTATCTGAACCTGATTTTCTCGTTCAGCATCTATTCTTTCTTCCTTCATGTCTCTACGTACGTAATTTTTTATACGGATTCGCTGGTTATCGGAGCGTTTCTATCTGTGAGTTTTATTACCTTTTTCGCCATCGCCGGCAACTTGATCAGTTACACACGTGCTTTGGTGAGTGGAGTTACCCAGACCATTTCTCCGCTGGCAAGTCGGCTGGAGGCCCAGGGGAACCCGCGGGAACTGCAGAGAGTGACTCACGAGTATGCAGGGTATGTCACAATGTTGATTCTCCCCATCGCCGTGACTTTCCTGCTTCGCGGGAAGTCCTTCATTGGTCTTTGGATGGGACCGGAGTTTGGCGATCTCTCCGGGCGGGTGCTCCAGATCCTGACTCTCGCATTAATCTTTATCCCTGGTAACGGGGTGGCGTGGGCGGTTATGTTTGGCATTAGTAAACACAAAGTCCCACTTCCGGTGAGCGTGGGTGAAGGTTTATGTAACCTCGCGCTCAGTTGCGCCTTGGCAAGGCCCATGGGAATCATTGGTGTTGCATGGGCCACTACTTTGCCCAGCTTGGCAAGTAACCTACTGTTCTGGCCCTGGTACGTACGACGTACTTTGGGGATACCCATCCGTGACTATGTGTTTTCAACTTGGGGGCTTCCCGTATTTGCCGTGTTACCATTCGCCTTCAGTACTTACTTAGTGGAAAGGTTGTGGCTTACTGGAAGTCTGTTCCTGTTCTTCACTCAAGTTGGATTAGTTCTGCCCGTGGCGCTAGTAGGATTCTGGTATTCTTGTATTTCGCGCTCGCAGCGGCGGCAATACGTGCAAAGTTATGTGCAACCAATCGTCAGGGCGCTGGTTGGGTAATATCTTTGACTGTTACAACCGCAAATTGAACGACACTGGCACTTAGACGGAGGTGCCAGGCGAGACCTTTGGGGCATCCGCCAATCAGTCGACTTTTTCTCAGGGACCTCATACTTCGAGGAATGTACTTCGGACTTGCCCTATCTGACTCGACTTTTCTTTTCGTCGCAACATTGAGTTTCTAGCTCCCTAGGACAATTTGACCACGAAAAACGCCAGAATCGTTTCCGTCAGGAAAGCGAGTTTGTGGCTGAAGCAATACACCAGATCCGAAAAGATTATGGATGCTCGTGCACATTCCAGAGTTCGCGGAAATATCTTTCCAATAAATGGAAGGAAGTGACCATGACATTTGACTCATCGCCACAAGAATTCAACCCTATCTGCTCAAATTGCAGAGGGTTGGAAGAGTGGCAGTTACATTGCCTTCGGATTGGTGAATTGGCTCCTTGATGAATTGTAGCGGACCAGAAGTACTCATTTTCCTGAATCCTATCTTCAGGGGGGACCTGTGAGTAATGACAAGCTGCGCGTAAGTGTTGGCTTACCCGTCTATAATGGAGGTCGTTACTTACGTACTTCCATCGAGTCGATTTTGGCTCAGACGTGCCCGGACTTTGAACTCATCATCACGGATAATGCTTCCACAGACAACACCGAGCAGATTTGCCGCGAATATGCTGCAATCGATAAACGCATTCGGTATTATCGGAATGAGAACAACATCGGTGCACCAAGGAACTTTAATTTGGCGTTTCAGCTGTCGCGGGGCCAATACCTGAAGTGGGCGACCTCTGACGATTATGTTGCCGCAGAGATGATTGAGAAATGCTTAGAAGTTTTAGATAGGAATCCCGACGTTGTTTTGTGCTATCCCAGAGCTAAACTCATCGACGCCGAAGGAACCTTTCTGGAGAATTATGATGATGTCCTTAACCTGCAGGATCCAATCGCCAGTCATCGGTTCATTCAACTTTTAAACCGAATTAAGCTCGCACACCAGCACCTAGGATTAATACGCTCCGCAGTATTGAAACGGACCTCCCTTCTGGGTGATTACATCGCCGCAGACATTAACTTCCTCGCCGAACTTAGTCTCTACGGGAAGTTTTTTGAGGTGCCAGAATACCTCCTCTTCCGAAGATTCCATCCCGGTTCCTCAAGCTGGGATCGAAGAAACCGAAGTATTCGCCTAGATGCCTGGGAAGCCAGTTGGAGATTCGTTGCGGCAGTTCGACGATGTCCATCTCCCTTTCGGGACAAGTTTGCAATGTATCGCTACCTTTTTCACAGGATGTTCTGGCGAAAAGCCGCCCTGGGGCGAGAGTTGATCGGCGCCTTCCGGCAGGTTTTATCCAAATTTTCTAGGCCTGCCAACAAGATGGATCAGTCATTGAGATCCGGTCCATCCAACCGTGCCACACACGAACGCGAAGTGCGGCAGCGAAAACTGTGAACCGACTTGGGCTTTCCAATAAGTCTCTTCTAGTGTTTTTCTTTCTGGCCCTCTCAATCCGGTCCTATTGGATAATCACTCAGAAGGCAGTTATCCAAAACGAAGGCGGTGAATACGCTCGTTTGGCCGAGAACATTCTGGCCGGAAAGGGCTATTTGAGTAGTCTAGAAGAACAGCCCAATCTGATGTATGCACCGCTATATCCAATTCTGGTTTCCTTTGTCACCTATTTCACAAGGGATTCTGAGTTAGCGGGCCGCCTCGTTTCGGTTGTTTCTGGGGCGTTCCTTACCCTCCCTGTGTATTTCATAGGTTTACGCCTCTACGGCAGGAGAACTGCGAATATATGCGCAGGCCTGGTTGCATTACATCCGCTTCTAATCGGGTTTTCCACTGCGGTACTGACCGAAGCGGTCTACCTGACGCTTATGATGGTGGGCGTGTATTTGGGATTGCGATGTTTGGAACTTGAGAGCCCGAGGATCTGCGTGCTAGCTGGGACTTTCTTCGGATTAGCGTACTTGACGCGACCCGAAGCTTTTGCTCTGATTGTGCTGACCACGGTCTTGATGATCACGCTTGGATTTGCTGGTCATAAAGGAATTCGGAGGATAGTCAGATGCTCAGGGCTGCTCATTGCTTCTTTCTTAGTCCTGGCGATTCCTTATTTAGCATTTCTTCGGACGCACACCTGCAAATTCATATTTGAAGCAAAGAGCAAGTTAAACTACACGATCGGCACCCGCTTCAACACCGGAATGCCTTACAATCAGGCGGCCTGGGGAATTAGTGAAGACCTAACCGAAGAAGGCCCGCTGCGGGAATCATATCGCTATGCTGCTTTTACTCCTTACCCCACTGGGCCACTGGATATTGCTCGATATTTCCTGGCGACATCAAAGCGGAACAGACAAGGCGTGTATGAGATTATTATTAGCTCCTACGCATTCGGGCCAATTCTGCTGGGACTAGCGTTTCTCGGCTGGTTTGGAGAAGGCTGGAACAAACACCGGCTCATCGACGAAATGTTTCTCCTTAGTGTGTTGGTTTTTATCCTCTTGGTTTTGCTCTCGGCCCATCTTCTCCAGTTTAGATACTTCCTCCCGGTTCTCCCTTTACTAATTGTCTGGGCCGCGAGAGGGATTGAACACCTGTCTGGATGGGCAAGGACTACCGCCTCAAGTCTCATGGTGAGGGTCTGGCCAAGTGAGAATGGAATTACTGTGGCTGTGCAGTGCCTTTCCGGCCTTATGGTTCTACTTCTTGCATTGAGAGGTATTGGCTACGTTAGCGAACTGACTCAAGGCGGTCAGCAACAGTACCCTCTCAAGGAGGCGGGGCTCTGGCTCAAGCAACGTTATCCAGGTTCGAAAACGATTATGACAGCCAACAACGTAGTTATTCCCTATTACGCCCAGGGTCTTATGATGGCCCTGCCTTATTCGGATTCCTCTCTGGCTTTGAAGTATATCCACAAGAAAAACCCCAACTTTGTTGTGCTCGACGGAGGAACCATGAACTTGAGGCCGTATATTCGAGAGTGGCTTGAAGAAGGTATCCCCGATGCGGCGGCACACTTGATCTACTGCAAGGGAAGCTCAATAGAAGACAAGATTGCGATCTTTGAATTCGATAGGGTCTCTGCCTCCAAATAGTTCTTGCCGTTGCCGCATTTGTGCTGAACCATCAAAATGAACAAAGAATTTTGGAAGGCAAGGCGGGTCTTCCTGACCGGCCATACAGGATTCAAGGGAAGCTGGTTGGCGCTGTGGTTTCAGGCGCTTGGGGTTGAGACCATTGGGTTTTCGCTTCCTCCTCCCACGCAGCCAAGCCTTTTTGAGCTCGCGCACGTAGCCAATGGTATGACCTCCATTGTCGGCGATGTGCGTGACTTCGAACTTCTCAAGAAACTGATGGCAGAGAAGAATCCGGAAATCGTGATCCACTTGGCAGCGCAGTCCGTTGTCAGATACTCCTACGATAATCCAAGCGAGACGTACTCGACAAATGTGATGGGTACGGTGAATCTCCTCGAGGCAATACGACAATCGCAGCTAGCGTGTGTCGTTGTAATTGTCACCAGCGACAAGTGTTACGAAAACAAGAACTGGCCATGGGGCTACCGGGAGAATGATCCGCTGGGAGGGCATGATCCTTACTCGAACAGCAAAGCCTGTGCAGAGCTGGTTACATCGGCCTTCCGGGAATCCTACTTCCGCGGGGACAGCCGTGTCGTTGTTGCGACCGCCAGGGCTGGGAATGTCATCGGAGGAGGAGACTGGACACAAGATCAGCTGGTTCCAGATATCATGAGGGCATTTGTCGACGGGCGACCTGTTCGCATCCGTAACCCGCACGCACTACGGCCTTGGCAGTTTGTATTGGAACCCTTGCACGGATATCTTGTACTTGCAGAGCACTTATGGAACCACGGTTTGGAATTTGCCGAAAGTTGGAACTTTGGTCCACTTGAAGAGGATGCACAACCGGTGTCTTGGATTGTGCAGAATATTTCGACATTGTGGGGGGATGATGCGCGCTGGGAGATGGATGAAGGAATGCACCCGCACGAAACGCAGCTCCGCACGCTCGATATTTCTAAGGCCAGATCAAGATTAGGGTGGTCACCCAAAGTACGCCTCACTCGAGCTATCGAGTGGGCGGTTGAATGGTACAAAGCATACCAGGAAAAGAAAGACCCGCGCGAGATCACGCACGCCCAAATTGCACGGTACGAGAACCTGCCCGCAGGTTGATGTGTTTGAACGCGCATCCCCCGTGGGCGTAAGAGG
>QHZP01000191.1 GCA_003224715.1 Acidobacteriota bacterium | reverse complement strand
TAAATTGACTCGGTCTCGGGATGGCTGTAGCTTTCAGTGTTCTCCTATTCGTCGCCAACATCTCAATCCAGTATGTACCGCTCCACAAGACGGCTCTGGCATCGCAACCACCACCAACCGAAAGGAGCAGCCAGGCTCTCACTCCAACACCCAAGAAAATAAATGTCAATCGAGCCACATTGGCAGAGTTGACGACACTTCCCGGTATTGGCCCGGTGATCGCCCAACGGATTCTCGATTACCGCAAAAATAATCCACCGTTCCGAAGGATAGAAGACCTCTTGATCATTAAGGGGATCAGTAAAGACAGACTGGATAAAATTAGAAATCGAATTCGTCTGGAATGATTCTGTGGGACCTTCTTTCAAAGAAGGAAGGGAATCGTATAGAATGATCAAGTGGCGGGCTTCGGCGCCGGGCTCGTTTGCTCCTATGAAAATCCCCTCTTGGGAGGGGCAGAAGGCGCAGCCTTCGGGGGTGGGTCCTGCTGATTGGGGACAACCCACCCCTGCACCCCTCCCGTGGAGGGGACTAATTTTCATCGTCCGTAGGGATCCGGAGGGTCATGAGAAACTCCCCTGCAGCGAATACTTCAGGTAATGTGGGTCGACTATGAGATAGTGCCGTCGGAAACCCTGCCTAACCCATAACAAAAACGTCTATATTTTTTGTCCTTTATCAAGGAGTCTATATGATTAAGCTCATTCCCAAGGAAGAGAAGTTTTTCGATATGTTTAATGCTATGGCTCAGAATGTCCACGAAGGGTCCAAACTTCTCAAGAAAATGATGGAGAAGGACCCAGACCTTCGCGATATCGCCGAGAGCATCAAGGCCCTGGAGCACAAGGGAGATCGAATGACTCACGACTTGTTCACGAAGTTACATAAGACCTTCATTGTGCCCATTGATCGTGAAGACATCTATGCCCTGTCGTCAAAAATCGACGACGTCATGGATGTGATCGAGTCAATCGCCCGCCGGATGGTGCTTTTCAAAATCAAAGAAGCCAGTGAGCCGGCCGCCCAACTTGCACAGATTCTTAACCGTTCCACGGCCGAAGTGACGGCCGCGGTGTCTCAGTTGCAAAATGGCATGAAGGTGATGGAACACTGTATCGAGGTCAACCGTCTGGAAAACGAAGGGGATCACATTTATCACGTCGCGCTCGGAAAACTATTTGAGACCGAGACCGATCCCATTAATTTGATTAAGTGGAAAGAAATTCTCGAAAAGTTGGAAAGCTCTCTGGACAAATGTGAAGACGTGGCCAACGTACTGGAAAGTATTGTAGTGAAGAATGCGTGATAAAGCCAGCCGTCAGCTTTCGGTCACTCAGCTATCAGCACTCAGCTGTCAGCACTAAGCTGTCAGCCAGCAGATATTAGTTGTGACCCCCCGGGGGCGTTCAAAGTGAAAAGCGCGAGCCGGCTCGCGCTTTTGGCTGACAGCTGATCGCTGATAGCTGAGTGCTGACGGCTGATCGCTGCTTTATTGCACCAACAGCGCAATGAGACGATAGGTCACGGCAGCAATGAACGCAGAAAGGGGGATCGTCAGGACCCAGGCCCACACGATTCGATTGGCAACTCCCCAGCGCACCGAAGAGAGCCGCCGGGTCGCTCCAACGCCCATGATGGCGCCGGTTATGGTATGGGTGGTGCTGATGGGAATGCCTGCAATGGCCGTCCCCAGAAGAGTTGCCGCTCCGGCGGTTTCGGCACAGAACCCGCCCACAGGTCTTAGTTTTGTAATCCTCTGTCCCATAGTCCTCACAATCCGCCAGCCGCCAGCCATGGTGCCTAGCCCAATGGCCGCATGGCAGATCAAGATGACCCAGAAGGGGATGCTGAAGCTGGCCAAATACCCTGACTTGTAAAGCACACCTGCAATAATACCCATGGTTTTCTGAGCATCGTTGGTGCCGTGCCCCAGGCTGAAAAGCGCCGCCGAAACCAACTGGAGCTTGCCAAAATACTTTTCAATCGAGGAAGGCGTAAAGTTTCGAAAGACCCACAGGACTATCACCATAAAAGAGAAGCCCAGGATCAGACCTATGATGGGAGACAAGACGATAAAGGCCAGGGTTTTATACCAACCGGCCGCTATGATAGCCGGCATTCCGGCCTTGGCAATGGCAGCGCCCGCATAGCCACCCATTAAGGCATGCGAGGAACTGGTTGGAAGGCCGAAGTACCACGTGATTATATCCCAGGCAATGGCTCCAATCAGGCCAGCCAGGATGACGTACTCGGTGACCACATCCAGGACAATCATCCCGGATCCCAAAGTTTTGGCCACATTGGTCCCGAAGCCAAAAGCCGCTACAAAGTTAAAGAACGCCGCCCACGCCACCGCAAAGCGCGGAGTCAAGACTCTAGTAGAAACCACCGTGGCGATGGAGTTGGCGGCATCGTGAAATCCATTAATGAAGTCAAAAATGAGCGCGACCGTAATAATGAAGACCACTAGTGACAGCACAAGGACCCTTCCACAAAATTTCAAATTGATTCTTAAGGAACAGGCGGCCTTCTATCCTCCAAGGGTCGGACTGAAAGAAGAAGTTCCGCCCCCCATCAGCCCAACTTCAACCGGAAAACCTCCCCTGAAGCTACCAGAGTTATAGTCCGCGCAAGAAATTTTCAACAACCTTACTCAACTCAGCTCAAAATGTCAATCACGCTGCGTAACGAAGCACAGATTTCAATTCGGCTTGTAGTCGGCCGCAAAATCGAGGTGAAGGCTGTTTTACCTTCATCAAAAATAATACGAAACCGACTTGGATAACTGTTCGTCTTAGCGGTGTGGGGAATTGTGTCGTTGCATACGGCGGGACTGAGGCTTTTTAAATGTGCGAAACTTTGAAGGTTTTGAGTCTTTAGAGCCTGGACTGCCGGACAATCCCCGTTAAAGTTAAACAAGGGAGAAAGCGTTGCAGACGCTGGGAGGTGTCCCGGCTGGCAAATGCGGGTCCAGACCGTGGCGGATACGTCCCCGGCTGGCTAACCATGACCTGCTTTATGAAAGGGAAATAAGTTGCACTTTCGTCGGAAAATGGGTTGAACGTGGGAGGCGCTGTCCTCAGCGGCGACTTCGATGGGAGCATGATCAGTCGCCGCGCGGAGCGCCTCCCACATTTTCATCCACGATGGGGTCGCTCCACGTGGCATGAAAAATTCGTCCTGGAAAGGCTAAATCAAATTATGAAACATCGGCAGACTCTGAAATACTCCGTCCTCGGAGTATTGGTGGTCACACTGCTGGTTGGAGCCATTGTTTACCTGAAAAGAGGAAGTAAAAATCCGCTGGACAAGTACTTCACGGTCAGGGCCGACCGGGGGTCTGTTCGCCACACCGTCACTTCAACGGGTACCTTACAGGCCGTTGTTACGGTCCAGGTGGGCAGTCAAGTCTCCGGCCGCATTCAAGAGCTACATGCTGACTTTAACAGCGTGGTAAAGAACGGCCAGATTCTGGCAGTCATTGACCCCGCCAATTTTGAAGCCCAACGTCAAAGGGCCGAAGCTGGGCTGGCCACAGCTCAAGCGGCCGTGAAGAATGCGGAAGCCAATTTGATTAACCACAACGCAGAACTGGCAAGCGCCAAGGCCAATTTAGAAGTGGCCCGAGTCGCCAAGAAAGACTCAGAGATTCAACTGAAACGGGCGCAGGGGTTGATCAAGGACGGGCTGATTTCAGAACGGGATCTCGAAAATGCCCAGGTTGCATTTGATCAGAACAATGCTCGTGTTCATCAGGCTGAAGCTCAAGTCCGTCAAACAGAAGCATCCATCAATTCTGCCCTTGCCCAAAAAGATCAGGCCATTGCCAATGTCCAGCAGGCCAAGGCGGAACTACAGATGGCCCAGGTCAATCTTCAATACACCAACATCATTTCCCCTATCGACGGAGTCGTTATCGAGCGGAGCGTGGACATTGGTCAAACCGTGGCGGCCAGTTTTCAAGCCCCGGTGCTTTTTTTGATAGCCAATGACTTGACCAAAATGCAAGTCATCGCCCAGGTGGATGAGGCCGATATAGGCTCCTTGTCAGAAAAGGCCAATGCCCAGTTCAGCGTGGATGCTTTTCCTGGGCAAACTTTTCAAGGAAGGATTTCTGAAATTCGCCTCAGTTCCAAGCTGCCCGGCTCGAGTACCACCTCCTCTTCCACTGCCACCGGCGGCGCCGGGGGTGGAGCGACCAACGTGGTGGTTTATAATGTGATTATCGATGTGGAGAACCCTCAGTTGAAACTGAGACCTGGCATGACTGCCAATGTCATTTTCACGGTAGCTAGCACCGATGACACTTTGAAAATCCCCAATGCCGCTTTGCGATATCGTCCGGCAGATAAGAATCCAGAAGAGATTCAGAAGTTGTTGGCTTCCTTTTCGGGCGCCGTGTCGGCCGGCACTTACCATGGCGATTCGTCGACCTCTGGGGCTAAACCAGAGACCCGCGGGAAGAGGTCAACCGAGTCTTCCCCCTCACGCGGCGGTAGTAGTGAAGCAAGCGGAAACAGTCCCCAGCGCTGGGCTGGAGGCGTAGGTGGTTCCCCGGCCGCCGGTTCAATCGGGAGTGGCAGAGGGCAGTGGGGAGGAAGACCCGGGCGCCCAGGCGGGAATGCCCTCGCCGGTAGACAGGGTGGAGGAGCTCAAGCAGTGGTCGAGCCGTCCACGATGGATCGTTACGGCATCCATGCGGGTCTGACGGTTCATTTCCCTCAGGCGGAAGCTCCTAAACCAACTTGGGGCATGGTTTGGGTCCTGGATTCCAATGGGCAACCGCAAGCTCGTCGAGTCAAGCTCGGCATAACCGATGGCCGGGAAACTGCAGTTTTGGATGGCGAATTGAAGGAAGGCGATACAGTCGTCACAGGAGAGCTCAGTAATAATGAAGCAGCACCTCAGCAAACCACCTCTCCTTTCCGCGGACCTTTCGGTAGACCTGCTGGTTCTGGTACAAGAAGGTGAGGCCGTTAATCATGACGAAAACCCCAAGCTCTTCATTTGATATTTTGACCTCTCTCTCCTCAGCTTCGTCAGAAGCAGAGCCGAAGCTGGGCGGCCCGGATTTTCATGTCGGCTCAAGCAGCATCATCTCCTTGCGCGAGGTGAGAAAGGTTTATGACCTGGGAGAGGTCCGCGTCGAAGCTCTCAAAGGCGTGTCTCTAGAAATAGCCCGCGGACAATTTGTGGCCATCATGGGGGCTTCAGGCTCAGGAAAATCAACCATGCTAAATATTTTGGGATGCCTGGATCGCCCCACTAGCGGAATTTATCTGCTGGACGGGATCGATGTTTCCACCTTTTCCGCAGCTCAAAGGGCTGATATTCGCAACCAGAAAATCGGGTTCATCTTTCAGAGTTTCAATTTGCTGGCCCGCACCACGGTTTGGGAAAACATCGAAGCCCCTATGCTCTATGGCGGTGTTGCCAAGGCCGAACGGGCCAGGCGTATCGAAGAAGCTCTCAAGGTGGTGGGGATTCCGGAGAAAGCCAAGGCCCTTCCTAACCAGCTTTCGGGGGGACAACAGCAGCGTGTAGCCGTCGCGCGCGCGCTGGTCAACCACCCTGCTATCCTTCTGGCGGATGAACCGACTGGTAACCTCGACAGCGCTACCTCAGAAGAGATCATGCGATTCTTACAAAACCTCAACCGTCAGAAACAGATCACACTAGTGATGGTCACCCATGAGCATGATATTGCCGCCTATGCTTCCCGGATTATTCACATGAAGGATGGCCGCATTCTAAGTGATGAAGTCAAATGATGTAGAAGGAAAAAGGAAAAATGCAAAATGCAAAAAGTGGAAGCGGGCGAGACATTCAGGAGAGGACCTTTGCTTTGCACTCCGTGTGGTCAAGCTTTATCAGCACCTAGATGAAGAGCCAGGCGCGGGTAGGATACTTGGCAAACAGCTTCTGCGTGCCGGAACCTCTATAGGTGCGAATGTGGAAGAGGCACAGGCTGCACAGAGCAAGGCAGATTTCATTAGCAAGACCAGCATCGCCCTGAAAGAATCTCGAGAGACTAGCTATTGGTTACGATTACTAGCGGCAACAAAGATCCTACCTAAGGCACGTCTCTCCGAACTTCAAGCCGAAGCCTTAGAGCTAATGCGAATAATCGGCGCGATTATTGTCTCTGCCCGGAACAGAAGACAATAACACTCTCTTCTTCTTTTTTGAGCTTCTGGATGATCGTAAGAATTTCTCTCAAAGCTCTAAACCGCAACAAGATTCGCTCGGTGCTTACCATGCTCGGCATCATCATAGGGGTTGGAGCCGTGATTGCTATGGTGAGCGTGGGCCAGGGTGCACAGCGGCAGGTCCAGGAAGAGATTGCGGCGATGGGTACCAATACCTTGATGGTGTGGACTGGCAGTATGCGGTCCATGGGAGTTCGTGGCGGAACCGGAACTATGAATACATTGACCGCTGAGGATTTCGAAGCCATGCTATACGAGTGTCCCGCGGTGAAGGCGGTGAGCCCGAGCGCTTCCACCATGGGTCAGGTTGTTTTCGGCGACCAGAACTGGAGCACCCGCATTGAAGGTTACAACGAGCAATTGCCGGTCCTGCGTAATTGGCTCATAGTCCAGGGCAGCTTTTTCGACGAGAGCCACGTTAAGAGCGCTGCTCGAGTAGCGGTACTCGGCCAGACGGTGGTCGATCAACTCTTCGGCGGAAGTGATCCTGTCGGGCAGACCATTCGAATTAAGAACCTACCTTTTCGGGTGCTCGGTGTGCTAAGTAAAAAGGGATTCAATGCGTGGGGTCGCGACCAGGATGATACGATCATGGTTCCCTACACCGCGGTGCAGAAAAAATTCCAGGGCGGCGTTTTGTATGTCCAGTCGGGTATCGTAGGCGCTGCGAGTGCTCGAGCCACCTATGCCGCCCAGGAACAAATCACGGCTTTACTGCGACAACGACATCGTTTGGGTCCATTCCAGGACGACGACTTCACGGTGCGCAATCTCAGTGAAATAGCCGAGACCGCCGAGGCTACCAATCGCATCATGACCGCACTGCTCGCCAGTATTGCGGCTGTTTCCCTGTTAGTGGGGGGCATTGGGATCATGAACATTATGCTGGTAGCAGTTTCTGAGCGCACGCGCGAGATAGGCATTCGCATGGCTATTGGAGCCCGTCCG
>QHZP01000240.1:1920-10520 GCA_003224715.1 Acidobacteriota bacterium | reverse complement strand
ATTGAGGGCAAGACGAGCAAGGTCCTTTTTGAAACAGGGAGGGCCGGGATCGCCTGTCCGACGACCGGCTTGAGCCTACTGTTCTGACGCCTCAGTCGGATATGGAACAGAGTGCTGAGGTCGCCGCGACGGAGCGCGCCTCCCACATTCAATTTGAAAGCGCGCCGGAATATCAACGGTCCAGGGCCACGGTCAGTTCCATTTGGATGCAACGCTGGTGATATGAAAACTATTCCGCTCCACGGGAGGGAAGGTGTGAAAGAATTGAGGGAACACCTGGAACATGTCCCCCCTCGAACGAGGGGGGACTTCAGGGGGGTCACTGGAAATCCTCACCAAGTCTTGATTCAACAGGGGCTACCCCCCTCAAGTCCCCCATTGGCCAAGGGGGACGAGTCCGAGAGCAACGAGTTTCTGCAAGGACTCACGAATTCTTTCACACCTTCAGGGGTGCAGGGGTGAGTTGTCCGGAACCGGAGAACCCCACAGGAGTCATCCATGCCGCGCGGCGGCACCACCAAGAATGAAAAGTATTCCCCCTTTGAAGGGGGTGCAGGAGGATGTCCTGTGGCGGGCATGGCGCTGGAAACGCGAAGGACACCCCCCTTGATAGGCGGATTTTCACAGGAGTTGCCCATGCCGCTTCGGCGGCGCCATTGAGCATGAAAAAGTTGGACCGAGCCGCGACCCTAAGGAAGCGGTGCCGGCTCTGCCCCTGCCTGACGGTCGGGGCTCGGATTTCTGCTATTTTCATAGGAGGAAACCAGAATGCCAGAGGTTACCGAACTTCGCATCAATGGAACCAAAGTCGGCGTCAATGCCGACGCGGAGAGGCCGCTGCTCAGCGTGTTGCGCGATGATCTGGATTTGACAGGCGCCAAATATGGCTGTGGCGAGGGCCAGTGCGGCGCTTGCACGGTGTTAGTGGACGGGGTGCCGACTCGCTCTTGCATCACCTCGGTTGGCGCGGTTGCCTCCAAACAAGTCATGACGATCGAAGGCCTGGAGCAAAACGGAAAGCTGCATCCGCTGCAGGAGGCTTTTCTCGAAGCCGGTGCGATGCAGTGCGGCTATTGCACCAGCGGCATGATTCTGTCCGGTGTCGCGCTGCTGCGACAGAAGCCGAACCCCACGGTGAACGAAATCATCCGATTCATGGAGGGCAATATCTGCCGGTGTGGCACCTATCCACGCATCATTGCCGCGCTCTCGAAAGCTGCCAAAGCCATGGAGGAGACAGGACGATGAGCGAGCGCCACGACTTCGAAGGGGGTTGGGAGCCGGAGCGCTATGAGCTCCAGGCGGCGCCGGCGTATCGATTTCACCTGGGCCGGCGCGATGTGTTCAAGTGCCTGGGGGCCGGCATTGTCGTGCTGGTCCTGCCAGGCAGAGTTTTTGCGCAAGAGTCCGGCCGAGAGCGGCGTCATGCCGGAAAGCGGGACGTGCCGGAGGAACTCGGCGCCTGGCTGCACATTGGAGAGGACGGCCAGATCGCGGTTTACACCGGGAAAGTGGAAGTGGGACAGAATATTCGCACCTCCCTGACCCAGGTTGTCGCCGAAGAGTTATGTGCTCCGCTTGGTTCCATTCGCCTGGTGATGGGCGACACACAATTGACACCGTTTGACGCGGGGACCTTCGGCAGCCGTACCACTCCCGACATGGCGCGGCAGTTGCAGAGAGTGTCCGCTGCTGCGCGCGAGCTCTTAGTCGATCTGGCGGCTGAAGTGTGGAAGGCAGACCGCGCTTCATTGACCGCCGCCAATGGGAGAATCATTCACCGCCAAACCAAAGAGGAACTCGACTTCGGAAAGCTGACAAAAGGCCAGCGGCTCACCCTGGCCGTTCCGGACAGTCCTGCTACAACGCCCGCCCAGCGGTGGAAGATCGCCGGACATTCGGCAGCAAAGGTCAACGGCCGGACGTTTGTGACCGGCCAGCACAAATATGTTTCGGACATCAAACTGCCCGGTATGTTGCATGGAAAAGTGCTTCGCCCTCCTTCGTTTGGAGCGACACTCGTTTCCACCAACCTAAAAGAGGCTGAGGCCATGCCGAACGTGGGCGTCGTCCGGGACGGAGATTTTGTTGGCGTAGTTGCCCCTAGCGAGTTTCTGGCGTCGCGTGCGGTGAAAGCCATCCAGGCCGACTGGAAGCTGAGCCCCCAGATTTCGAGCCAAGAACTGTTCGACTCTTTGAAAAAACCGAGCGGCGAGGTGCAAGATCGCGGGGATGCCCACAGAATGGGATCGGTGAAAGAGGGTCTGAATGCGGCTGAGATTCGGCTCCAGCAGACCTACAGCGTCGCCTATATCGCCCATGCCCCGTTGGAGCCGCGCGCCGCCGTTGCCCAATGGGAGAATGGCAAGCTCACCGTGTGGACCGGGACGCAGCGGCCGTTTGGGGTGCAGGGCGAGTTGGCGGAAGCATTTCGAGTCTCGGAAGACAAGGTCCGCGTCATTGTGCCCGACACCGGTTCGGCTTACGGCGGCAAACACACGGGGGAGGCGGCCATTGAGGCGGCTCGGCTTGCCCGCGCGGCCGGTAAGCCGGTCAAGCTGGTCTGGACGCGCGAGGAAGAGTTCACCTGGGCTTATTTTCGACCTGCGGGTCTCATTGAAGTTTCCAGTGGC
Organism: Acidobacteriota bacterium; assembly: GCA_003224715.1. GTDB lineage: Bacteria > Acidobacteriota > Terriglobia > Versatilivoradales > Versatilivoraceae > QHZQ01. The sequence continues at coordinate 7,887 of QHZP01000240.1, read as the reverse complement.
ATTCGCAAAGACGGTACGCTCACTGCATGGGAATTCCACAATTATAATTCTGGGGCTTCTGCGATTCGCACACTTTACCAGGTGCCGAATCAGGAGGTCTGGTTTCACCCAGGGCACTCACCCTTGCGCCAGGGTTCCTACCGGGCCCTGGCCGCCACAGCCAATCACTTCGCCCGCGAGACACACATGGACGAGCTCGCTCACGCCGTCTCTATGGACCCGTTGGAATTCCGGTTGAAGAACCTCAAGGACACACGGCTCCGCGCCGTGCTGGAGAGGGCCGCTAAGGCGTTTGGCTGGGGCACGAAACCAGGTTCCGGTCGTGGTTGTGGCCTCGCGGGCGGATTTGAGAAAGGAAGCTACATCGCCACTTGTGCGGAAGTGGCCGTGGACCGCTCCAGCGGTCGCGTCAAAGTCGTGCGCGCCGTCAGTGCCTTTGAGTGCGGGGCTGTTGTGAATCCGGAGCATCTGAAAAACCAGATCGAAGGAGCGATGGTCATGGGGCTGGGCGGAGCGCTCTTTGAGGCCATCGAGTTCGAAAACGGAAAGGTTCTCAACCCGCGCTTCTCCAGATATCGCGTGCCCAGATTCAGCGACATCCCGGAGATTGAGGTCGTGCTGATTGACCGCCAAGATTTGCCGCCTGCTGGCGCTGGCGAAACTCCGATTGTCGGCATCGCGCCGGCCATCGGCAATGCCCTCTTTGCTGCGACCGGTGTTCGCCTGCGCTCGCTTCCTCTGGTACCGCACGGCAGCCTCAAACTTCCCTAAAAGATTTCACCTCGCCAGGGGAGGGAAAATCATTTTTTAAAGTTTCATCAGCAGAGAAAGTTGTAGCAAAATGTTCCCCGTACGGGCCTCTGTGAGTGGGGAATACTTGTGTAACTAACTAGACAAGGGCTGCCGCCCTTGATATCCCTACCATCATCGCTGACAGGGAGCCCGAAGCGCCAGCGAGGGTCATCGCGCGGCTCTCCATCGCTGGCGCTTCGGGCTCTCAGTCCGTCCCCAAAACGCAATTGGTGTTTCGGGACTCATTAATGAAACTTGAAACTGGCAGAGTTGGTATGATCGATAGCACCCTCACGGGTCGAGTGAACGTGTACCTTGGCAGCCTGGTACTCACTGCCTTTGCCGTAAGACTCGTTTGGATCTGGCACTTCACCGGCGTAATGGAAAACGAAGGAGCGGCGTACGCTCGTATCGCGGAGAACCTCTTTTCGGGGAAGGGGTATATCGGTATTCTGGGGGGGAGAGACACGCTCCTGCCTCCCCTGTACCCTGTGCTCATGCGGATAGGCGCCCAAATTGCCGGAAGTATGGAGGCCGGGGGACGTCTCGTATCCGCGCTGACAAGCTCCCTACTAGTGCTACCTGGGTTTGTGCTTGCACAAAGGCTGTGGGGAGACGGCGCGGGGTGGTGGTGTGCCGGGCTGCTTGCCTTTCATCCTCTTCTGGTCTCCTTTGGATCGACAACATATTGCGAGAGCACCTATCTTCTGCTGCTTTTCGCAGCGTTTGTTATGAGCTTAAGGCTCTTGGAAAAGCCTGCCACGCGACGAGCCGTTCTGACGGGCGCCCTCTTTGGGCTTGCCGAGCTTGTGAGGCCGCATGCATTGGCTTACCCAGTCACAGCCGCGGCCATACTGCTGGCGTCTGCATTGTGGGACAAAGCAGGTCGAAAACGTGCGATCTCAAGCGCGGTCGTCTTCGTGGTGGCTGTTGTTATCTTTTTCCCCTATATCGCCTACCTGTCTATTAATAGCGGCTATCTTCGCCTGGAGGGGAAGTCCCTCGTCAACAACATCATCGGCGTTCGAATGAGGAATGGGATGTCCTACGCTGAAGCTGCATGTGGCCTTGGACCCAACATGCAACCGGAGGGCCCATACTTGACAGCCGACGGCTTCGACATCCGGTGGCCTGAAGCTTTCCCGGGCGGCGTCCCGCTACTGGCCAATCATCTCGAGGGAATTCTCTGGAGGACTTTCGACACTCTTAAAGCGATATTGACCTTCGAACCGTTCGGTTCACTGCTGTTTGCAGGCGTGGCCGCTATTGGATTTTTTCTCACACTGGGCAGTCGTTTGCGACTTCGGGACAATCTCGCCTACCTATGTTTGGTCGGCCTTTATTTTCCGATCCTCCTGGCTGTTGAGTTTCGCTGGAACCGTTACCTATTACCTTGGCTGCCGATGTTGACACCCTGGGCGGCGGTGGGTCTTGCAGGGCTCCAGCGGCTGGTACGACAGCGGTTGGAACAGCTAATCCCCAGAGGTGGGCGCTTTCCGGCCTTGGCTGGCTATGTCCTTCCCGCGGTCGTCGTCGTCGCGATTGCCGCTAGATCACTGCCGGCAGTGCTCAAACTAGGCGAGCTGTCGGAAGGGAGGGATCAGTCGTTGAGGCTGACGGGAGAGTGGCTGCGACTTCACGGTGGGGAGGGACGGACCGTCATGGGCATTAGTGCCGTAATTCCCTACTACGCGGGAGCGAGTCTGGCGTATCTTCCATACGCGGACCAAACCCAGGCGCTGGAATATGTCCGGGGGGTCGATCCTGCCTACATCGTCATTCGTGAAAGCGACCGACATAGAGCGCCGTATCTCCCACTCTGGCTCCACCATGGTCTACCCGATCCGTGTGCCGAGGAAGCATACCGGCATGAGAGTCCCGACGGCGACCACGTAGTGGTTTTTCGTTGGAACTGTGGCCAGGTTTCCCGGCAAAGCAGACCATGACTTTTTGCTACCACCGGAGGTGATTGCGCTCACTTCGTCAGGCAGCGCCGGCAGCCTGAAACGTCTCTAAACGGTTTCAACGAGGAGTTATCCATGCCGCGTTGCGGCACCACCACGAATGAAAATTATTCTCCCTTCGAACGGGATGCAGGGGGATGTCCTGTGGCGAACATGGCACCCTGCGTCCCTGAAGCTGTGAAAAAATTCAAAACCGGGGGAGATCGGGAGGACGAGGCTCCCGCCGAGCCTCATAGGGCAAGGACTTGCTGGGGTGATGGCTTGCCAGGAGGTTCTCCCTCCATTTTTTTCACAGCTTCCCCTTGAGAGGGGGATTTCCACGAGAGGCTAAATGGAAGGTGTCACCAGGTGAAGGAAAAATCATTTTTTTGAAGTTTTCGTCAGCACACAAAGCTATAGCAAGATATTCCGGCACGGGTTTCCTACGAAGCAGGAATATCTCTGCCAGTCGATACGAAATGATAAATGGAGGAGCAGACATATGAGAAAAGTCAGTCAAGGGTTATCAGTCTCCATGATCTTGGTGTTCTCTTTGGTTGTCCTCGTCAAGTCTCAGACGGCCTCGAACCAAACGAAACATCCAACAACCACATCACGCTCCAGCGGAGCCGTTAACCTAATCACCTCACCCGAGGATGTCGGCCTTTCATCGGAACGCCTGGAACGCATTGCCAGCGCCATCCAAAGAAGTATCGACGACAGACGTATCTCCGGGGCCGTAACCCTCGTTGCCCGTCGCGGCAAGATTGCCTATTTCAGAGCGCTCGGGATGGCCGACAGAGAGGCCAAGAAGCCCATGCGCACCGATAGCATTTTCCGGATCTGTTCGATGACCAAACCGATCACCAGTGTTGCAGCCATGATGCTCTACGAAGAAGGGCGCTTTATGCTGAACGAGCCTGTCTCCAACTTCATTCCCGAATTCAAGGATATGAAAGTTTTGGATCCACCCTATACCCAGGACAAAACTTCTCCCCCTGGCGCCCTGGTCAATGCCAAACGACCCATCACGATTCGTCACCTGCTCACCCACACTGCCGGACTCACCTATCACTGGAATGCGCGTCTGGGTAAGAAATATCGTGAAGTGGGTATGGGCCATGGCCTCCTTCAGCAAGAAGGCACTATCGGCGATGCGGTGAAGAAACTGGCATCCCTCCCTCTCCTGTTTCAACCCGGCGATGCCTGGGAATATAGTGTGGCCGACGATGTGCTGGGTTACCTTGTCGAAGTGGTTTCAGGGATGCCATTAGAAACGTTCTTCCAGGAACGAATCTTCAAACCGCTGGGAATGAAAGATACAGGCTTCTTTTTGCCGGAGCAGAAAATTCCTCAGCTCGCAACTGCCTACACTTATTACGCCGACAAGGGGCTCCAACCTTTTTCTGAAAAGCAAACCATCACAGAAGGGGAATTTGTGTACTCATCAGATTACCCCTACCGTGGGCCTCGAAATTACTTTTCGGGAGGTGGCGGCCTTTGCTCAACGGCTGAGGATTACTATCGATTCTGCCAGATGATGCGGAATGGTGGCGAGTTTAACGGCACACGCCTCTTGAGCCGCAAATCCGTTGAATTGATAACGCAAAACCATGTGCAGGGGAAACTCGATGAGATCGGTTACGGGCTTGGTTTTGGTGTCAATAGCGAAGCCAGACATTTGACGGAACTGGGTTCCATCGGTTCCTATTACTGGGGTGGGTTCTTTTATACGGCTTTCATTATCGACCCCAAAGAAGACTTGATTACGATTTTTATGGGTCAGCTTCATCCAACCGGTGAGCTGAACCTGGACGCTAAAGCCATCAGGCTGGCCTACCAGGCACTCAAAGACTGAGAAGACTTTGCCGCGGGAGAGTCATCCATGCCGCCGGGCGGCAGAAGATGTGAAAGAATTCAAACCAGCGGAGATTGCGAGGACGAGGCTCCCGCCGAGCCTCATGGGGCAAGGACTTGCTGGGCCGATAGAGGATCAAGGACGGCTGGTGGCCTGACTTTTTGAGTTGGAAGGCACAGGAGAGGGCTGGGATTCGGGATTCTGCGGTTTGAACCGGTAGCCGACACCGATAACCGTATCAATGTAATCCTGAGCCCCCGGGCCCAGCTTTTTGCGAATTCTGCGGATATGAACATCGACCGTGCGGGATTCGCTATAGTAATTGTAGCCCCATACGGCGTCCAGAATCTTATCGCGAGATAATACTCTGCCGGCGTTCTGAACCAGGAGCTTCAGCAAACTGAATTCCTTGAAGGTCAGCTTGGGCTCGCGTCCATGGAACCGGATAATGTAGTCTTCGAAGTGTATGTAGAGCTTCCCATCATCAAAGACTTCTAGCGTGCCAGAATCCGCTTCTTTGCGGCGAATGGCGGCTCTCACCCGGGCGATCAGTTCTCGAATACCAAAAGGCTTGGTGATGTAATCGTCCGCCCCCAGTTCCAGGCCCAGGACCTTATCCGATTCACTCCCGCGGGCCGTCAGCATCACAATGGGGATGTCTTGAGTTTCTGCATCACGCCGCAACATGCGGCAAACTTCATAGCCGGTGAGCCCCGGCAGCCCAATATCTAAGATAATCAGATGGGGCTTCATCTGAGGGACCAGATTCAAGCCCTCATCGCCCGTCTTAGCCGAGAGAACCGAAAACCCTCTTTCCTTTTCCAGGTTATAGCGGACAGCCTCGACGATATCCTTATCGTCTTCAATTATGAGAATTCGTTTTTTCATTCCTGGTCAATGCCTTTTCCTCAGCGTGGTGCCGGATGTCGCGGCCCAGCACCATGTATATCACATCCTCGGCAATGTTGGTGGCATGGTCCGCAATTCGCTCCAGATTCCTGGATACCAGAATGAGATCCAGAGCCTGCTGGATGCACCCTTGATCCCTGATCATGTGGGCAATCAATTCTCGGAAAACCTGGTCACGATACTTGTCCACTTCATCATCTCGGAGGACCACCAGGCGAGCCAGTTCGTTATCTCGACGGACAAAAGCGTCCAGCGCATCCTTAACCATCTTGTCAACAATTTCAGCCATGCGAGGGATGTCAATCAGGGGCTTCACTTGCGGCAAAGCCATAATGGACAGGGCCCGTTCGGCAATATTGACCGCTTGATTGCCCATGCGTTCCAGGTCGCTGCTAATCTTCATGGTGGCCGTGATGAGGCGAAGATCAATAGCCATGGCCTGCTGCAAAGCTAACAATTGCAAGG
>QHZP01000240.1:0-1839 GCA_003224715.1 Acidobacteriota bacterium | reverse complement strand
AAGTGACCGGCTTCCTCCGCCAGACTGGCCATGGACAGCATGCGGTCTCTCAACTCGTCCAGTTGCACTTCAAAATGACGATGCACAGAGCCTCCCTGTGATTCCCCTTTTGAAGGGGGCGCCGGGGGATGTCCCCTTTGGTAGGCATTGCAGTCCTTTCTCTCCAGGACATCCCCCGCAGCCAGTGGCTGCTGCCCCCTTCCAAGGGGGACTCTTCTGCCAGCCGCTTCTAAGCGTGACAGAATCTAGCTGGCGTTCAGACATAAACGAAACAATCCAAAATCCCAAATCCAAAATCAGACAGAATCTAGCTGGCCTTCAGACATAGACGAAGCTGCTGCTGATTTATCCAAATCTTCCCGTAATATAATCTTCCGTCTCCTTGCGAGATGGGTTGGTGAATATCTTTGTAGTAATGTCGTACTCAATTAATTCGCCCATGAGAAAGAAGGCGGTGTAATCTGAGACCCTGGCTGCCTGCTGCATATTGTGCGTGACGATAATGATAGTATAGCGCTTTTTCAGCTCAAAAATGAGCTCTTCAATCTTGGCTGTGGAAATGGGATCCAAGGCTGACGCCGGCTCGTCCATCAATATGATATCCGGTTTCACTGCCAAGCATCGAGCGATGCACAAACGCTGCTGCTGCCCTCCCGAGAGCGAAAGAGCTGACCGGTGAAGCCGATCTTTCACTTCGTCCCAGAGAGCGGCATCCTGCAAGCTCTTTTCCGCGATCTCGTCCATTTCCCTTCTGTTTTTGGCGTAGCTGTTAATCTTTACCCCGTAGACGACGTTCTCATAGATCGACTTGGGGAAGGGATTGGACTTTTGGAAGATCATACCGACCTTGCGGCGCAGGAGGATCGGATCAACGGCTCTCGCATAAATGTCCTGCCCATCAATGAACACATTACCCGCCAGACGGGCGCCTGGGATCAGATCATTCATTCGGTTCAAGGTGCGCAGGAAGGTAGACTTTCCGCAACCGGAAGGGCCGATGAAAGCGGTGATTTGTCTCTCCTTGATTTGCAAAGTGATGTTATGGAGCGCCCGGGTTCTATCGTAGTAAAAATCCACTCCCTCAGCCTTAATTTTAACAGGGATCTCCAACACACTTCTCCCCTCCACGACTGCCCTTGGTTTTACCTGCGCTGCAAGCTTGCTGAACGTTACGCCGGAATTCATGCGGCTCTCCTTAGTCTAGCACGCATCTGGCTGCGAATCACTATGGCGGTCAGATTGAGCAAAAAGGTCAATGCCAGCAGCACAAACACGGTCGAATAGAGAATCGGCTTGGTGGCTTCCACGTCGGGTGACTGTGTTGAAAGCACATAGATGTGGTAGCCCAGCTCCATGAATTGGGAATTCAGTTTTGAGGGCAAGTCTGGAAGAAAATAGGCGGCACCGGTGAATAGAATTGGAGCCACCTCTCCAGCTCCTCGGCTGACGGCTAGAATGCCTCCAGTCAGGATTCCAGTTAAAGCTTGAGGTAACACGGTCCGCATAATGGTCTGGAACTTGGTCGCACCCAATGCCATGCTCGCCTCACGAAACTCGTTGGGGATGGATCGCAACGTGTCCTCAGTTGTCAGGATGACTACCGGCATTGTCAAGACCGCCAGCGTCAAGGCTGCCCAAATGATGGCGGGTTGGCCAAAAACCAGTTGGCCGCCGTAGAACAACCGGTCTATGTTGCCACCCACAAACTTGACAAAGAACCCTAGCCCGAATAAACCGAAAACAATGGACGGGACACCAGCCAGATTGCTCACGGCCAGGCGCGTCGCTTTATAAACAAAGGAGGTCTTGGAGCTGTACTCGTTCAAATAAATTGCTACC
>QHZP01000239.1 GCA_003224715.1 Acidobacteriota bacterium | reverse complement strand
GTAAATCTCATTAAGAAATTGCTTGCAAGCTGGCCACCGACGTCCAGTCGCGGGATCCATCACCTGCACGCGCCAACCGTGGCGGTTCCACGCCAAGACAAAGTGGATACATCCGTTCGAGGGTTGGACAACAACAATCGCGGGCAAGATCTGGGATGCGTTCAGCAGAACATGATCGAGGGGTACCATGATTTGTTCTGCTTGGAGCCCGAGCTCTTGAACGACTCTTTCGATCGTATCGATGGAAGTCCCATCCACCTCTGTCTGGCATGCCTCGCGCAGGCGGTCATAGCTGGCGGCGATGCCGAAACCTTCTAGCAAACATTTGAGAACTGCGGGACCGCAGTCCATGACTGAGGTCTGTAGTACTTCGGGCGCCAGAAGACGGTTTTTCACTCTCATTGCATTCGCTGATCTTGCGGAAAGGAGTCTTCCATTTGTGCATCAGAAGCAGTCTTGGGGGCAGCTACCAACTGGCCGGCCGCTCTTAGGACCAGCATTGCCGGCGAGATTCGTTCAACCTCCACCTCAGCCGTTCCCGGTAGACCGTGCTGACGAGGTATTTTCGAAGTTGGGTCTACGTTCAAGCTAAGTTCGACTCGAACCCACCCCTCTCGCACTTCACTGGCAACGTTGGCGACGCTCGCAGAAATACTTCCGTACTGGCTCCAGGGAAAACCATCCAGACGTATTCGAGCGGGTTGGCCTGCCTGTATCCTACCCATTGCGACCTGAGGAAAAAACATTGCCACTCCTTTAAGCTTTCCGGGCGGCACAACTGCACCCAGCTTATCTCCTTCCCGAACAAATGCGCCGGCCCTTAGAATCGCCACTTCTCCAATTCTGCCAGCCACGGGTGCCCGAATTTGTCTTCTCTCAATCTCGTAACGAAGTCGCTCAATCGCTGCCGTGGTTGTAGTCTGCTGTCCTTTAATCCTTGTCAAATCACCCTGGAGCCGGTCCAGATGGGCCTGGCGGTCGCCCTCGCGAGTTTTTTGTTCTCCTTCCAGCCGGCCGGATGCTAACCGCAGGCTCTCGGCAGCAGCGTTGCGTCTGTCTGCCAAGCTCCTGCGGTGTGGTTGTCAGCAGAAAAAGGACTGTTTGAGAGGGGAAAAGAGCCGGCGGGTGACCAGCTCGGTGATCGGAGTGGCCTGCATTCTGTTGGGACGGCCAGTCTGAGACCCCTTCAACCTTCAGTTAAAGCCCCTCGCAAGATGAAATAGTGAGGGGCTTTTCACATCGTGCATCAAACCTAACTCATGCCATCACCTCCTTTCAAAAATGACAAATTTGATCAATTCGCGCGAAAGAACATTATTAAGACATCAGACCGGGTAGAATCTCCTGTCCTGCTATCATTGAGCCTCCAATCAGCATTTGACTCGACGAGATGAGAATTGGAAAAAAGTTGAAATGTTGGAAGCTGGCTTGGTACAACTGTGGCTCAGTAAGCGGGATGAAAAAGCTATAAGGAGGCTGATCCGAAGAAGCGCTGGACGATTTGGTGCAGGGCCTCGCGGGTTTCAGGGTGGGCGCGGAAGGTCAAGGCGCGATCCAGGGAGTAGCTCAATGGGGCTCCTTTAAAGGCCAGGGCCAAGTGAGCCCAACGCACCAAGCAGCGGGTGCTCATGGTGACTTCGATGGCTGCGGTGTCTTCGGATTCTCCCATAAAGAGGCGTCGAATTTCGTTGGCCACGGTTATCATTTTCTCCCGGATGGAGCTCTCTATCAGGGGAGCAGTCTTAGCCAAAATGCTTTGCTCCGTGGCGGGTTCTGGGTAAGAAACTTGAACTAGCCGGAACCGGTCCATGAGTGCCAGGTTCTGACGCAAAGCTCCCTGATATAGCCCCGTCGTGTCACCGGCGCCAGCGGTGTTTCCTGTGGCGGCAAAGCGAAAATTCTCATTGGGAATGACTAACTCACCCGTTTGCGGGATTAACACGGGGCGCTGCTCAACGACCGAGTTTAGCCCGGCCGCTGTTGCTGGTTCGAGAAGATCCATTTCATCCATCAGGAAAAGATGCCCATGGCGCATGGCCGTCGTGAGTGGCCCATCGACGAAGGTTATGCTGCCGTTGAGGAGTGTGAGGCGCCCTATAACTTCTGGGATTTCCAACCGCGCATGGGCAGTCACCGGTTGAACCGGGATATTCAGCCGGGCCGCCACTTGGCAAATCAGACTCGATTTGCCGCAACCGGTGGGGCCGGACAGGTACAAGGCATCTCGTGGGACGCTTCCAGCCAACAAAGCACATCCTGCAAACTGGACTTACGGAAAATGTAATTCGGATCAATCGAAGGTACGAACGGGGTGCGCTCAGCGTAACCGGCAATGATCATACCCGGCGGCGCCGGGACGCCAAAGGTGGAAGCAATATCAAAGAGTTTTGTGTTCACAGAAACCTCCGTTAGAAAAGGTGACCAGTGATGCGTGAAGATTTTTGTGGAACCGAGAGAACAGTAGGAGGAGATCAATCGGGCAAACTGGGGAAAAGAGGAGCGGGAAAGGCACAAATCGGAGTGGAAAAGGGATAACTTCACGCTTCGCCGATTCTCCTGGTCGCTCCAAAGTGAGGGAGGACAACTAAGCGGTGCGAAGAGACTGGCTGTGAGTGAAGCCTTTTTCGAGTAGCCGGAACAAGGCTTTTGGTAGTTGCGTGAGGTCGTGAATAACGGCCGACACCGGAAACAGATCGCGGATGTTAGTCAGTTCGATACCCAGACCTATGGCTTCAATCCCCGCGTCCAGATATTTATGAATGATTCTGCGAGCCGTGTCTAAGTCATTCGGCTCGCCATCGGTGATGACGAGCAGGATTTTTCGCGTTTCCTTTCGACCAAGAATCTCCGAAGCACACCACCACAGGGCCTCTGCTAGTGGGGTTCCTCCCTCAGCCTCGATGGCCCCATAACGATGGGCTGTTGGCTCGACTCGTTCCCCAAAGCCCGTCAGTACCGTCACGCTGCGTTGCTTCCCGAAAGCCACACAACTCACCGAGGTGCCGTGGATGGACTGCAAAGCCAGAGTTGCCGCCAGGGCGCTACGCCGCGCCACTTCAATCCGCGACTCCTTCATCGAGGAGGAAGCATCGAGCACAATCTGCACAGCCGTGTTCACGGATTGACGCGGGCGTGCGCTACTAAAGATCCTGAGATCGGATACAGCCAGACGGTCGAGACGGTTCGTATCAATTCTTTTTCCATGTACCGAGACATGAGGACGATCCAGACGGGATGCCTGCACCAGGGCATCCAAACGAGTGCGCAAGGCACGGGTTTGGGTCCTGACTTCATCCACCAAGGCTTTCCCGTGGGCGGCAGTGCCCGTTGGTGAAGGCTCGACCACGGCGACCCTGATGTTGCGGGCATCATGACGATTGGTCCCGGCGCAAATCTCCTGCAACTGCTGAGACACCATTGTGCCGAAATCTGGAAGAAAGTCGGATGTTGTGGCATTGAGGATTCTTGTGAGCGCATCTCTTTCAATTGTGGCTTGGGCTTGACCGACATCACTGACATCGAGAAGATCATCTCCAGAGTTCTTTTGAGTTTTTGTTCCGCTAGAGGGAGTTGGCCCACCGGAGTTGCCATTGTCTGTCCCATCTTCAGTCCCGGCACTTGCGGAGATGTGTTCGTCCCGGTTCCCCATCTGGTCATGGTTGCTTGGTCCACTGGCTGCTCCCTGTCTTTCAGTCAGAGTGCTGCCTCTGAAACTCGAAGACGGACGTCTTGTTTTGTTTTGATCGGGTTTATCTTTCTCCGTGGACTCCGCCGAACTGGAGAGCTGGCTCGTATTACCACTCGGATTATCCGATGCACCTTGCCCCTGTTCACCATCTGACTGGGGCTTTTGAAGTTCGCTTTCGAAAAGCCGGACCACTTCTTCGGCCAAGCTCAGAGCATCCCGAGTAGATTTCATGGCACGGACCTTCCCAAAGATGACTGCCAACTGGAATCGCAATTTTGCAGAGAAGATCTGGCTCAACAGGTCTTCACTCTGCAAGGCCAGCGGAACCAACGCTTGTTGTCGAAGCGCCTCAGAACGCAATGTGTACAAGAGATAGGCGTGCAGAACAGAGACAGGTTCTAGATTGTCAGGCAGTCGAAATACGCCGTTGGCCACAAGCTGGTGAGTCAGACGATCCAGATTTGTACGGCAGCCCGGAAACATTTGTCCCATGACTTTTTCAATTCGGATGTCTTCGAAAATATTCCACAGAGTGTGCTTCAGTGCTGATGCAATCGCCAGGTCCACTTGTACATCCGCAAAATCGGTTAAACGTACGTGGCCGGCTTCATGGTCTAGGTAACCATAGGCCAACAGGGCCGCCATTTCATGTTCTGAAGGTAAAGATGGCAGTACGATCTTTGTCCCGTCTGTGAACGCATCGCGTCCTCCGATCTCTACCGTAATCCCATACTTTCTCCCCAGGGCCGAAGCCACAATGGGAAGGGCTTTGAAAAGAGTATTTCTTCGCATAAAAGGTCCTTTGTTGGCTGAAGATGTGAAAGGGAGCCGCATGGCAGGAAGCCCTGCGGCTCTGCGGATAGTCACCAGCTGAACCAGCCGGTAGTTTGGGCGATAGTTGTCGGTGCGGGCTCTGCCTCCTCTTCCGGTTCAGTAACAATCAATTCGTGAGGTTCCGGGACCGTGGACGTGTCCTTGGCTGGAAACACGTTTTGGCCTTTGAGAAACGCAGCCTCATCGAGAGGCAAGCCGTTTTGGAGGAGACTGGTGTAGGTTTTCAGCCGTTCGAGGTCGCTGAGGGCGTAGACAATCCCTGATACGATTGCCAGGTCGTTGCCCGCAATCGGCCCATTCTTGGCCAGGCTGCTCAATCTTTGTTGAATTCGCTGTGTGAGAGGTTCAATTGCCTGAGGCGACAGGAACTTCATTAATTCCAGCTTGGTCACCAAGGTTTTCACGGGCCGAAGGGCTTTGCGGGTGACCACCGACTTCCCCTCGAACGATCTGCGCCAGGTGTCCTTGGCGTTCTGAGCAATTTCAGCGAAGAGCGTTTCTGGCAATTCATGGGTGGCCTTGAGGAGACCGTTGGCAGCTGAGGATCGGGCGCCTTGAGAGTCGCAGGTTTCTTCACTCTCGTCTTCCTTAAAGATCGGTTCGCTGACAGTAAACGCCTGAAAGTCGAAACCAATCTTCGATTCAACCACAGTCTTCGGGACTACTGTCCGAAGGATATACTCCCAGCCGGGATGAGCGGCTGCCCAGTCACGGATGGTGTCTTCATAAAGGTTCAGAAACAAGTCCTTCCCCTGCTGAAATTCCCTTTGCAGTGCAGCAAGCTGGCTCAACAATTCCGGGGCCTTCGCCTTTGGGACCCCGAAGCCATTCAGGAACCTGACTCCCACTTTGGCACAGCAGTCGCGTGCCTGGCTTTCGATCCGATTTAGCGGCTGGAGGGCAGATGGGTCACAAAGGTTTTTGCTGCCCAGGGTGGCAATTTCCTGTGGCGGCAATTTGGACTCCGAAAGTTGTAAGTCAGACGGTGTCAGCTTCTTCTTACCGGACCAGATCCGAATATCGAGGCAGACACATACGACGGAACGTAAAACAACGGACATAGTGTCCCTCCTTGATTTGGGTGAATTGATTAGATTGTTTGAACAACAGGACGGGAAAGCAGTCAGCCGTCAGCAAAAGATAAGAAGGAGACCTTTCGCCGCCAGGAGCCTCTAAGGTATCGCGATGGCTGGCAGCCTCACATGGCCCACCTTCGAAATCATGCGGCTGACTGCTGATAGCCGACCGCTAAGAATCACCAGTTTCTCCTACGGGCTTCAATGAACATGCTGAGGCCGATGGCCCGGATATCGACGTGGGAAAAGCGGAAGGGGTCGCCATTGGGGTCTTGAAAACTGATTTCCTCAGCATATTGCTCGACAGCTTTCGTTGCCTGCAAAGCCCCTTGCAAGGCTTTCTTCATGGAAAGCGTGATATGGTCGTAACCGTTGCTGTTAGGTTTGGCATCAGCGGAAGCTTTCGCGCTGTTCACACTAGAGGGAGCCTTCCCTTCCAACCGATCAGCCACCAGGTCAAGAGCGGAGCTGGAGCGGGTGGGGCTGCCGCCGTTGGTAGGCGGCTTGGTGACCGCCGGCTGTGATTGGACGCTCTGGTTGGGCGCTGGAGGATCGATTGGAGTCGCTGGCGGATTTGGCTTGTTACCCTCATTAAGCTTTGCTATCGGGCTGTTTGCGCCATCTCCATTTTGGTGACGTCCATCTTCCCCATTGCCGTCTAACTTCGCGGTCACCTGCCATTCGATCTGGGGCGTTCTGTCTTCAGATCGCACTTCCCGTTTACAAATACTCAGCAGCTCGCCTACTCTGGGCTGCAGTTCCCGGATGCGATCGTGGACAAACTGCGGCACAAACATGACTTTGTCGCCTCTGAGTGTATACATGAACGTGTCAGGGTATTGTCCGGCGACCCTCTTACCGTCCGTGTAGGCCAGTTGCACTTCGACCGGAACGTTGGCTTGAAACATGATTTTTTCCTTGGGCATTGGTCATACCTCCTTTTTTTGATGAGTCAAAAGAAAAGCGGCTACCCCTTGTGGATCAGAGGCCAGCCGCTGTGGTGAGAAATACGAATGCGGTTACTGGATAGACCTTGATGAATGGTGAAGCCCGACGCTCAACATGAGTCTGTGGTCAGGAGGAACTGAGTTTCCCTGCATTAGGCCCATTGGTAAACTCCAGATGACCGCAAACAAGTGTTATTTTATCGACAGGCTCCAGGGATGTTAGGGTAATCAGTTCTTCGAGGCGCCGTTTAACCTCGACGGCTCCTTTCTTATAGGCGGCGACGCAAACGAGGGCATCTCCATCGTGGAGCGCCCAATAGCGGGTGCCGTATTTGGTGACGGTAAAGCGTTCATTCATGAGTAATGGATGCCCTCCTTTCTTGAATCTCAAATATCGAACCTTTAAATCGCGATTGCCTGGGATGAGGACTCTGGTTACTTGACGGTCGGGTTGGAATGACCAGGTTTCAAGCTGCGGGAATGCTTAGTGTATAAATGTGCTTAGCATCATGGTCCAGGGCAACCTGATTAGACATCTCGTACTTCTAAAGCTGGTCAGCGAGTTGCGTGCAGCTGTCGTGTCACCAACAACCAGTCAACCAGGAACCCTCCAGCAAGTTAAACAGATGTTCGTCAGTCACATGCCCTTGTTGTGGCTGAATTACATCCTTTCTCACTGCCACTTGGATCATTCCTCGTTCTGCCTCAATCCTAGAATCTCGCGGCTTGGTTCTTACCCTGAACTGTGACAGATCCCGTGTCGGCCCGAAATGAACCGGAGTTGGAACCCTCTTTGGTTGCGTAAGCGGCCAATGCGAATCAGGATGAGGCCGGCCTTTTCCAGCCTCGTACAAACGGCTTCAACGGCCAAAGCCACGCCGCCTTGAGGGATATCAGAATCTTCAATCGGTCGAATAGTCATCGTTGTCCTCCTATCCTTTCAAGTTTAGAAATGACCGATCGCCAAACCAGTGCGCGGCCTTAAGCTGAGCTGCGGAGGAGGTTCCTTTCCTCCAGACTGTCCAGGCAGGGAATATATCCCTCAATCGCTCTCGGATTTTTCGTATTTCCTTCTCGAAGATTTCCCGTCCGGGTTCGATTTGCGACAAGTCCCACCAAGGGAAGGTCCCGTTGCGGCTACCCTAGCGCCGGGTGTCTGCTGTGACTGAAGTTAATCCTGGAGAGGGGAACATTTGTGATCCAGGAGGAGTCTAATACAACATGCAGTCGGTCTCCGCTTCGTCATGGGCCTGCCCTAGGATCGGCTTGATGGTTTGATTTGATGGAGACACCAGCCAACTCGGAGGGAGATATTGCAGTGAAAGAGCGATTTACTACTGTGTTGTGACGGATCCCGGACAGCTACAATGCGTTTCATCGGGTTTAGACACTACCGTGAGACGATGCACGTAGCATTGATCTTCCTCCTAGCTGCATCGGCCACGCTGGCTTGCAAGTGGGATTACTCCATCTGGATGGTTTGCAGCAAAGAGGCGGTTTCCAACTCTCAAGTCGGTCGGGC
Organism: Acidobacteriota bacterium; assembly: GCA_003224715.1. Classification (GTDB taxonomy): domain Bacteria; phylum Acidobacteriota; class Terriglobia; order Versatilivoradales; family Versatilivoraceae; genus QHZQ01. Next base: position 5,174 of record QHZP01000239.1, on the reverse strand, counting down.
ATCAACCATCAAAGTTCCAAGCCGTATCCTTGTCTGCCGTACACGAGAACAGCCAGTCCCTGCTTACCCTTGGGAAGCGAAATCTGCTGGCATCGACGGGAAGGTTGCTGTGAGAATCGTGCTATCACGACAGGGGGAAGTTCTTTCGGCACAAGCAGTATCAGGTCCTCAGCCCCTGCGCTTGGCTTCCGAACAGGCAGCCAGGCAATGGAAGTTCAACCCTTTACCGGGCTGGAGGGTCGCTAAGATGATCACAAGTACGCTCTGGTTTAAGTACTTCGCGTACCAATTCACTAATGGGCAGGCCGTCTATGAGGCGATTGCAGAGGACTGCCCAGAGGCTCTGGGAGGCATTGCGGGTTCGTTACCAGGTGGCATTCCCAAAGGAGTTCCAGCCCGCGTTTCTCAGTTTGTCCTTCTGGAGAAAGCGACTGACCGGGCACAACCTCGTGTCGCCCAATCCTCATCAACTGCCGGTATCCAGGGTCATGTTACGGTTGAAGTAAGAGTATCAGAAGAGGGCAGGGTCGTTTCAGCGGAGGCGGTGTCGGGCAATCCCCAATTGCACGAAGCTGCTGTGGTGGCTGCACGTGGGTGGGTCTTCAGGCCTACCAAGTTCCTGGGTACTCGTGTGCCCCTTATCGGCAAGATCACATTTCATTTTCAGTAATGGACTCAACCTCATAATCAGGACGTTGTTGTGACAAACCGCCAGACTGAACACTGTATGTCATCGGAGCCTAACGGAGGGCATTTACAAGAAACCGACCCCCTGCATGGTCTGGGACCGCAGCCGGCCTCCGCTTCGCTCTAGTGGCCGCAATGTCCACGATTCACGGAATAACTTAACTCTGGCCGCACGGAGGCAGGTAAAGACGGACGGCTAACATCTCCGGTAGAATCCATTTCTATTTATTTCTGCTTCCGAATGAGATGTCTCGCTCTTTCTTTCTCCGCCGATTTGCGAGGATTGAATTCTGCTGTTAAGATCGCGCCGCTATGGAGGGGACTCTTATAATCCACAATCAGTGGCGGCAGAGCGAGGAGAGGTGGTGGCTAGCAAACGGCCGGAATGCGGTGGCGTCGAGTGCCTATTCACCAGTGGTCGCAGTCTGCGAGTGTCGAACTTCCTGGGCGAGCACATCCGCCTGGGTGACGAGATCCAATTCTCAATGCCGGAAGGCGGCACTCCTACGTCCCCTGAGCTCCTGATCAAGCGTCGCGCGGGGCCTTTTCTTTATCAGACCTTGATCGGCTACGCCGCCAAACCCAAGTCCGATAGGTGCCAACACACCTTTGTCTCGGCAGAGATTTGCAATGGCCGTCTAGGTTTCAACAGCCTGCACCTCACCTGTACATCCATCAGGGACTACTTTTACTCTTTGAATAGAAACCATAGCGCAAACAACCAAAGAACTTTCTATGATCTCCTAAAAACCCGCCCGAACGCCTCTCTCGGAGAGTTGCGGCTGGCCCACAAGCTCCGCGAACTGGAGTTGCTGGCAGCCGGTGCTTCCGCCTCGCAACGCGCCGTCTTGGCGCGAGCCTTCAATGTCCTTTCAGTTCCCGAATTGCGTGCTTGCTACGATGCCCTACTGAATGACCCCAAATCGCCGACGCTGTTTCCCTTTGCGGGATTCGGTATAATCCTGGTCTTAGGTTCTCCCCTCAACGACCGTTTCTTTGTCAGACAGGTCATTTCCTTTATTCCTGAGCGGAGGAAACGACGCTTCAAGCTGCCCCTATGGAAAATGACCTACTACTCCGATAGGGCTGTTTACCGGGACGGTCGAGCGAGGATTGAAGTGACCCTGGATCCGATTCTGCTGCCAATTGGATTTGATCCAAACTGGAACCGCTGGAAACACCTCCTGGGAATAGCGATTGAGGTCGAGGCGCAATTCACAAGGACGGGTAAGTACATCCGGAAAGGAAATCAGTGGAAACTGGTCACTTGGGAAATGGCTTTGGCCAGCCGGATCAAAATAACTCTTCCGGAGAATCTGGAAGAAGCTTTGAGTGAGGCGAAACGCGCCTACCAGCGATTTGGCCAGTATTCGAGTTGGATTGAAGAAATGTGCCGGCAAATTGAACGGGAACCAATGGAGAAAAGCACACTGGAACGTCTCTGCGCGGCAGAAGGAATTCCGGCAGATTTCGATGTGTCGCGGATCAACTGGAAGCCGGACTACGATCCTTATTACTACAAGCAACTCCTCAAACGGGCCAAGCGCTTATATCTGTTTCGAACTGAATATGTCATCGAGACCGCCAATGCCATTATCGTAGAAACCCCTCAGACGGGACACGCCACCTATTTTTTCTCACCCTCCAAGGACCTTAAACAATTCTTGTGTGCTTACGCCCGAACTACCAAGGAAGCCATTCGCAGGAACCAAGAAAACTGCGCGGAACACCTCGGGTACCTTGGGAGGGTGGTTCACAGAAGAAATCGCAACCAATGGCTGGCCGAAGTAAAAAAATGGCTTGGAGAACCAGTCAATTACGGGGAGGATAGTGGCAGAATACACCAATGAGTTAAGCCCATCTCATTCAAGGGCGTTTCACATCGCTCCAAGATTTGTCGAACGTCACCGAAGAGGATTCGCCTGCTAGTGTCATTGGGGGCCAAATGTCGAGTGGTCGTGTCGCTCCACACAAGTTAACGCGATCGGCTCTACCTGGTGCAGTGAACTCAATGACGTGAACAGGCTTAACAACCCTCCGCAGCAGACTGCATTGAGATCGAAGGCGCAGAGCGGACCGAGTGCTGGCGCATCTGCAACGGATGGTGCTACAGGGCATGGCCGCTGATCCGGGGTAAAGCTGGCACAAATCAAACAGTCTAGCTTTACAGTCCGAAGAATGCCGCAGTGCATTCCGTGCCGCTTCAATAGCCAAAGATTTCGTTGACTCGCTGTCATCGACAGCGAATCGATTAAGTACTCCACATCGTTCCTCCATCCGAGGAGGACTGACCGCGAGCTGGCGCAATAGACACTCGTTGTTGAGACAGCAGTGGGAGTGCGCTGCCAAAACTAGCGATGTTAAACGAGATGAGAAAAAGGTCTATAACTCCGCCTATTTTACTCCCGCATCAAATTGAATTTTCATCATTGAATTATTGCTTCGTGACCTCCAGAAAGACAACGGTCTGCATATCTTCTACAAATAACATGTGCTCCTGAACCTGCGTTTGTGGAAGTGCTGACAGGAGCTCTTCCATCTCCCAATTACCACGATAGATCAGTTGTGTCCTTCCGGTAAGCGTGAATGAAATCCGCTGAGTAGTCTTGATATCGTCTGGCTGTCGGCGCTACCGCGCCAGGAGGACAGCCAATGATGTCAACCAAGCAACACCCATCCCCTGTTGTCAACCCTTCCATTGATCAAGTTCGGCAGCGTCTGGCCCGCTGGCGCAGGACACGCCGGAAGGGATCGCGGATCCCCGATCCGCTGTGGAAGGCGGCAGTTCAGGTTGCCGGAAGCTACGGTCTCAACCCAACGGCTCGCGCTCTGCGTTTGGACTACTATGACCTGCAGAAACGGCTCGAGGCAGCCGCCGGTCCGGACCCGGTTGGGAAGTCATCTCTTCACTCCTTTGTGGAACTGGTGCCGGCCTCCTGCCGAGCAGACGGCACGACGTCAGCTCCGGTTCCCGAATGTCTGGTGGAGCTGGAAAGCCCTGGGGGCAGCAAGCTGAGGATCCATTTCAAAGGCACCTGCGCCCCGGATCTGGCCGCCCTGGGCCGCTTATTCTGGAGCGGCCAGCCGTGATCCAGATCACGCCCCAGATGCGCATCCTGGTGGCAGTGGAGGCGGTCGATCTGCGGCGCGGGATTGACGGTCTGGCTCGAGTCTGCCAAGAGGTACTGCAGACCGATCCCTTCTCGGGCTGTCTGTTCGTGTTCCGCAACCGCAGAGCGACCACCCTCAAGATCCTGGTGTATGACTCGCAGGGGTTCTGGCTGTGCCAGAAACGCTTGTCTCGGGGCCGCTTCCGCTTCTGGCCGGAGAGCCCCAGCGGGGTCTGCCAACGCCTGGAAGCCCACGAACTGCAGGTGCTGCTGGCCGCCGGCAATCCGGCCGGGGCGCAGGCGCCGGCTGCCTGGCGTCGGGTCAGTCCCGGCCACTGAGCCGAAGCAGGCAATCGACGACAAAGAACTTGCGTTCCGTTTTCGATTCTGTTATGGTCGGGCGCATGGACGTCAAGTTCCGCTACCGGGGCCGTGAGGTAACCGAGCCCGACCTGGAGTTCATCCGTGAGCTGATCGCCGCCCATCCGGGCGCCAGCCGGCGGGAGCTGTCAGCCCGGCTGTGCACCGCTTGGAATTGGGTCCAGCCCAACGGCGCCCCGCGCGACATGGTGTGCCGCGGACTGATGCTGGAACTACACCGAGCCGGCCACATTCAGCTGCCTCCAGTGCGGTGGGTCAATCCGAATCCTTTCCTGGTGCGGCGTCGACCGCTGCCGCCGCTGCTGGACACCACTCCGCTGGTCGCCCCGTTGGCCCAGATCCAGCCGCTGGAGTTTGAGCTGGTCCGGCGTACAGGCGGGGAAAGCTTCTTCAACGGGCTGCTCGAGCATTACCACTACCTCGGTTACACGCAACCGGTCGGAGAACATCTGAAGTATCTGGCTCACAGCCGAGGGCGCCCGATTGCTTGCCTGGCCTGGTCTTCGGCACCGCGGCACCTGGGGAGCCGCGACCGCTTCATTGGCTGGTCGGCCCAGGCGCGCCGCCAAAATATCCGCTTGCTGGCCTACAATACCCGTTTCTTGATCCTGCCCTGGGTGAAGGTTCCTCATCTGGCCTCGCACCTGCTGGGTCGGGTGGCTCGACGACTGCCGCTCGACTGGCAGCGAATCTATGGGCACGCCGTCTACCTGCTGGAAACCTTCGTGGACCCCGAACGATTCCGCGGCACCTGTTACCGCGCCGCCAACTGGATTCTGGTCGGCCAGACCACGGGCCGAGGAAAAGCCGCCCCCAGCAAGAGACCCAACCGCCCGATCAAGCAGGTGTGGGTATTGCCCCTGGTCCAAGACTTCCGCCAGCGGCTGGCCGAGGTCCGATGAAGCCACCCCTCGAGCCGCTGGAACTGAACCTGAAGGAACTCCAAGCTCGGCTGGAGCGCGCCCGCCAGGCACCGCTGACTCCCGAGGACTATCT
>QHZP01000238.1:536-9855 GCA_003224715.1 Acidobacteriota bacterium | reverse complement strand
GAGCTTCGATGCTGGGCGTCGTTGAACTTTCCCGCGGGTGCGGCAAGGCCTGCCAGTTTTGCACCCTGGCCTTCAAACAGATGGGACACTTGTCGCCCGAGAAGATTATTGCCGATCTGCAGACCAACATCCGCTCTGGTGTAACGTCTGTGGTGAGTGGCAGTGAGGACTTTTTCCGCTATGGCGGCTACGGCGCGAAAACCAGGTACGATCGACTTCATTCTCTGCTGGTCGAAATGAAGAAAGTGCGCGGTCTCTCTTTCATGCAAATTGATCATGCCAACATCTCCTCCGTTCTTCAGCTCAGTGATGAGCAGTTGAAAGAGGCCAGACGGCTGTTGACCTGGGACAAACAAACCGATTACCTCTGGGTGAACATGGGAGTAGAAAGTGCCAATGGGCACCTGGTGCACGCCAACGGTCGGGGTAAAATGGCTCCCTTCCGCCCAGAGGACTGGGAGGAAATGGTTCGGGAAGCAGCCGACCGGATGACCCGCAATGGATTTTTCTCCGTTTTTAGCATCATCCTGGGCCTGCCCGGAGAAACCCCGGACGATGTTGCCCGGACTGTGGAGCTGGTGAAATACCTGGCCACCAAGCGCGCCGTCGTGTTTCCGATCTTTCACGAGCCGGTGTTGCTCGACCATCCCAGGCGCGGCGAACGCTTTGGTCTGCGAAACATGCGGGCGGACCATCTGGAGTTATACACCACCTGTTATGAACTTAATTTCAAGTGGGTCCCCCGACTCTACTGGGATAATCAGCGCGCCGGGGGCGTGCCCTGGGCGAAAAGAATGCTGATTCAACTGCTGGGTAAGTCAGAAATTCTATCCTGGCGAAAGAACTTTTCCAAAGCTCGCCAAGAAATTGCGCGCCAGACAAGCCCGCTATGCAGTGGTGTTGTCTCAAAGAAGACCTCGGCATCCATCTCCAACAACTAAGGAGGATTGATCCATGCAGAACCTTCTCGCTCTCCCGAAACCAGTACCCATCCAGCGAGTGAGGACTCCGCAGGAGAACGTTCCTCAAACCAAATATGAGCGGGACCAGCTCTGGCATTTGATCCGAGACTATGTGAAAGTCAAAAATCCCGTTCCGCCCCTATCCCTGGATGAATTGAGGTTTCACGCTGACGCCGTCATTCAAACCACCCGCGTCGAAGAGAAGTACCGGGATTACCTTGGCGTTCTAATTAATAACGAGGTCTGGAGAGAAACCTTAGCTGCCATTCCCTACGGGCGCCGTTTGCTGCTCCTGCCGAAGTGCCTTCGCGTTGAAGATCAGTGTCCCGCCCCTTTTGATGAGTTCGGCCTGCTTTGCAAACAGTGTGGGCTGTGTTCCATTCAAGATCTGCAGGTAGAAGCCGAGAGACTGGGTTATGCGGTCCTGGTGGCTGAGGGATCACCCATTGTCATGTCCATTATCCAGACCGGAAAAATCGATGCGATCGTGGGAGTGAGTTGCCTTTCGGTGTTGGAACGCGCTTTTCCCTATATGGAAGCTGCAGCGATACCCGGAATAGCGATTCCTTTGCTCCAGGACGACTGCAAGGATACCACGGTAGATCTCGACTGGGTCTGGGATGTGCTTCATCTGACCAATGCCGACCGAACGCGACGAATGGATTTGGACGCGCTACGCTCCGAAGTCGATGTCTGGTTCTCTGCTCAATCTCTGGAGGCGATCCTGCAGCCGTCCGGCGGCGAGACGGAGGCCATCAGTCTGAGCTGGCTGGCAAAGGCCGGGAAACGCTGGCGCCCCTTCCTGACCGCCTGCGCGTTCCAGGCGTTCCAGGAAGATCCGGAGACTAAGCTTCCTGAAGATCTTCGCAAGATTGCGGTGGCGGTGGAATGCTTCCACAAGGCTTCGCTTATCCATGACGATATCGAGGACCAAGACGTATGGCGTTATGGAGAGAGAACGCTCCACGAGGAATATGGGGTAGCGGTGGCTTTGAATGTAGGAGATCTTCTGGTGGGCGAGGGATACCGGATGATTGCCGCGTCCAGCGTGTCGCCGGAACGCAAGGCCCAGATGCTGGCCGCTGCCGCTAACGGGCATCGCCAGCTCTGCATTGGCCAGGGCGCCGAGTTATGCTGGACGCGCCATCCCGGGCCTCTGAAGTCGCTGCAGGTATTGGATATTTTTCGCCAGAAGACGGCTCCCGCCTTCGAAGTGGCATTGCGTCTGGGAGCAATGTACGCCGGCGCGGACGAAGCAGTGGGGGACGTTTTGAGTCAGTACAGCCAGTCTCTGGGTATTGCCTACCAGATCCGCGACGATCTGAATGATTTCCGCGGCCAAGCCGGTTCCAATGACATCGTTGCGATGCGTCCTACCTTATTGCTCTCCATTGCCTATGAGCGGGCTACAGACAATACCAAAAAGATCCTTGAGTCCGTCTGGGAGCGCAATCCTCCGTCGGATCTCACCCCGGAACAGCTTCACAACATTTTCGCGGATCTAAGAGTTGAAGAGAGGGCGCTACAACTGCTGGAATCCTATAAGGAGGAGGCCACACGGGTCTTGCGCCTGCTGGAAAATGCTAATCTCAAGGGCTTGCTGCGCCGGGTCATCGGCAAAATTTTCAATGATATTGAAATTAAGGGTTGGTGCAGTGAGTTTGAGGCTAGAAATGCTGCAGGTCGCGAGGTTAGCGCCCAAACTGCTGGGTGAATCCTGCGACCTCGTCGTGGACTTCGTTCAAGGCCAGAGAAATGGCGATGGCGGATTCACGGATCGTTCGGGGAAGAGCGATCTCTATTACACGGTTTTCGGAACCCTCCAAGCGGACCTTTCGCCCGGGGTTACGGAGCAATACCTGCGTGGGTTTGGTAACGGAGAATTCCTGGATTTCGTTCACCTGACCTGCCTGGCACGCTGCTGGGCCAGCCTGCGTAAAGGGATTCTGGACCAGGATACCTGCCGAGAAATTCTGCACCGCATTGAAGGATTCCGCTCTCAGGACGGCGGATATCAGGATGTACCTCATTCCCCGCATGGCACAGCTTACGGCTGTTTTCTTGCCATGGGGGCTTACCAAGACCTGCAGGCGGATTTACCGGACATCGGCGGACTGACCCGTTGTCTCAAATGTTTGCAAACCCAGGATGGCGCCTTCGCTAATCACCCACACCTTGATGCAGGGACAACTCCTGCCACGGCGGCTGCTGTAACCCTGCTGCGGTGTCTGGGAGAATCAGTCCACCCCTCCGTCGGCCGCTGGCTGCTGTCCAGGTGCTCCCCTCAAGGGGGTTTTTTTGCCATCCCCGCAGCGCCAATCCCTGATCTGCTTTCAACGGCTACTGCCCTCCATGCGCTGGCCGGCATGCAGGTTCCTCTGGATGATGTTAAGGAACCCTGCCTGGACTTTATAGATAGCCTTTGGACTAACAAAGGGGCGTTCTACGGGAATTGGATGGAGGATACTCTCGATTGTGAATATACCTACTATGCCCTCCTTGGACTGGGCCATTTGAGTCTTTAGCCCAAATTCCGAAGTTGCAGGGATGAAGAATATGTCACACACTGCGAATGAGCCACCCTCACCCGCGCCCTTTGGGCACCCTCTCCCATGAGGAGAGGGAACAAAAAATTAGATGGACTCTCCCCTCGCCCTTTGGGAGAGGGGCCGGGGGGGGCCGGGGGTGAGGGTTTGCAGCTAAATGCGAGAGTGTAGCTCGATTCAACTTCGGGATTCGGGTTTAAAAGAGATTGAAAGACATGCGCGTGGCCCCATTGCCCTTCGATAAAGCTGCCCTGGAAAAAATGCTGCCGGCCTTAAGAAAGCAGTTGTTAGCTTCCCGCGTGCCTGGCGGCTATTGGGCTGGAGAGCTCTCCAGCAGTGCTCTTTCCACCGCCACAGCCATTTGCGCCCTCGCTTTGGTCGACAAGAATCTCTATGAACCTTTGATCCATCGTGGTCTGGCCTGGCTTGCCCGGAATTGCAACGCCGACGGTGGCTGGGGAGATACAGTTTTGAGCGCCAGTAATATTAGCACTACCGCACTTTGCTGGGCCGCCTTTGGTCTCTCTGCAGATCTTGCCGGGCCTTTCCGTGATGTTTTAGCCAGGACCGAGGGCTGGCTAACTCAGCGCGCCGGCCGTCTGGAGCCGGAAGGCCTCGCAAAAGCGATAATGGGCCGCTATGGCCAGGACAAAACTTTTTCCTCTCCCATTCTTACCAATTGTGCTCTGGCGGGGCGGTTGGGGGAGGGTAGAGAGGCTTGGCGGTGGGTCAGCCCCTTGCCCTTCGAACTGGCGGCGCTCCCACAGCGGTGGTACAAGTGGCTGCATTTGCCCGTGGTCAGTTATGCCCTGCCAGCCCTGATTGCCGTTGGTCTGGTGCAACACCATCATTGTCCGGCCTTAAATCCGCTTAAACGATGGCTTCGCCACTTCTCAAAGCGGCGAACGCTGAGGATCTTAGCGCAGATCCAGCCGGCGAGCGGCGGTTTTCTGGAAGCGACACCTCTGACCAGTTTCGTGGTCATGAGCCTGGCCGCCTGTGGCTATCGCAATCATCAAGTGGTTTCACGCGGAGTCACGTTTTTGACCGCCTCCGTTCGTGGCGACGGCAGTTGGCCGATTGATACGAATTTGAGCACTTGGGTGACTACCCTTTCTGTAAACGCCTTAGCCGCAAATCGTGAGTTTTTGGAACTCCTCACCGCTAAAGAGCGTGACCAGATCGGTCAATGGCTGCTGGGGCAACAATATTCCCAAGAGCATCCCTATACCCTGGCCGACCCGGGAGGATGGGCATGGACTGATTTGGCAGGTGGTGTTCCCGATGCGGATGACACCGCAGGTGTGCTGCTAGCGCTGCGAAATCTGGGTCAGACCGACGGGCGTGTCATTCAGGCCGTAAGGGCCGGAGTCAACTGGCTCATGGGCTTGCAGAATCGGGATGGCGGGCTGCCAACTTTTTGCAAAGGATGGGGGTCCCTTCCTTTTGACCGGAGCAGCCCTGATATCACCGCACACGGCTTGCTTGCACTCTCGGCATGGTTGCAGGAGCTTCCCTTGGACTTGAAGCCAAGGGCTCAGATTTTCTTGAGAAAAGGTATTGACTACTTGGCCAAGGTCCAGAGAAAGGACGGCAGTTGGGTCCCTTTGTGGTTTGGTAACCAGGCCGTGGCCGGGGAGGTCAATCCTACCTACGGAACAAGTCGGGTACTGAGAGCTTTACAGGAGTTGGCAAAGGTCCCTTTTCCGGGCGTCTCTCAAATCATGGTCAGCGGCATCCAGTGGCTTCTTTCTGCTAGAAACTCGGATGGTGGCTGGGGAGGCGCGGCTGGAGTTCCTTCCTCCATCGAGGAGACGGCTCTGGCTGTGGATGCTTTGGCTGGGATATGGGATTCGAAGGTATCTCGGTCTCGCACTCTGGGCAATGATTCCCGCGGCCATGTGGAATCTTTGATCGACCCGGAAGCCTTGCAGGCAGGGGTGTTCGCCGGGGTTTCATGGCTGATCAAACGTACGGAGGGAGGAAAGCGGATGGATCCCTCCCCCATTGGCTGCTATTTCGCCAAACTCTGGTATTTCGAACGGCTCTATCCCTTAATTTTTACGGTGGCAGCATTGGAGAAAGTGCAAAACGTTTCGGCGGCCCACATGATTTCTCGATATTCCTAACTAACCACTAACCTGGTTTTCAGAGAAGCTTCCCAAGCCGCCCAATTCCGGCGTCACAGAGTGTGAAATATTCCCCCTTTTGAAGGGGGACAGCGCTCTCGGAGAGGGCCCGCTCGAGTTTGGACATTTGCGGCACCGAAGAACGCGGTTGGACCCTCACCCGTCGCTTCGCGCCACCCTCTCCCACAAGGAGAGGGAGAAATGGGGTGTGGCTGAGATCGACGTTTCCTGCCACGCCGTTACCACTGTGTCATGAAACGTCTGTTTGTTGGCCTTCAAGCCAGCGCTCTAATTCGTGGATCTCTCCCTCGCCCTTGGGGAGAGGGTGGCCGCAAGCCGGGTGAGGGTCAACCCACGGGAATTGCTCCTCAAAATGTCCAAACTCCAGAGCGCCCTCAGGGAGGGCGTCGCAACAGGGACACCGCCCAGGTGGCTGCGCCACCTGGGTATCAAACCTTAACTTTTCATTTGGCGGCTGGTGACTTTGGTGCGTCAGCTTCTGCGATGCCAAAAACGTGATGCTGGGTGCGGACAATAATCATTCTCTCCGAGATGGCCGGGGTGGCCATGCAGACTTCGTTTACAAGGTTGGTTGCCAGCAGCTCATATTTGGGCCCTGCCCTGACGACGTGGATCTCGCCATCTTCGCTGGTGAGGTAGAGTCTCCCGTCTGCCGCGACCGGTGAAGCACTGTAGGCGCCTCCTCTGTCGGCGAGGCGCTGCTGATAGACACGCTCTCCGGTCTGGGCCTTATAGCAAGTCAACACGCCGTGGTTGGCGCAGGTGTAGAGATAATCCCCATAGAGAATCGGTGTTGGCATATACGTTCCACCGCGCTGCTTACTCCAGACCACGAAATCGTTCGTGTCCTTTCCGTCTTTCAGAGAGATGTCTCCACTGGCCCCGGCGCGGATCACATAGATCGGCTGGTTGGGGCGGTAACTGTTACAGATGAAGATGAGCTCGCTCCCCGCAACAGGCGTAGTCGCAGTGACCTCAGGGTTGCCGGAGAGTCTCCACAATTCTTTGCCTGTTAGCGGATCGTATCCACGCACATACCGAGTCGCATTGGTAATCAATTCGACCCGAGTCCGGCCTTCGTAAATCGTGGGGGTTCCCCAGGAAGGGATTTCTTCCCGCGGTACCCACCAGACGCGTTTGCCATCCTGAATGTTGTAAGCGGCGATGAACGCATTCTTTTGAATGTCACACTGGACAATCACCAGATCCTTATAAATGATCGGTGAGCTGCCCGTACCCCACTGATAATCAGGGTCATAGAACCAGCCGGCATCGAGGATGCCCAGGTCTTGCCTCCAAACAAGCTTCCCATTGAAGTCGTAACAATACAGTCCTTCTGAGCCGAAGAGAGCCACGACGTACCGTCCGTCCGTGGCTGGAGTGGAATTGGCGTGGCTGGATTTGATATGACGCTTAGTTTTGGGTATGCCCTCGCAGGCAGTCTTCTCCCAAATGATCTTGCCGCTGCGCTTATCCAGGCAGTAGATGCGCCAGCTATGTTTTGATACGTCTTGGGCCGAATCGACATCACCATAAAGGCCATGGCGAAAAGTGGACCTCGGATCACTGCTGATGGCGGTGGTGAGGAAGACCTTGTCCCTCCAGACTACCGGACTTGAATGCGCCAGACCCGGGATGGGCGTTTTCCATAGGATGTTGAGCGACTTTCCTTCGTCCCACCGGATGGGAGGATTTTGGCCGTCAGCCACTCCCGAGGCATTCGGACCGCGGAATGAGGGCCAATTTTGACCCTGCAAGGCCATCACCGAACACAATACAAAGCAAAAGGGCAAGAAACGACTCATTTTCCTTCCACCCTTCGAAAAATAGAAATCTCTTCGCCATCTTTGAATTTCAGGCCGGTAACCCTCCCACCCTCCGTGATAAAGGAGAGCGTGATTCCTCCGAATTCCAGGGCTTTGAAGGTAACTGGATCAATGGCTCCCAGTGGGGAACTATTGCCTTCCATTTCTCCCACCAGCTTTCCGTCTCTTAACGTGATGGTCAATGGTGCTTCTTCCTGCTTCTTACTATAAACCCCCGTATAACTTTTCAAAATCTCGGGGTCTACTTGGAAATCGGTCTTTGGGGGAGCGAGGGCACCCGCCTTCTTGAGCAACTGCACAATCTCAGTGCGGCCGCTCTTGATCGCGGTCTCGAGCGCCGCCGACAGGGTGTCTGCTCCCACCCCTCCCTTTTCCAGAACAGCCTTCACGATTTCGGTATGGCCGAGTTCCACTCCAGTCATCAAGGCGCCCGCCGTGGCTTCGGCTCCTTTGTTCAGCAAGAGCTTTACGATTTCTGTGTGACCTCGATAGGCCGCCCACCCCAGGGGAGTCTCTCCATAAAAGCTGTCCTTTACGTTCACATTGGCGCCATGGTCCAACAAGAGCTTCACAACCTCCAGGTGTCCCCTGTCTGCTGCATAAGATAAGGCCGTGGCACCATAGCGGGTCTTGGCATTCACGTCGGCCCCTTTGGCCAGTAGGGCTTTCACAGCCTCGGCGTCGCCTTTCCTGCCGGCCGTTAATAGCTCTTCATTGATGTCCTCGGCTTCGACGGTAATTGGGAGCAGTAAGGCCATGACAGACAAAAGATGTTTAGCTGGAATCATACGGCATAATCGAAGAAGACAGTTCATCAACAGTCCTTTCTGCAGATGTGATTAGGGCCCGTCCCTGAATTAAGATCTACGTTTCTGCTCCATCTGTCTTGTCCCACGGCTGACGTCGTGGCCTATTGTCCTGCGCCTCTCCGAGGCTAATACCAGTCGTCCATAATCACGTTGCCATTTATTCTTCACTGATTCCTATGCAAGCCACGGACATTAAAGCAGGCCATCTGATTGGCGTTGCGCACCAACAGACGACCTTGGGCAATGGCGGGATGATTCCAGGTCTTCCCGTCAATGGCTGAAAAACGAGCAAGCTCCCTATGACGTTCCGGAGTCGCTTTCACCAATACCAGATCTCCGGATTCGGTCAACACAATCAGGTGACCGCTTGCCAGAAGCACTTGGCCGTAGCCGTAACGTCCGCCCTTCCATTTGAGTTCCCCACTGTCCGCATCGAGGCAGGTGAGGATAGCTTCATCCAAACCATAGATATAGCCGCCGTCCAGAACCGAACTGGTGAATTTGTTTTTCATTCGAGCGTTCTGCCAAACAGTACGCGCAGCAAAGCCTCTGTCGCTAGGGATCACTTCCACGACGGCGCAACCATGGCCATAGCCAGCCGAAAGGAAAAAGCGGTTGAGACCCAACATCAGTGGCTGTGCGCTGTTAATGCCATGGTCCGTCACCCAGGGATAATCCCAAAGCAGCCTGCCATCTTCCACAGCCAGACCCATGGCCCGCCTTGCGCTCACTACCAGGATCTGTCGTTGGCCTGCCAGGGTCACCAGCATGGGCGAAGTGTAGGCCTGCTGGTCGTCGAGCACTTTCCAGATAGTTCTTCCGGTCAGCTTGTTGTAGGCAACAACCGACTTTCCGGAGGGACCGCCTGGCAGGGTGATGACTTTGTCGTCAACCACCAGGGGTGAGGCGGCCATGCCCCAGGTCAGATTATTGGCCTGGTTTTCTTTGAGAATGTTGCACGACCAGATGAGTCTCCCATTTTGGGCATCCAAGGCACAAAACTTACCGGTAGCGCCCAAAGCATAG
>QHZP01000238.1:0-506 GCA_003224715.1 Acidobacteriota bacterium | reverse complement strand
GGAATTCCGCGTCCCAGGCGTGAGTCCAGAGTTCGCGTCCAGTCTCCAGGTCATAAGCGGCAACCACTTCCTGCTGGCGGCGCTGCTCAATCGTAAAAGCCCGGCCTTTCGCGATGACGAAAGAGGCGTAGCCGCCGCCAACGGGCTGCCGCCATAACAACGGAGGCCCCGGAGCGGGCCAGTTCGTCATGATCGGCAGTTCGTCGTAATGGCCGTCTCTTCGGGGTCCGCGGAAGTCGGTCCAATCAACGCTTGGTTCAGGTCGAGAAAGGTCAGCCGCAGACGACTTAGGCAGGATCTCAGCCGGGTTGTGGCTGGCTTTTTTGGAAGGACCAAGTCTCTCGTCGGAAATCGCCGGAGCAACAGTCTCGCTGACGAAACTGTCGTGTTGTTTCGAGCGCTGCTGTTCCAATGCTGCATAATGCGACTCGGGCTTGTAGAAGGAGACGATAGGATAGACGCCGGTTCCGTCAAATTCCAGGCCCAAACCGAAAAACAGGTAGAGA
>QHZP01000027.1 GCA_003224715.1 Acidobacteriota bacterium | reverse complement strand
GACTTCGACTTTGTGAAACTGCTAGCCCAATCGATTGTCTCACAAGGTCCCTGTGTGGCCGTGCTTGGAAACAAAAGCTGCCAGGCTGAACTGGTATTCGCCCAGAGCGAGTCATTGCAGCGGAATTTGCGTGAACTCTTAAGCGAATGCTGCAAGCTTATCGAAGGCAAAGGCGGTGGGGCGGTCAACCTCGTTCAAGGAGGGGGCAAGAATCCTCAACACCTGCAAGCCGCATTAGATTTAGCCGAGTCTCGGATCTTGTCAGTTTCGCGGTAGGTGTGTGACGCTCCGGAGGGGCCTGCCGCTGCCAAGCAGGCGAGCTGTCAGGAAATTGGTTTCAGGCAGGAATGTGCCGCTTGCTGGGGCGGGACAGAAGTCAATTTTTTCCGACCCTCACTCAGGGCCTGGTGGTTTTTGGTAAGTGTTGCCTTTCCGGCAGTACCTTAGGGACAACAAGAGCCTGGGCGTGCCGGCAGATCATAAGCGACGGGATTCCACGGCACAAACCTTTATATCAACTAATCCGCTTTTCAAGCCGATCTCCCTCACACTACTCTCACTTGAATCGGTCTCTATCTTGGAGGAACGTTTTGGCCAGGAGATCCAAAGATCCAAAGCGTTCCTTTCCTTGACAATTCTTGTTTCAGGTCTCCGATAGATGTTTCTAACTCTTTTTTTTCTTGCGCAAAAAACTGGATGAAATCGAGTGGGCCACTGAGATTTTTCGTTAGTATGATGTCCTTCGGTAACTCTAAAATGCGAGTATAGCCACTTGGTGCGTTTAGAAAAATGATCTTCGTGTGCTCCTTGATGCCAAGCTTTTCAGTTAATGTTCTTTTCGAATAACCTGCAGGCAAAGTTCCCTCTCAAGTCCCACTCTCAAGCCGTAGATCCGCCTCTTCTTGGCTCCGGATAGTGCCGTATCGTGACATGTCAAAAGCCAATTTAAGTGAAATCAGAATTCCCAAAATGAATAACACGGCACCGTTCCATTTGAAAAAACTTGAAGATTGGGACAAGAGCTCGTAACCGCTGCGGCAAAGGCTGAGTAAAAGAAAGGTGGCCAAGTAAGCGGGGAAATTCTGGCGGAGAAAGAAACGAATCAGGGTGAGGACAAGCAATAACAAGAACGCTTGGGTCGCCAAGCTAAAGACGAATTCTCCCCGGCTGTTAGCCTCCCCCGGCAAAAGGCTCAACAGAATCAAAAAGAGGAACAAGCCGCGACTGAAGGACTTCTTCAAGACGTGTTGCAGAATGTAAATGACAATGGCCAGCATCGACGCATAAACCAGGGAGGAATGGACAGAGCGCGTGAATAAAGAGAACGCTGGAAAAAAGTGATTGACTTCTGGTGCCAACGCAAAGGCAGGCAAAAGGGCGAACTGATGAAAGGGCTGAACTAACATATCTGAAATCCTGGCCACGCCGACGGCTCCGACCAGGATGGTCAAAGAAAGGAACAGGGCATCTTGTGAGAAACGCCGTCGGTTGTCCTTCCGAAACATCCACCAGCATTCTGGATAAAGAGACGATGACAGACCGAACAAGAGGACCAAGTAAAGGAACTGAAAGATATGAGAGATGAGAAGGTTGCTCATGGAACTCACAATGAAGATATTGGGAGCCTGTGAAGTAGGGTAGTGCTGAAACAGACTGGGCAGGCCATTGAGGCTGCTTACAATCTGAAGAAGAGCTAAGCCGGCGCTCAATCCTAACACCGGTATCCAGCGAATGAGTCCTTGCCGGGCCTTGACCAGGAAAGTCCAGATGCCCCAACCTGAGATTAAAGCGATAATTCCAATCCGGATCCCCTCTACGACTGAATCTGCAACAGTGCTCCTTTCCCGTTCCCGCCGCCATTCTTCGGGAACTTTGACAAAGGTAGAATAATTCGAAACCTCGTCACCCTTGATTTGGAGGCGCAACCGCATTGAGGCTTCCTGGACACGAACGGTCTTGGACTCCCAGACGAAAGCATAATCCTGCCTGGCCTTCTTCTTTTCGGAATTGGCCTCTTTCAAGTCGAAATGTTCTAAAGAAACACCATTTTCGTGGAGAAACTTTTCAGCCAACTGCAATGCCGATAGTTTATCGAGACTGGCGCCGGGCGCGTTTTCACTGATCAAATGCTCAAGCGCGTTGACGGTCTTTTCATGGGGATCAATATAAACCCGGTACTCTTCCTCTTGCAGGGGTTTGTAAAAGCGGACCACCCAAAAGTAAATCTTCACGTTTTGAGAATAAATTTGATTCATCGCGGAAATGCCGGAGTATTTTAATAGGTACTGAGCAGCCGTAGAATCCAAAGATTGATCGAGGTAAACGGTGTTTTGGAGCGGACGCCAGTCAATTCCCCGCTTTTCCAGATAACTCTTCGCGATTTCCCGCGCTTGTGACCGGGTAATAGCCAGGTCAGCGAATTTGCCGAATCGCTCAATTCGGAAAGTCTGCGGAATTAGAAGCAGCAAAGCGGTGCTGATGAGAATTAGCCGATGGTTGCGGGATAGCGGAGTATAAGAGATGGAAGGGGTTTTTAGTGCTGTGGCTTGAGGAGGTTCGGCGGTGACCGTAACGACGCTTTGGCTGGCATTACTGATGGCTTGGTCCGAGACAAATCTTCGGTTCTTCAGATAAGCCAACCCGGCGATGAAAAAGGGAACCAACATGATTCCAGCGGAAAGCGCTCCGGAGATCATCAAGTAGAGGTTTTGAGATCTCAATAGCAGAAAGGCTGTGTAGAGTGCGTCGACTGAATAATGCCAAACCAAAGTGGCTACGATTCCAAACTTCAGAAAGACGAGGCTGACGATTAAACCGCCAATGCCTACCTCTATGCCGCGGACGTAAAAAGGCTGATTGGGGTAATTAGCATGACCAAATCCCCAGATGAAGGAGGCAAGCCAGACAGCCAGCCAGCGAGAATGAAAGATCTTCTCAAAAAAGGGAATCGAGAACATTCGTGAAATGAATTCTTCGGAAATGGCTGGGAAGAATCCGAAGAACAGAACAAAGGCCCAAGGAATGCCGGTGTTCAGCAAGTCGGAGTAGGGAACCTCAGCCGGTGCCCAGGCGCCAAACTTTTGGGCAACCAGATAAAACAGGGAATCGTAAGCGAAAAAGAAGAAAGTAAGGGTGATACCCACTAAGCTTGCAACAAAAAATTCCTTACTTCGCAATCCTCGCCAGCGGATCAGATTGAAAAGAGAAACGCGATTCCCGTAGTTTCGACGATAGAGAGGCTCGGACGAGGCGGTGATCAAGAAAATTGCCGCACCAGAAGCTGCGGACACGAAGAGTGAGTTGAGAAACAATCGAGTCCAAAAGCTGCCATAGGACTCGGTGGTAACATAGCTGAATTCAGTTAGAGGAAAGCTGTTGAGACGGCTGAGAAACGTCAAGATAAAAGCTGTTATGCCAAAGTAGATCGCCACTCTCCAGTAGACATCCCTTTGACGGACCGACAAAATTAGCGCCACTAGCATGGCCAGGATCGTGGAAAACAGAAAGATGAAATCCACCGTTGCCGTTGTATTATTCAAGGAGCGTAATTTGTCATAGCTGCGAAGCCACTCATCAGGAACTTTAAGGTATTCGTCATACTCGCCGATTTGGTTGCCCAGAACTCTTATGCTGAACCGGTACTGTGCATCGCCGAGGACAAAATCTTTGGATTTCCATCTAAACAGATGATCGGTCCGCCTCTGACGTTTTTCCGAAGTGACTTCGATGAACTCCAATCTGCTTAGATCAAGTTGAACCGTATGTTGGAGAAAATCTTCCGCCAGGGTCTGGGCCTCCTCGTGCGTCAGGTCGGCCCCAGGAGCGTTTTCCTCAACCAAATGTTGGAACCGAGCGATGTCGCCACCGGGGCTCACGTCCACCTGGAACTCTTCCTTTTGGAGGGGACGAAACCAACGGTGTTTCCAGCGCCACAAGCGACCCTGACGACCCATGAGGCGATTGGCTTTCTCCAACCCTAGTTCCCGCTCCAGAAAAGTCTTGGCAGTATCGTCATAATCGAAAATGGCGACATGCTGATAGCTGGTCAAATCCAGCGGCACAGCCCCGGATGAATCAGAAAGGGAGTTGGAAGCCACATCTGAACTGGAGCCTTTTAGTATACGCAATCGACGAAGTAAATCCTCAGCCACTGGAAGCGAACTTTCCCTGTTCACATTGAATTGAATTGAAGCTTCGGGAAACACCTGGAAAAAAAACCTGGTCGCAATCCAGAGTGAAACTGCGGCAACTGCGACACAGAGCCAAATCAAACGGAAATCTTTTGGGTTGAGCTTTTCAGGCGATTCCGGCAAGTGCGCTTCCTGGTGAGCTTAACTGCTAGAGTTTCGAGAACTGACGGACATTCTGCCGGTTCTAATTTCAAAGAAAGGCTACACTTTGCAGGGATGTGATCTCAAAACGCTTGCGGCACCGCGGATTCTTGCAAGTGGCAACATCATCAATCCGTACTAGATACGATCGAGCCCTGGCAAAGCGCAGGCGGTCTTCGTCACTGGCATGAGGCGGCAACGAGTTTTTTTTGGTCCGGCGCCGCCAGCGAATATCATAGCTAGCGGACTGGCGGCAAAATGGGCAGTGCAGGACAGCCGGCTTCGGTTCATCTTTTTCGTGAAAGAAATCTTTCTCTTCCATGATGGGTACTTAAAGTATAATAAGCCGGCTTTGAAGTCAATGTAGCCCGCACTGGGGACAGGTCCCGTCAAAGAGAAAATGAAAGCCTCTGCGTCAGAAATCTACTCTGAACTCCACTCTAATTAAAATGTCCAGTGCTCACCTGCGAATGACGGTCATGCCATGAGGATCAAATTGGCCTATGGTCAAAACGGCTTAGAAGTCGACTTCCCCCAGTCAGGAGTTGATGTGATCGAGCCTCTGTTCGTGGAAGGATTGGGGAATGAAGCAGATGCTATCCGCCAGGCTTTGAGAAAGCCGATTGCCAGCCCTCCTTTAAGAGAGATCGCTTCCAGTCAGGACACGATTGCTGTCATCTTTTCCGACCGAACTCGTCCTATGCCTAGCCACCGAGTTCTCCCTGTCGTACTCTCTGAATTAGAGCATGTCCCCAAAGAAAATATCACTCTCATTAACGCCTTGGGCACCCACCGCAGCAACACTCCCGAAGAACTGGAAGACATGCTGGGACGCGGAATTTTTAGGAACTATCGAGTAGTCCAACACCGTCCCCAAGAGCGTGAAAGCATGGTTTACTTGGGAAGGAGCCAATTTGGAAACCAGGTCTGGGTTAATAAAGACTTCATGCAAGCGAAAGTAAAGATTTTGACAGGATTCATTGAGCCCCATTTCTTTGCCGGATTCTCGGGAGGGCCTAAGGCCGTTTTGTTAGGCGTGGCTTCGTTTGAGAGCATCCTCAAGAATCATTCTGCGACGATGATCGACAGTCCATGTGCGACGTGGGGAGTGACTAAAGAAAACCCCATTCACCAGGAAATGTCAGAAATCGCCAGCCTTGTGAAGCCCGACTTCATAGTGAACGTGACGCTTAATAAGTATCGAAAGATCACGGGAGTCTTTGCAGGTGACTGGAAACAAGCCCACGCTGAGGGATGTGAGTTTGCCAGAAAAAGCGTGATGCGTCCCGTTGAAAAGGCGTACGATGTAGTCGTCACCACCAATTCAGGCTTCCCGTTGGACATGAACCTTTATCAGGCCGTGAAGGGAATGTCTGCCGCCGCCAAAATTGTCAAAGATAGTGGAGCTATTATTGCAGCCGCCGAGTGTTCGGACGGAGTCCCTGACCATGGGAATTTTCGTGCATTGCTCAGATCCCGAAATTCGCCCGAAGAATTGTTACAAATGATCCGAAATGCGACAGAAGTTGTCCATGATCAGTGGCAAGTCCAAATCTTGGCGAAAATTTTATCGAAGGCTCGGGTTTATTTGTACTCCGGGTTGCCAGAGGAAGAAGTACGAGCAGCTCATCTCAAGCCTGTGAAGGATATCGCTGCCTTGATCAACCAGCTCCGGCCTGAGTCGTCGGCAATGACGACAAAGCGCTCGCCTACAGTGGCGAACGATTTTCGCATCGCCGTACTCCCGGAGGGGCCTCAGACAGTACCGTATCTTTGTAGAGACGGTTTGTAAAGTGCTCTGAACAATGTCGAGTTTGCAACCTGAGCCAGCTGTCCCTGAAATTGATGTAATGGTTTCGACTTACATCGTTTTTCTTGGATGATGGCGCTCAACTCAAGGCTTCTTTCGCAGAAGCCGGAAAAGAACTTCAAGTAAAGGCATGCCGAATGAGTGACAACCGGCTTCCAGAGCCTTCTGACAGTCACCGGAGAAAGATTGCTGTAGTTCTAAGCCATGGCAGACGGGGCCGACAGGGTATTGACTTTGTGCATGAGGCGCGACTTGTGGCGGGCGGCCGCACTTTTATGCAGGACCCCTTTTTGGATGGATCTATCGATCAGGGATAAGGTCGGTGACAAGAGCTTCTTCACTTCTTCGATATTCTTAGAGGAGATCGCCAGCATAATCTTCTTCATCTGAGTACGCAATCTGTGCGCGTTAGCCCGATTCACCGCTCGTCTTTTTTCGCTTTGACGATATCTTTTAATTGCCGATTTGTGGTTCGCCATTCAACAACTCCTGAATTTTGGTCCTTATGACTACCTTCGCCATTGAGGTAAAAAACTTCTTATACAGTTCAAGCCACAGTTCTGTCAAGGCAATTTGGCAATTGGTAATGCGTGAGGAGTTGTGAAAAAATTGGGAGGGCGAGCCTCCTGGTGAGCCATCGCCCCAGCCAGTCCTTACCCCATGAGGCTCGGCGGGAACCTCGCCCTCCCAATCTCCGCTGGTTTGAATTTTTTTACATCTTCTGAGCTCTATACATACGGGTGACCAGGACGGGATAGCTACGCTTGCGCTTTCTGGGGTGTACATTCGACCGCGGAACGCATAGAGCTCGTTACGGTCACCGTGGGCGCTAAAAAAAAACTGGCAAATACGCAACGCATTATCGCATCGGTAAATTAGAACAGTTTGCAGGGATAATTTCATGAGTCACGGAATAATCTTCCGCCTCATATTGGCTGACCAGCTGCATCGGCTCCCCACGAGTCATTAGCCTCCTGCTAATCTAGGGATAGAACACCACATACCTTCATTCTTCAGACGTTATGACAAAATTCAGTCTGTTTCTTTCTGTCTTATCAGTCTCAAGCCTGTTATTCCCTTCTAACGGGTGGTCCGCTGATCGCTCCCAACAACGTAATTTGATTCCTCTGCCCGCCGAACTCACCTGGCAAGAGGGAGAGCTCCCAATCGACTCGAACTTTATGGTTGCATTGGAGGGTCGAAAGGATTCGAGTCTCGAGGGCGCTGTCCAGCGATGGCTTGACCGCTTAGCAAAGAGAACCGGAGTGCGTGTGTCCAAGATGATTCAAGCCAGCCCTGAACAAGCCAAGTTCGTGATTCAGTGCGAGGGGGAGGGCAAGGCCCCGTCCGTTCTGCAGGACGAATCCTACTCCTTGGCAGTCACGACACTCCAGGCCCGGCTATCGGCTCCCAACCCGTTGGGAATCCTGCGAGGGCTGGAAACTTTGATGCAACTGGTTCGTTCCCATGGTAAACGGCACATGCTACCTTGCGTTACCATCCAGGATAGGCCCCGCTTTCGCTGGAGAGGCTTGCTGATTGACGTAGCACGGCACTGGCAGCCCGTGGAGGTCATCAAACGCAATCTTGACGGGATGGCAGCGGTCAAGATGAACGTCTTGCATTGGCATCTCACTGATGACCAGGGATTCCGAATCGAAAGTAGGAAGTTTCCGAAACTGCAAGAGCATGGATCCGACGGCAAGTATTACACCCAGTTGCAGGTGCAGGAACTCTTAGCTTATGCCCAGGAGCGAGGCATTCGCGTCATCCCGGAATTTGATATGCCCGGCCACGTCACCAGTTGGCTGGTCGGCCACCCGGAGTTAGCCAGCGCACCCGGGCCTTATCAGATTGAACGAACCTTTGGAATCAAGGATCCTACCTTTGATCCTACGCGCGAAGAGGTTTACCAGTTTATCGAAGCGTTTCTGGGTGAGATGGCGAAGCTGTTCCCCGACGAATACCTCCATATTGGCGGCGATGAGGTCAACGGCAAGCAGTGGAATCAAAATTCGAAGATTCAGGAATTCATACATGAGCACAACTTGAAAGACAATCATGACCTACAGGCCTACTTTAACAGCCGTCTCTCGCAAATCCTCACCAAGCAGGGCAAAAAGATGGTGGGCTGGGATGAGATCCTACATCCCCAGCTTCCTAAGAACATTGTGGTGCAATCCTGGCGTGGGCCAGTGGCACTGGCCCACGCAGCCAAAACAGGATATGACGGCATTCTTTCCTATGGTTATTATCTCGACCATATCAGAACAGCAGCTTTCCACTATAACGTCGACCCCATCCCCTCCAACAGTGATCTCACGGCAGAACAACGTGCTCATATCCTGGGAGGAGAAGCGGCCATGTGGAGCGAGTATGTTACCTCGGAAACCATCGATTCTCGGATCTGGCCTCGCACTATTGCTATTGCAGAACGATTCTGGTCGCCCGCCAGCATCCAGGCTGTAGTTGATATGTACCGTCGATTGGAAGTGGAAAGCATCCGGCTGGAAGAGTTTGGACTGACCCATCGATCCAATTACGCGACCATGCTGCAGCGCCTGGCTGGAAAATATACTGTGGAATCGCTAAAGGTTTTGGCCGACGTGGTTGAACCAGTGAAGCTTTACGCCCGGGAGTCAGCCCATCACTACACCAGTGAGACCCCCCTGAACCGCCTAGTAGATGCTGCCCGGCCGGAAAGCGACACGGCCCGTCTCTTTCGAAATGCGGTGGACCAGTTCCTGAAGGACGCTCCAAGGGTAGGTAGGTCTCAGGAAGTTCAATTCGTACTCACACGATGGAGAAATAATGACAAAAAGCTTAGGCCCATCCTTGAACAGTCTGAACTGGTGGCTGAAGCAGCACCGCTCTCCCGAGACCTCTCAACCGCGGCCAAGTTGGGACTGGAGGCGGTGAAATTCCTTAAGTCCGGTCAGCCAGCATCGGTCTCATGGCAGGATGAGGGGCGCCGGATCTTGGATCGCGCGCAGGAACCTCGGGCTGAGGTAGAAATCGCGGTTATTCCGGGGATTCGCAAGTTGGTCCTGGCGGCAAGTCAATTGGAAAAGTTAAAAGGGCTGCCTGCTGCTGATTGGAACCGAGAACTGGATAGCCAAGTGGAAGCGTCCAAGCGAAAATTGGAGAAATAGCGGGGCTGGTTGGGACATGTGTCGAGAGCGATCAAATTGACTCGGCCGCTCGATTCAACTTTCATCAATTCGTGCACTCCAACACCGCGACTCCGACCGTCTGCATTCCATCCAGGCGGTTTTTCACCTGGATAATCGTTCCCCTCACCCAGAAACAAGCCTCTTGGGCATCAGGATGAAAGTTCACTTGAAGCGGGGAATTTTCAGCGACGGGCCGAAACAGTGAAAATGAAAACTGTTCCTTGGAGAGATTGAGAAGCTTCGTTTTCTCGCTGAAAGGAGCTCCAAACATGTCTTTGCCGGTGACGACAATTTCGGAGTCATCCTCGATCATCTTGCGACCAATAGTCTTTTCCATAATGAAAATTCTAAATTTGGAGAAGACAACAGGTCAATCGCCCAAGCGACGTATTTTACCTAGGTGATGGGTAGTAATACTTTAGTATTAGTTGTAGTTATATTCTTCAAATTATGGATCTAATAATAATCATAATTCTTTCAGGCCGCGGGCCCCACTCAAAAAAGCAAAGACCTTCTTCTGCTGGCAGCAGATCGCACCTATCGGTGCGGTAACAGGCGGACTTTGACGTCAACCACTTGGAACGGTTGACAAAATCAAGCCCCCGATTCGATTCACGCAGGAGGAGTGTCGCTGTCGCAGAAACTGGTGCGGTATCAGCAAGCCGAGGAATTCATTTTGAGTCTCTTTTAAAGCCCTCACAAGAGGCGAGCGCAAAAGCTCAGTTGCTCTGGGCCGATCTGAGCAGTCGACCGTAGCGCAGGACCTTGTAGGTATCGGGCAGGGGGAAAATTCCTTGAGTGCTTAAGAGCCAGAGCCCTTCCTTCTTGACGCACGAGGCCGGGTCCGGAGTCCCTTCCTCGTCGAAGTTCGGGTAAACCTTCAGAACCACAGCACCCTCGGGAGAAAAGCCCAAAGTCTGTTCGCCGTAGTCGCAATCGTGGCCGAGGTAGCCCTGGAACGCCGTCGTGACCATATCTCGTGGACTGAAGACCCCATCCCAGGCATCGTAGCGCAGGGGAATGCCGCCTCCAGCATCGGAGCCCCACTGCCCTACGAACAGGCGTACCAAGAGATAGCGACTATCGGGTGACCAATCGACAACTTTGATGTCGTTGAAGAGTTCGTACAGGGTCGGTTCTTGAAGGAAAACTAGGCGAAAACCATCCTCACTTGTTTCCTTCACAAACAGCTTCGCAGTGTTGACACAGTCGGCCAACCCCAACCCCTGACGCGCGACGGCCTCGTTCTCGGTATAGGCCTGATATTTCCCGTCTGGCGAGACGAAGACGGGGCTCCGCACCAGCATGGAGCCGACCAGCTTTTCGTTCGCCTGGTCATAACAACTGGCTGGCGCGGTTTCGGACACGATCACTCTTTCGGGCAATCGCTCCGGACCCTGGCGGCTGACCAATAGCAGAGAAGGGAAAAGCGTCAAGACAGTAACGAAGCAAATCCTCTTCTTAGAGAGCGTCGGGAACACAGTCATCAGCAGCAGGTCATAGTATTTGTCGGTTGGCGTCTCATGCACGAAGCTGAGAGGTAGCTTCAAGCTGGGTGCCTAGCCTTCTCTTTCAATTATGGCCTGACTGGAGGCGAAATGGCTACTCGAATCCTACCACATTCCACCACACACCATTTTCCCACAACATCAAGGCGCACACTTTTCTAAATCAAATTTGGAGGTGTGCAAATATCACGATTCTGAGCTTGCTTTTTTCAGGTCAAGCCTCCGGCTTTGCCTGAGATGATAACCGACACAGTTGATATTGCGTAAGGTGTCCGAAACCCGATGAATCCGGAAAAAGATCCTGACACTTTTGTTCGGCTTTCGATATTATTAAACCTCTAGTCGACGATGGTGTTTCCTCCATTGTGAATCATGAACATAGAATTCATTTATCCGGCTCCAGCCGGCCTTCCCGTTCCAGTGCGTCCGCCGCGAGGGAGCCCTGATATCCTCCAGATGATTCAAAAAGGTGGCTGGCGCAAGGTCTATAATCTGCGTTCTGATGCTCTAGCGCGTGCGGGAGCATTCTGGCTCCACGGATTTCTCGATGAAGCTCATCAACTCGCCCAGAAAGACCGCACAGCCGAGGGTTCTTACTGGCATGCATTGATGCATCGTAGTGAAGGGGATTTCAGTAACTCGATGTACTGGTATCAAAAGGTGGGGAAGCACGCCATCTTTCCGGCGTTGCGGGCAGAAGTTGAGAAAATGGAAGGTGCGAGCGGTAGTTTTGAGAAGGTTCGCAGAAACCTATTGCTTGAGTCTCAGTGGAATCCGGCTCGATTTGTAGATCTATGCCAACTGGCCTGCCAGGGGCGTTTTGGTGAGCCAGAACTACTGCAACGCGTGGCCGCTGCGGAATATAACCTGCTAATGGATTACGTACTCCGCCGAGGCTGACTCACATTATTTGCGCCTCACCTGCCGGAGTTTTTCAGTCTAATCAGTACAGAGTTCAGGCGCTACAAGCTTGCCAACGCCACCCGCCTCAACATCTCTCTGAACTCTTGAGTGCGGACTTCTTTGCTCGCTACAAAAGCGGAGTCGTGAATAGATCTCAAGTTGATCGACACATTTTCCAAAGCTCCCTGGCAAGCTGCCATAGCCATCCAGAAACCAACATTGAGGTCAGATGTCAGGTTGGGGTTGGAAATGGGTCGCAATTCCTGCAGCGCCTGCAGGGTCTTGTAAGCGCTTTCAGCGACCTGCAGGGGGACTTCTGTTGCCTGTCTTAACGCCTCCTGTAGCTTTTGTTCGCGAAGCGTTTTTTCACTTTCGTTGCTCTTGGGCAATTGCAATGCTGCCATCACCTGGGAGTAGGCCTGGGAGTCCTGATCGACAGCCAAACGGAGTTCGGATAGCGTATCCTCTAGCACGTGAAGATGCTGTCTTAGCGTCGCCTGATGCGATTCATACTTTTTCCGGTTCAGCGTAAATCCGAGTACCATTTTGCCCAAAGCCGCCGCCAGCGCTCCCGCCAGGGCGGCTACACTGCCGCCTCCCGGCACAGATTCAGCAGCGGCCACAGACTCCAAAAACTGCGAGACAGGCATCGAGCTGAAATCTTTGGAAGCTTCGACAATCTCAGCCAACCGATTTTCAAAAACTAATTCGGGACGGAAGTTCTCAATCTGAAGATAGAAATCCGCTGCCATTTCCAGAGCCCTTTGCGGGATCAGGCCAACGATCTCGCTGCCAGCGATGCTTGTCCCATATTGTTCGGCCTCACGCTTAACCCGCTCAAAAACGTGGTGGACCGGGGTCTGCTCAAAATCGGTGAGATTCATTGATACCTGAGCTTGATTTCTTGCCTTCAGCTCTACCCCCATCGCTTTGACGTGAGGTAAACCGCCACTGGAAGTGCGGATGCTTTTGGCGATATTCTTGGCAATTCGCACGTCTGAGGTATTGAGATTGATGTTATAAGCAATCAGAAATTTCCTGGCACCTACTACCGTTGCTCCGGCTGTAGGATGAATTCCGGACACCCCAAAATCGGGCCTACGACTGGGCGTTTTCTCAATATCCACTCGCAATCCTTCAAACTGCCCTTTGCGAATATTTTCCAGTTGCACTCGATCCGGACGGGTTGCGGCTGCTTCGTACAGATAAACTGGAATGGCGAAGCGTTTGTAAGTTTGTTCTCCCACCTGCTTGGCAATAGCTACACATTCCTCCAGCGTCACGTTTTTGACTGGGACAAAAGGAACCACATCCGTAGCACCGATTCTCGGGTGAGCTCCAACATGCTTCGTTAGATCGATCAGCTCGGCCGCTTTGCCGATGGCCCTCAGGGCTCCTTCCCCCACTTTATCTATCTCACCGACGAAGGTGACGACTGAACGATGATGGTCAAAATCCATTTCCACATCCATAATGCATAGACCGGGCACCGACTGGATTACGTTCACGATCTGATCGATAATCCCTCGATCGCGTCCTTCACTGAAATTGGGCACACATTCCACAACGCTTTTCATGGTTTCGCTTGAAAATCCCCCTAACAAGCGGGAGAACACTGGAGGCGCTTACGCTCGCTGATAAACAATCCTTCCTTTTTTGAGGGTCGTCTTACAATGGTTCATTCCGAAAAAATAAGGGATTTGACGGTAGTCCTCCACATCCATAATGCAAAGATCAGCCTGCTTGCCGGATTCCAGAGAACCACTACGATCGGCGCAACAGAGGGCGTGGGCGCCATTGATGGTTGCAGCCACAATCGCCTCTGCGGGAGTCATGCGCATTTGAGTGCAGGCAATGGAGAGGATCATTTGCATGTTGAGGGTAGGAGAACTCCCGGGGTTAAAATCAGTGGCCAAGGCCACGGGTACGCCGGCATCGATAAGGGCTCGAGCTGGTGCGTAATGATTCAATCCGAGATGAAACACGGACCCCGGCAACAAGGTGGCGACAGTCGCTGACCTCGACAATACTTGGATGTCTTCGGGCAAGACCTGTTCCAGATGATCAACCGACACGGCTTTGAGCCGCACGCCGAGCTGGGTAGCGCCGCTTCGATTTAACTGATCGGCGTGCAGCTTGACCTTCAAACCTTGCCTTTGTGCCGCCATGCAGATTTGCTCGGCCTCTGCTAATGAAAAGATGTGGGGCTCCACGAAACAATCACAGAACTCCGCGAGGTGGCGGCTCGCTATCAGTGGAATCATTTGTTCCGTTACGAGCTCAAGGTACTGCCTCTTACGGGCTTTGTACTCTTCAGGAATTTCATGCGCGCCCAAGAAAGTTGGGACCAAGTCCAGCGGGGTGGCTTTTGGCAACTCGTGTATTACTTCCAAGAGTTTGATTTCATTTTCACAATCCAAGCCATAGCCGCTTTTGGCCTCGAGGGTGGTTGTTCCATGCTCCAAAAATCTCGCAATGCGAATCCGAGCTAGTTCTAGAAGCTGAGGCTTTGAAGTCTCTCGAACCGCCCGGACACTGCTCAAGATACCGCCACCCCGCTGGGCTATCTCCTGATAGGACGTTCCCCTTATGATCAACTCGTACTCGTGGTGGCGCGGCCGGGCGAAGATTGGGTGACTATGACTATCAACAATCCCCGTCATAACTACACAGCCCTCAGCTGATATCCGATTGAGCTGCCTTCCTGCCAAGTCACTCTCCAACTCGTTTGCCGGCCCAATGGCTTTAATGGTTTCATCCTGAATTAAGACAGCACCATTCGGGATGATGGATAGTTCCCCTTGACTGGAGCCTCTGCGCGGTCCTGGACTGCCGAGCAGAGTCAGAAGTTGAGAACAGGGGGAGACGAGCAGATCCATAGGTTATTGACTAGAGATGTTCATTTGATAAAATAGGGCTTCAACCGGTCAAGGATTTGCTCTTAATATCCCTGGTAGCCAAAATCACTATCGGTGCTGCTCGTGGGCGGTTCAGAGGCCCACGGCCAGTTAAGGGTGCTGACTGCGGCTACCAAAATAACGAAAAGAAAATTCTCGTAACGTCGCACATAACGGTCTAGAATGGCTTGTCTAATATATTCCTCAGAAAGGTAAAGTGTATGCCGGTGTACGATTACAAATGCCTGGATTGCAAAAAGAAATTTACGCTCACGCTTTCAGTGGCCGAGCATGACAAATCAAAAGTTAAATGTCCCAAATGCGGTGGCAAGAAAATAGAGCAGCAGATGGCTTCCTTTTTTGCCGTGACCTCCAAGAAAAGTTAAGAAGTCAAGCGGGCAACGTTTATCGCAATGCGTGATATGTGAATATCAGGACTCTCGGGGCGCTGCACTTTTCACCATCGGAACTTTCATCTGACGCTCTCGAACTACGTCTATCGCAGCGTCGTAGCCGGCATCCGCATGCCGAGCGATGCCCAGACCGGGATCATTGGTGAGAACACGGTTTAGCCGGATGGCCATTTGAGGGGAACCGTCAGCCACCGTCACCTGCCCGGCATGAAGAGAGTATCCAATGCCAACGCCGCCTCCATGATGGAAGGAGACCCAACTGGCTCCCGACGCAGTGTTTAGCAGGGCATTGAGAACTGGCCAATCGGCAATGGGGTCACTGCCATCTTGCATTCCTTCCGTCTCTCTAAAAGGTGAGGCCACCGAACCGCAGTCCAGATGATCTCTGCCGATCACAATGGGGGCTTTTAAGTGTCCCCGTGCCACCAGTTCATTGATTCTCTCTCCAAAGGTAGCCCTCTCTCCATACCCCAACCAACAAACCCTGGCCGGCAATCCTTGAAATGATATCCGCTCCTGGGCTAAGGGGATCCAGCGTTGAAGGACTGCGTCTTCGGGAAAGAGGTCTAAAACGAGCTGGTCCGTCAGAGCGATGTCCTGAGGGTCGCCAGAGAGTGCGACCCAACGGAAAGGTCCTCGGCCCTGGCAAAAAAGAGGTCGAATATAGGCCGGAACAAATCCGGGGAAGTCGTAGGCTTGGGTGATACCGGCTTTGTAGGCAAAGGTCCGAATGTTATTGCCGTAGTCAAACGTTACCGCTCCCATCTTTTGCAGATCCAACATCGCCTGGACATGAATGGCAATGGAATTCATGGAACGCTTGAGATACTCTTCAGGATGCTGACTGCGCAATTGATTGGCTCGGTCCCAGGAAATCCCTCGAGGAACGTAACCATTGAGCGGATCGTGGGCACTCGTTTGATCGGTGAGGAGGTCTGGAACAATCCGTCGTTTGACCAATTCTGGCAGGACGTCGGCACAATTGCCAACCAAACCCACCGACGTCGCTTTCCCGGCCCGCCGGGCTTCCTGAACTTTTCGGAGTGCTTCATCCAGATTATCCATCATCAAATGGCAGTAGCCTGTATTTACGCGCTTCTGAATCCGCGCAGGATCCACATCCACCCCCAGGAAAGCGGCGCCATTCATGGTTGCTGCTAAGGGTTGGGCTCCACCCATGCCACCCATACCCCCCGACACCACCAGCCTGCCAGACAAAGTGCCCTTAAAATGCTTTTCGGCTGCCGCTGCAAAGGTTTCATAGGTACCTTGGACGATCCCCTGAGTGCCGATGTAGATCCAGCTTCCGGCCGTCATCTGACCGTACATGATGAGTCCCAAGGCTTCCAGCCGGTGAAACTCCCCCCAGTTGGCCCAATTACCCACCAGGTTGGCATTGGCAATGAGTACGCGAGGAGCGTATTCATGAGTTCGGAAAATGCCGATGGGTTTGCCTGATTGCACGCAGAGAGTTTCATCATTTTCCAGGCTCTCCAGGCTGCGGATAATGGCGTGGTAGCATTGCCAATTGCGGGCGGCTTTCCCCGCTCCACCGTAAACAATAAGCTGGGCCGGGATTTCCGCCACTTCTTCATCCAGATTATTCATCAACATCCGTTTGGCTGCTTCCTGATGCCAGCTCTTACAAGTCAGGATCGGGCTGCGCGGAGCTTTGATAGGTTGGTAGGTTGACATGGCTCAAACGCGATGATTAATTGCTAGGGTTACTTGGTGGCGACGAAGTTCAAACTTTGGTCAAGTTTGTTAACCTGCCCTCCCCCTCACCCCCAGCCCCTCTCCCGTGGGCAGAGGGTGGCCGAAGGACGGGTGAGGGGGGGGCAGTGGCCGATGAAACCGTAGTGCTGGGCGGTCTGAGGTTGCTCTCTACACATAGATGATGGAGCAAGTGAAGCGTGATTTGCGAGTTCAGGCGGGAACTCGGGTTGGCCTGGGGGCAAAGTAACCTCTCCTCACATTCCACGTTTCACGCACTCTTGCCTTTCTTCAGGCTTAAGGCTTCAGAATTTCAGAAAACTTCCTGTCTTCAATCAATTGGCAAACTCTCTCTATGTCTGAGCAAAGCGAGCGGTCTCTCTTAACCCGCACTGACACGGATCGTATGAGTTGATAAGCCTTTTGTGCCTCCCGACCGGGTTTTAACGGTGCCAGGAAATCGATGGCCTGGGCTGCACACAACAGCTCGATGGCCAACACCTTTCTCAAATTCTCAATAATCTTTTTGAGCTTCAAGGCTGCGCCCATCCCCATACTCACATGGTCTTCTTTGTTTCCCGAGGTAGGAATGGAATCGACTGAAGCGGGATGGGAGAAAACCTTGCATTCAGAAGTCAGAGCTGCTGCCGTCACCTGCAGCATCATAAACCCCGAGTTCAAGCCGGGATTGGCAGTTAAGAACGGCGGCAAGTCTCCATATTCAGGATTTGTCAAGCGCTCAATGCGGCGCTCAGAAATGCTGGCCAGTTCGGTTAGCGCAATGCCCATAAAATCCAGCACCAGGGCCAGCGGTTGTCCATGAAAATTGCCTCCGGACAGAACTTCCTTTTCTTCGACGAAAACCAGCGGATTATCTGTAGCTGCATTTAATTCAATTTCAATAGTCTTCCTGGCGAAAGCCAAAGTGTCACGAACGGCGCCATGAACCTGCGGGACACACCGTAAGCTGTAAGCGTCTTGAACCTTTGCACAATCCAAATGTGAGAGGCGGATCTGGCTGCCTGCGTTAAGCTTTCGTACGTTGGCGGCGCTGCGGGCTTGTCCGGGAAAGGAACGAAGGCGCTGGATACGGTCATCAAAAGCAGTAGGCGTGCCTTTCAAGGCATCTAAAGACAACGAGGCAGCTACGTCGGCTGTGTCCACGAGCGTCTCGGCCGACAGCAGCGCCAGGGTACCGAGACTCAGCATACCCTGCGTGCCGTTGAGTAAAGAAATACCCTCCTTGGGGCCCAGCTGCAGCGGCATTAAGCGATTTTTCCTCAAGACGGCTTCCCCGGTCATTCTCTTTTGATCGAAATAGGCTTCGCCTTCGCCAATTAGAGCTAGCGCCAGATGAGCCAGGGGAGCTAAATCTCCACTGGCTCCCACCGATCCTTGAGAGGGAACAACGGGATGAATCTTTGTATTCAAGAATTCGAGCAGCCTGGTGACAACGCTCGGACGGGTCCCGGAATATCCTTTAGCCAATACATTAGCTCTACACAGCATCATGCCTCGAACTTCCACTTCTGTTAGAGGAGTTCCAACGCCGCAGGCATGGCTCCTTACCAAATTGAGTTGTAGCTCTTCTATTTGCTGCCGATCAATACGGGCATCGCTCAGTTTTCCAAAGCCTGTGTTGATGCCGTAGACAGGGCGTTCCTCCCTTGCCATTCGTTCCACTAGCGCATGCGATTGTTCCATCTTGCTTCGCGCCGAAGGGTGAAGCTTGACCGGGGTATAGTTCAAGACTACTTGGGCAAATTGCTCGATCGTAAGATCATCACCGGTGATCGAGATGCTGCGAGGCATAAGGGAGCCACGGATTGAACCAGGATAAACGCGGACTTATTACGTTATGGAATAGGCGGCTATCTTCAACTTTGAACTTTCAAACTTTGACTTTTTTGTTTTTGCTGCTCGGTGTTTAG
The DNA here is from genome assembly GCA_003224715.1 of Acidobacteriota bacterium. GTDB lineage: Bacteria > Acidobacteriota > Terriglobia > Versatilivoradales > Versatilivoraceae > QHZQ01. The sequence goes on along the minus strand of QHZP01000027.1, from coordinate 2,509 downwards.
CCTTGGCTTGCCCTTGAATCCACAAAATAATGTGTATACTCTGCTGGAAACGTCGTGGGGCGCCCGTTTTTATTCAGGACCACATGGAGCGTTTTGCCTTCGGCGATCAAATTTTCGGATTCCTTTTTCACAATCTCGTATTGGAAACTGATGAGGCGCTTGCGAAATGATTCTACGCGGGTGCGGATGATCAGGACATCGTCGTAGCGGGCCGGGGTGTGATAACGGCACTGGACTTCGGCGACCGCCAGATAGGTCTGCGCATCACGTTCAAAGTCACGGTATACCAAGCCGCGCTGCCGGCAGTACTCAGCGCGGCCTACCTCAAACCAGACCAAATAATTGGCGTAGTAAACCAAACCCATCTGGTCCGTCTCCGCATAGCGCACTCGAACTTCGGTAGAAGACCATTCGTGGGGCCCAGTAGAAGAATCTGAAGAGCCTAAAGACATTTGGAAGCAGTTCCGTCTCAGCACCTTACTTATTGGGCTTGGGAGTTGCCGGAGGAGTTTTGGGCACGGTCGGGGCTGGACCTGGAGCTGGTTTCACTCCACCGGGAGTGGACACGCCAGAACCTGACTGAGAGGCATCGAACCGTTTGATAATGTCATCGGTCACATCAATGGAAGGATCCGCGTAAAGCAGAATTTGACTGGTTTGACTGGAAGAGTCCACAATCAAAGCAAAGTTGTTTTCCTTGGCGTATTGCTGCAACACGGGCATCAACTTACTTCCAATTCGATTGAGGATCTCATTCTGCATATCGCCAAACTCTTTTCGCGCGTCATCGGTGGCCCGCTGGTATTCCGTGGACTTCGCATCAATGCTTTTTGCCAGCGCAGCACGCGAGTCGTCATTCAGAGTTCTCGACTGGCTTTGCAATTGCTTTTGCAGTTCTTGAATTTCGTTGTTCTTTCGATCCAGTTCCTCCCTTTTCGCATCGGCCTTCTTTTGAAAATCCGCCAGAGCCACCTTCCCTTCGGCGGACTCCCCAATGGCCCGTATCAGGCTGAGAGTGCCGACTTTGGTTGAGCTGCCGGTTTGAGCCAGCACGCTGAAAGGCAAAACCAAACTCCAAGCTATTCCCGCCAATAGTGATTTTCTCTTAATCCGCATCGTTACTCCTTCATCAGGTTAAATTGGGGCAAGGATTCCCCGCTCGCATATGATACACATCTTCTCGTCCTTTTGGCTAGCCAGTAAAAATCATCATGGTATAAGAGAAATTCACGGGCTGGATTGATCAACTTACGTCTAATCCGCACAACCGACAGAAGACCCAGCTAAATTATTACTTCCTTCTTTCCCCTGATCTCTGGTATTCTGCAAAGGTTCAGTGAGTTCTCTTCGTTACCAGCGAAATTTTTGAGTCGATGAAGCGTTCGTCCCTTTTGCGGACCGATGAAGGTGCGATGTCTCAGCCACACTTCCTCTACCAACTCGGAAGAAAGGCCTTCTTGTACTGAGCAGTGTGGGTTTGATCTGCGCAGTCGGTTATGAAGCACCCTTATTCCGCCCAGGGGCGGACATTTAGTCTTGACGTGTTCCATCGATTTTGTATTATGATGGGCACTGAGATTTAGATGTAGATGGGCTTTGGTTGTACCATCGGAAAAATGGGGCGCAGCTTGCGTGAACGCTTGTCCCGATTGGTTTAGAAGTTTGTGGTCGAGCTAAAGGAGAAAGGACTTTATGACCTCAGGGAAATTCGATTTTGCACTTGGCATTGGAGGTGCGGCCGGGCAGGGAATAGCGACGCCAGGCGATACTCTCGCCAGGTTGTTCGTCCGCCGCGGTCTCCACCTTTACACGTACAATGCTTACCAATCGATCATTCGGGGCGGACACATTTTTCTGACCGTGCGGGTCGGCGAACATGAGGTTTACAGCCACGGGGATCGCTTGGACCTGCTCTTGTGTTTGAACCAGGACACCATGGACCGTCACCTGAGGCTGATGGGTCCGGGCACCCGCGTGATCTTTAACAGTGACACCATTAAGCCTGGCCACGCTGCTGAAGGCGTTCAGTTGTGCCCCATGCCGGTCGCTGAGCTAACCAATAATAACCGGAACAGTTTGGTTCAGAATACGGTTGCTCTCGGCGTGATCATGTCCATGCTGGAACTGGACTTCGAGATCCTTAGGGCATCTTTGGCGCAACAGTTCCAGCGCAAAGGTCCGGCGGTGGTCGATGAGAATGTCGGCGTCGCCCGGGCTGGGTTCGATTACGCCAAGGCAAATTTTAAGTCTTTTCCAGTCTCAGTTCCTACTCTGCCCAAACCATTGGCTGTCTGGAGCGGGAACGAGGCCCTGGCTATGGGTGGCGCCGCAGCAGGGGTCAAGTTTTACTGCGCTTACCCGATGAGCCCGTCAACTGGAGTCCTGCACTGGATGGCCAAGAATGCTCGGGAATTGGGAATCATGGTTCGCCAGGTCGAAGACGAAATTGGCGTGGCCAATATGGCCATTGGGGCCGGTCATGCCGGTTGCCGGGCCATGTGCGCGACCT
>QHZP01000237.1 GCA_003224715.1 Acidobacteriota bacterium | reverse complement strand
AGCGGCGCGGTGGTGGCCGGAGCCACGGTCCGCTTGGAAAAGGAGGATGGTAGGCTCGTGGAATCGACAAAGTCCGGCCCGAACGGAAGTTTCCATTTCAACCTGCCTTCTCCAGGTAGTTACCAAATTGAGGTGACGCAAGAAGGCTTTAACCCGTTCAAGACCACGGTAACCATAGGCCCGCGCGGGCCAGCTCCGCTGCGCGTCGTGCTCTCAGTTGCCAATCTGAGCCAGTCGATTACGGTCGGAGGCTCCGATTTGCAGGCCGGTCCCGCCGCTTCGGAGAACCTGGACGTGATTCAGATGGACCAGCAGTTGATCCAGAACCTGCCCACCCTCGGCCAGGACGTGGTTGGGGCAGCTACCGAACTACTTGATTCGGCTTCACTGGGGACTGAAGGCGCCTCGGTTGTGGTGGATGGGTTGGAAACCGAAGAACAAGGTGTTTCGGCTTCTGCGATCCAGGAGGTTCGTATCAACCAGAACCCCTACTCGGCTGAGTACTTTCGCCCCGGCCATGGACGGATAGAAATCATTACCAAGCCGGGTACAACGGAATATCACGGTGCGTTCAATTTCCTTTTGCGCGATCATTGGCTGGATGCCCGTAACGCTTTTGCGGCCACGCGTCCCTCCGAACAGCGGCGCATCTATGAGGGAAACCTTAGTGGTCCAATCGGAAAGGACGGGAAGTCCTCCTTCCTATTTACCGCCAACCGGGAGGAAGACAACCTCCAGGCCATCGTGTTCGCCAAGACGCCGGCCGGGCTGGAGCAGAATAACTACTCTACTCCCAACCGGGGCACGGAATTGTCAGCCCGCTATAATCGTCAGATAGGCCAGGACGGATCGTTGTCGATCCGCTATGAGTATGGGGAGAGAAGCGTCATGGGGCAAGGCGTTGGAGGCTTCACGCTGCCCGAGGCCGCCTCCGATTGGAGCGAGCGGCGACACCACATTTATTTTAATGAGAAGGCCGTTCTCAGTAGCACGTTGATCAACGACTTCTCGATGCGTTTGGGACATCATGATAGCTCGACCACGAGCCGCTTGGAAGGCCAGTCGAGGGTTGTGGTGCTCGATTCCTTTACCGGCGGCGGGGCCCAGGCCGACGACCACACCACCCAGACTCATTTTCAATTGAACGATATGCTCTCCTGGGCCCATGGGAAACACATGATCAAGACGGGTATCAGCGTTCCTGACCTGCGCCGGCGTGGTGCCAATAATCTGAACAATCGCGACGGGACCTTCTATTTCTCTTCGCTTGAGGATTACGAGCAGGGGCGTCCCTTTTCGTTTACGGTCCAGCAGGGGGACGGACGGCTGGTTTTCTGGCAGAAATCGCTGGGATTGTTCCTACAAGACGACATTCGGTTACGTTCCAATCTGTCGGTGGGTGTCGGACTGCGTTATGACTGGCAGAACTATTTGGACGACCACGACAACCTGGCGCCACGGCTTTCGATCGCCTATGCGCCAGGAAGCCACAAGACTGTGCTGCGAGCAGGTGCCGGCATCTTCTATGACCGGACCGGACCGGGCGCCATCGGCGACAGCCTGCTTTATGACGGCCTGCACCTACACCAGATTATTCTTTCGAACCCGCTGTATCCGGATCCGTTCTTCTCGAATGAAACCATTGCCACCGAGCCCAGCAACCTCGTGCGCTTTGCCGAGGACCTGGGCACGCCCGAGACCATACAATACAGCGCCGGAGTGGAACGTCAACTAGCCAAATCAACCACTTTGACTTTGAACTACCTGGGTGGCACCGGTCTCAGGTTGTTCCGTTCGCGCGACGTCAATGCACCCTTGCCACTGGTTTATCTCAGACCGAATCCTGATTTTGGTGTGATCCGCCAGCTGGAATCCTCCGGCCGGCAGCGCCAGAATGCTGTGGAGATCGGCTTGCGCGGAAAGGTGACCCGCTTCTTTAATGGCATGATCCGTTACAACGTGGGGCGAACCTACAACGATACGGATGGAATCAACTCGCTACCCCCCAACAGTTATGACTTAAGTCGGGAGTGGGCGCGGCCCGAATGGGACTCCCTGCATCGCTTCCACGTGATGGGGACCTTCCAGCCGGGAAAATGGTTTAATCTGGGAATACGCTTCTCGATGCACTCGGGACATCCCTACAATCTGACCACTGGCCGGGATGAGAATCGTGATGGTTTCGCCACGGATCGTCCGACCGGAGTGGCCCGCAACATCCTGCAAGGACCGGCAACGGCTCGGCTCGATTTGCGTTGGTCGAAGGATTTTTTGCTGCGCCATGACCAGAAGCCAAACGGTCCTGCCTTCAGCGTGGGGCTGGATGCATTCAACGTACTCAATCACGTCAATTACAGCAAGATCGTCGGAAACCTCAGTTCTCCATTCTTCGGCATGCCGGTAGCCTCTCAGCCGGCTCGCCGTCTGCAGGTGGTCCTGCGCCTACGATTTTAAGTTGGGGCGATGGATCCTCAATCAGCTTAACGCTTCTTCAGGATCTTCAGCGCATTCTCGCGGTACAACTTCTTCAGGATCGAATCCGGGAGGCCAAAGCCGTTCAGGCTCCAATGATAGCCAAACTGCTTGGTCTCGTAAAAGTGTTCATCCAATGTCTCCAGGACTCGAAACGTGATGCGATACATGCCTGCGGCAAATCCCATATCGGTCCCGTAGAGGAGCCGCTCTGAGTATTTGGCATAGAACCTGGAGACAAAGCGCGGAATGGGAGCTGTCTCAGCATACCGAGCAGCAATGTCGGCATAGAGGTTGGGATAGCGGTCCAACAACTGGCCCAGTCGGGTTAAATCGTAGTCTAAATTGGCGAAGTGGCAGGCAATGAAGATGGTTTGGGGATGCTTTTTCACCGTGCGCTCTAGAATGTCGATCATTCCGGAATGACCGACAATATCAGGCTGGTTGTCCAATCGCCAACGGTAAGCGTTCATCAACCCGTCATTGGTGTTGTCCATCTTCTCGTACATCCAAATGGGATCGGCCACATGGATATTGACGGGCATCTTGAGTCCGGCGCATTTTTGGAAAAGAGCATCCATGCGTGGGTCGTCGGGATGGAGACCCACGGCTCGGGTCTTGCCGAAGGACATTCCCTTTCCTTTATCGCCTAACTCGCCCACTCCTCTGGCGCCAACGCGGTAACACCGTTCCAGTTCTTTGGTCGCAGCCGGACCGAATCCAGGCTGTTCATAACCCGTGTAGTCAAACCCACACCAGAGTTCAAAGCGATCGGGATATTGGGCGTATTTCTGGTAAATCAGATCAAACTCGGCTCCAGTGGCCATCGTTAGAATAATTGTTTTCTCGACTCCCACCGCATCCATATTCTTCACCCATTCGGCGATCTGTTCCGGAGTTGCAGCATAAGGGTGAGAATGCATATCGATAATCGGATACTTTGCTTTGGGAACGGTTGTCTTCGGGATTTTGTAAATGGACTTAGGTTGGTAGTCTTTGAGGAGAATCTTCTCAGGTGAGTCTTGATCGTCAGCCGGAAGCGCTTGGCAGAGAATGGTCAAGGGGGCAGCCAGGGCCAGGACAGACAATCGTTTGCTCCAATTCTGAAACATTTCTCCTCCTTGTGTGACTGAGAAGGGACAAACCATCTGTAGTGGTCAGTGGTCAGTAGTTCAACGTCTAAGGTCCAAAGTTTTTAAGTCTAAGTTCAAAGTTCAAAGCCCAAAGTCTAAGGTCCAAAGTCTAGGGTCCACGTTTCAAGTGTGAGTCCAGGTGCAAGGGTTCCGGAGCTCCGGAACATTAACTCGCCAACCAGTTTCAATCGGCAATCGGAAATCCAACATGGAGAAGTGGCTCTCTCGTATCTTAACGCCATCATTGAGTTCACCCGGGATGTTCGTTGCACGAAGCTACCCAGCCAAGGCGACAACGGCGCACACCGACGGCTTCACTCGAGTGAGTACATCAAGAGCCTGCCTGCTCATTTCACTGCTTCAGGAAACATTCTTAAGAAATCCGTCAGGCGAATAATGGAGATACCTTCAAACTCCCGGAGTTTTAGCAGGTGCCGATCACCGGTGACAATCAAGTCTGCTCGGGCTTGGAAAGCGCACTCCAAGATACGGTTATCCGGAATATCTTTGAGGACTCTTAGACGAACCGTCGGCTTGAGAATCTCTGCAGTTCGGCTGATGAACTTCAGCGCCTGCCTGATATCTTTATCGGTCTGCCCGAATTTGCTCCTCAGTTTCTGGGCCGTTTCGGTGAGGATTGGAACGGAAGTGAAAAGAATAAAATGCCTTGCCCAAGCTAAAAGAAGAGCTCGCTCGGCCTGTCCTCCTGGGACGATGACAGCAGAGATGAAGACGTTCGTATCGAAGACCACCTTCACTAGCGGTCCTCGAAAACGATCTGCTCAACCTCTTTCTCCGTGAAAACGCCTGCCCGTTGCGCTCTGCGAGCCATTCTGTGCTGCAGCCGAAAGAATTCATCCTCTTCTAGTTTGGCCTTGTAGACCTGTAGCATCTGGCGAAAGAGCTCGCTCTTACTCTTCCCGGAGAGATTAGCGAGTTGTTCGTATTCGTTTGCGATTTCTGGGGCTACTGAAAAACCGAGAATTTTTGTCCTGCGAACCATAAGGCGATCCCTGGGTTGAACTCAGTTAAACTCTACGTCAAGTTCATTCGAAAGGCAAGGCCAAGGCGTGTCCGAGGTCCAAAGTGCAAAGTCCAAGGTCCACGTTTTAAGTGTGAGTCCAAGTGCAAGGGTTTCGGAACTCCGGAACATGAACTCGCGAACCAGTTTCAATCGGCAATCGGAAATCCAAAATCGGCCATTGGCTGCGACGTGGGCGGCTCGAAACGCTGAATTGGCTGATGTATAATTGGAGACCAACCTTTCCACACACTCAGGCTCACTGCGGAACCGCTTTCCCTGAACCCTCTCCCGGTCTCGGGATGCCTGAGGTTGCGTGGCCCACCGTATCCACCAGATAGAGCACGGCGTCTCCGCTGAACGGCGGAGTGCATGATTGAGAGGAGGACCCAGCGGGGACGGGATTTCCGACGGCGGAAGCGCCGGTAGATGGGTTGAACCACTCTACAGCCAATCTTCGTGAAGCCGGCATCGCCGACAGGTCTATCGTGAACGATCCGCCGGAGGGTGCGTAAACCAGGTACTCCGCACCTGCCGATGGGGTCTGGGCAAGACAGTAACCTGTCGAACAGAGGGACTTGCGTGGGGTGACGTTGGCAAGATTCAGCTTGCGGGAGTATTTCAAAATGTATCCGAGGTTGTCCCGGAAGTTGTCCCATCGCCTGTCCGGCCCAGTGCAGATGGCGTTGGTGGGAGAGACGCACAAGTTTCGACGCTCGCGCGGGTAGTACACCACGTAAGGATCCATGAACAGCACTTGATTGCCGGTCATGAAGTTCTCCCAGGCATAGTTACGGTTCTGCTGGGCTGTGTCGTTCCATATCCCAAAGTAGGAATGGTCGCTGTCATTGATGTTCACTTTGCAGGCCGGCTTCCCGCTTCCGCAGGAAGTGGTTGGCGAAATCCTAACCTGCGGCGCCACCCAGTCCGCATCAGAGTTATAAATTGTCGTATCCGGCGATTTTATGAGCGCGGCGTACCCAATGGGGTGCTGATAAGGCTTCTTGGATTCATAGGCTCGGACGTGCGAAATCTGGTGGTCGTTCCACCAGGTCGAATTGGCGGGAGCTTCCTCGGAAACGATCCAGAGCACGTTCGGCAGATCATTTAACGTGTCGATCACCTTTTCTACGTACGTGTCCTGGAGCCTGGTAATGGCGTTAGGCGCGGTCATGGTGATCGAGCCGATCCCCTTTGACCCAGAGGTGTAACCGTCGTCAACCCCATTGAGGTTATTCGCTCCCGTGAAAGGGTACCCGTCACTCGAACAGCGGAAAATGTTGAGCCACTCGCCCGTGAACAGATACACGCCAACGTAGATACCTGCGTTGCGCAGAGCCTGCACCCGTGTTCGTAACCGATCAAAATAGCTCTGGTCAAACTTCGTGAGATCAAATTTCGGCAGGCCATCCGTTGCGGTCCCAGGCCCTGTCCGCTGCCACGGAAGCGGACTCACCGTCAGGTCCGGAGGTGAGCTCGCCACGGATGGGAAACCACAGAACTTCGGCAATTCTGTAAGCCACAACAAGGTGAGATT
>QHZP01000236.1:2837-9654 GCA_003224715.1 Acidobacteriota bacterium | reverse complement strand
ATGCTTTAGCCTCTCTCTCCCTCTGTGGCTAACTGCCGTTTTTAGGGGTGAAAGCTCAAGCCTTCACCGCGGGAGCGGACGGGGAGGGTCCGATCCATGAACCGATCAACATGCCGGCCGCCGCCAGGCCAAAGGAGACGAGGCCGGCGATTTCGACATTCTTGGCCAGTCCGGCGAGCAAGAAAATGATCGGACTGACAGCTCCTCCCAGAATGGCTGCAATGGCTCCCGTTGTATTGGCGCCTTTCCAATAATTGGCCGTGATGGACAGATAGTCCCAAGCCCTGCCGGGCAATTGATACCACAATCCATAAACGAGGAGAAATGCGCCAATGCCCAGTATGATGATTCGGTTTACCAGCAATCCGCTGCGTTCAGAAAAAGGTTGTTTACGCAGAGGACAGATGATGTCGTTGTACAGAATGCTGCCCCAGGTCAGCATATAGCTGGAGTCGGTGGACATGTCCGCCGCCAGCATGGAGGCAACCACCAGTCCCAGGAGGCCCGAGGGTACGAGAGTGGAAAGGTAAACTGGCATAGCATGCAGGGTATTGGACGGAGCCCGAGAGCCTAGCACCGCCAGTGCAGCCATCCCCCAAAATGCGGGGATCAGGAAACGCCCTACAAAATAAAAACTGGTCCGGGTATAAACCTGGCGTGCCGTCTTTGGGTCGCGTGAAGACAAAACACGCTGAATGACCGTCTGCCAGGTAAGCACGACGGCCAACTGATTGAGCGCCTGCCACACCACGTAAGTCACGCCCATTTCCTGGCTGACGAAGGGATTGAAGGCTCCCGAACCATGCTGTTTCTGGACGGCCGTAACGATGTTCTCCCAGCCCACATCCAATGCCGCCAACACCGACACCAGAACCAGGCCCACTCCCATGACCAGGAATTGCAGATAATCGGTGACGAGCACCGAAAGCATCCCCCCTAATACGGTGTAGATCAGTACCGTCAATAGCAAGACGGTCATCGTCAATTCCAGGTATTTCACCGGAATTTTCGTGACAATCATGAGAAACTCGCCGCCCACTCGCAAGAAGATCCCCATATTAAGCAAGCCACCCAGAAAGATGACAAGGCCCGCCATCCAACGCACCCGAGATCCAAATTTCCGGGCTAAGAGTTCTGGAATTGTCAGGGCGCCCGATTCGCGCAAAGGATTGATGACGAAACCGCTCAGGCCCACGACGAGCATGGCGATGGCTTCGAGTATTCCTGGAATGGCACCAGCAAAGCCATTCTTGTAGCCCAGCTCGGCGGTATACATGGCCGTGATAATTCCAAACTCAGTGGCCGCCAGAGAGGCCACACCCAGGTAGACATCCATCTCGCGTCCAGCCACGAGGAAATGCTCGACCTTGCCGACGTACCGGCGCATCGCCAACCCGGCAATCATGGTTCCAACCAGGTAGACACCGATGACGACCCAATCCAGCCAACCGAAAGCGCTCATGCTGATTCTCTCCTTGCCAGTGGGATTTAACGGCTTACCGGTGGGCCGCTGAGACGAAGCGATGCCTTCTTCTCGATCATTCTCATCCAACCATTACCAGGGTTCTAAAGTCTGATGGAAATCAAGCGTCCACTTCCTCGTGGTGGGAGGTTAAGAAGGCGTAAGCGAACATGACGGTAACCTGGAAATCCAGCCAGAAATTGGCAAGAAATCGGACAGGGGAAATTCCCAGAATTTTGTAGCGCTGGATCCGTTCGACGATTCGCAACCAGTTTTGATCAATGTCGGCGCGGGTAAAAACGCGGCGATTGGCATGAAACAAATTCCATTTTTGCCAACAGAGAGAAAATTTGGATGGAACCTTGAGTGCGGGCAGATGATGGCGGGCGCGGGCATAGGCTAACTGGAGCTCGGCCACGGTCAAGCGTCGTTGCACCGAGTCATAGATGCGGTGCATCTCCTGGACAAGGCGTTGTTCGGCGGGACTGCGCGGGCGCGTTTGCAGCCAGAGCTCCTGCATTTCCCATAGAAGTTGGATCGTCCCCTTCAGGTATTGCCGGATTTCAGAGAGGCGCATTTTGAAAAATGGCCAGCGAGCCGGAACTACCGTGCCGCTGCGCATGGCATCGCGGCTCTTGCGACGGAAGAAGCCGGCCATCATGGGATGACGCCGCTCGAGGATGGCGGCATTCTTATACCAGATGAAATTCTTTAAGATGTCCCAGTAATTACGGGGCGCCGCGTTAAGTAGGATTCGCTTCATGTTTTCAAAACTGTAAAAGGTCTGCCACGCCTCGTGGTAAACGCGCTCGAGCGATCCGGGCTCAGGAAAGTTTGCATAGTGCATCGTCTCATGCGTGGAATCATATTTGTTGTAATCCTCATCCATATAATCGCCGCGCCGTGACATTTCTAAATGATCTCGTGAGCCCGGCAGGGGCGTGAGGATAAAAAAGGACGCTTGTTGGACTTGAATTTCTTTCATCAGTCGCTGCAAGTCGCTCCGTAACGATGCTTCCGTATCGTGAGGGAAACCGAGAATATATCCCACGTGGGTAGCTACCTCGGCCTCACGCCAGGCGCGAATGAGATTGACATAGTCTTCCGCTTTGTTCTGGGTTTTGGCGGCGTCCTTGAGACTCTCGGGATTAATGCTTTCCATCCCGATAAAGACCTTGGTGCACCCTGCTCGGCGGGCCTTATCGACAAAATTGTTAATCTTGTAACACAGAACATCGACCTGCATCATGAACTTCACGTCGATCTGTTCTTTTTCCCGAAGCTGAATCAGGGTATCGAAAATTTGCTCCCATTGCGCGTTTCGCGCGAAGTTGTCGTCAGTAAAGAAGTAGAAGTCGACTTTGTTGTGACGCCAGTTGTAGCGAATAGCCTCGGCAATGGTCTCGGCTGATCGAACCCGCATCTTACGTCCCTGCACATTGATGATCGTGCAAAAACTGCAATTGAACGGGCAACCCCGACCGCAATCAATGGTTCCGAAATTGGATGCGACAAATCGCTTCATCAACCGGGTGTCCAGAATCGGAATGGGCTTGGTGAACAAATCGGGTTTGTCATCGACGAAATCGTAAAGCGGCTTCAGCTGCCCCGATATCGCATCTTTCAGAATCTGACTCCAGCTTTCTTCCACTTCACCTTTGACAAGGGTCACGCCTTCGTCCAGGAGTACTTGAATATCCGGCGGAATTTGAGGAATCATCGACAAATAGCCACTGACGTGAAAGCCCCCAATTAACACGGTCAGGCCGGCCGCACGAAATCGGCGCGCTAAATCTGTCGCGCGCGGAAATTGATTGGTTTGCACTCCCACCAAACCAACAATTGCCTGCTCACCTTTTTTTTGTCCCAGACGGCAAATTTTCTCGACGGGAATTTTTTGAACTGTCTCGTCGAAGAGGTGGATCTGAACATCGATGTCGGCCCCTAACAATCTCCTTCGAACCACGTCTTCGGTCAAAGCAGCCAAACAGTTGAGGGTGTTAGAAGGCAGCACTCCTCGAAAATGAGTTACCACGTAACCTTGTTCATCGTAGTTTGAGGGCTTGATCAGAAAAAGTTGCACGCAACGATTTAGTGCTCTGGATGCTAGCCGATGCTTCATTGTCTCGACTCCTTAGTTGTAGGCTGAATGACTGTAATTCCCGGAGAATGACCCGGAGTTTACAGGAAAAGTAAGGAAATAACAAACAGCTTGTGAAACCTTCCTTGGAAAGGTGCGGGTGCCCGGACAAACCTTAAGGCTGCTGGACAGCCGAACGAGAAAGGCTTTAGACTAGCCCGTCCTCGAACACGATTCAATTGTATGCCATTTGTTGCTCTCTGGAACTCGATGGGCAAACTATCCCCGCGGTGCGTAATACCCCTTGCGAGCCTTTACCTTGAGATTTTTTCGGTCGGTTTCAATTTTGATAGACCGGAACGAACCATCACGACCGGGATTGGAGGATCGATAAGCCAGAGAGTATTGACTGCGCAATTCGGCCCCAATGTCCTGGAAACTAGCGGAGAGGTCTTCCGCCTTAAAAGGGAAAAAGGCCCGACCCCCTGTCTCTTCGGCTAATCGCTTTAGGATTTTGTCAGCTTTAGGTGCAGTAATTCCAAAAAATCCGCTGGAGTTGGTACTGATGGCAAAAATGGCCACATCCGATTTCTGAGCTATCTCCAACGTCGAGGTGAGAGTTTCCAGACTCAGATTGTCATCGCCGTCACTAATCAAGATCAAGATCTTTCTCCCCAGTTCCGACTTTAACTTCTCCTGGCACGCAAGGTAAATGGCATCCAGCATCTTGGTGCCGCCGCCCGGCCGAATCTGACGAATCGCTTTGCTGAGAACCTCGGGATTGTCCGTGTAGTCCTGGACCAGCTCAATGGCTGAATCGAAAGTGACCAGAAGGGCTTTGTCTTTTTTAGGACGAATGGTTCTGTAAAGAAAATCGATGGCCGCCTCTTGCTCAAATTTGAATCTCTCCCGAATACTGGTACTGGTGTCGATGACTAAGGCGATAGTGAGAGGAAGGTCAGTTTCCTTAGAAAAATTGGTGATGTTCTGCAATTTATTGTCTTCATAAAGTTTCAAATTGGACTTATCCAGGTCGGTCACTAATTTCCCCTTACGGTCGGTCACGGTAAAAAGCACATTGATCAGGTCAACATTGACTACCAGATTATCCGGATTTTTTTCCGACTTGTCCGTCTTGCCATCAAGGACATTCTTGGACGCTTGGGAATAGAGCGAGACCTGCAAGGGAACCTCTGGTACCAGAAAAAGGCAAACTGTTAGCGCGGTTAGGGTGCGTCTGCTAAAAAGCATTTTGTTACCTCAAACTCATGTCTAGGCCCTATTGTAACCCTTGCCAATAATAGGTCAATCCATAGAATATTCCAACCGCTTTATTGGATGGCGATGCTGGAGCTAAAGGATTCTTCCGGAAATCCCTCACAGAATTATCCCCGCAATCGTTGCCGAGAGGAAATTAGCCAGGGTTCCGGCAATCATGGCTTTGAGACCTAGAGAAGCCAGGTCATGGCGTCGGTCGGGGGCTAGGGCGCCGATGCCCCCCACCTGGATGGCAATAGAACCAAAATTGGCAAATCCACAAAGCGCGAAGGTCGCAATTATAAAAGACCGGTTGTCCAGGGATTCTCTTATCTGGCCTAATTGCAGGAAAGAAATGAATTCGTTGAGAACCATTCGCGTTCCTAAAAGATTTCCGACCTGAAATGAATCCTTCCAGCTCACGCCCATGGTCCAAGCCAATGGTCTGAAAAGAGTTCCTAAAATTTGCTGCAGGTTTTCCGGAAAATATTGGAGCAGCATCCCCATAAACCCTCCCGCTGTAGGGAGCTTGCGAACCAGGGACTCCAGCCCCTGATGCAAGAAACCGAGGAGGCCATTCGCCAGGGCTACTAGCGCGACGAAGGCGATCAGCATACCGGCCACATTAATCGCCAGTTGCGTCCCTTCGAAGGCTCCGCGGGCGGCAGCGTCCACCAGGTTGACATCAGTAACCGGGATTTGCACCTTGACATTGCCCGCCGTCTTGGGAGTTTCATTTTCCGGCACCATGATCTTGGCGACCATAATGGCTCCAGGAGCTGTCATGACCACGGCGGTTAGAAGATGCACCACGTCCACATGGGCAACCAGGACATAAGCCGCCATGATTCCACCTGAAACATGGGCCATACCGGCAGTCATTATAGTCATGAGCTCGGAGCGTGTCATCTCGGCCAGGAAGGGCCGGATGGTTAAGGGAGCCTCAGCTTGACCCATGAAGATACTGGCGGCTACGGAGACAGATTCGGCACCGCTCGACCCCAGGAAGCGAGTCATCACTCTTGAGACTTGCTGGACTACGGTGGGCATGATCCCCAGGTAATACAAAATGGCAAAAATGGAAGCCACAAAAATGATTGTCGGCAAGACCTGAAAGGCTATAACCAGACCGACGCTCCGCTCTCCTTGCTCTGCACCGAGCGGAACAAAGACGAATTTGGTTCCTTCCGTAGAGTAAGCAATAAGCCTGTTGACCACTTCTCGCATGAAAATGAAAAAAGTCGCCACGAGGTTGAATTTTAAGAGGCCGACCAATATCTGAACGCCAATGATTGCCTGGATCCAGTGCATAGCGACTAAAGGGAGGGCGGTCCGTTTCGAGAGGAAAAGGAAAAGGACGATCTGCAAAAGAATTCCAACACTGAACGTCCCCGGAGAAAAAGGGATCCACGCCAAGCGCTGGCTCATCCATTCTCCCTTAAGAACGACTACAGCAAAGAATAATTGCAGCGCGATTCCCCACCCGACCGTCTTCCAGCGGATGGCGCTGCGATTCGAAGAGAGAGCAAACGCAATTCCTAGCAGGAGGAGAAAGCCCAGAACACCCGCGAAACGTTCCATAAAACCTCTTCAAAGGCTAAAGTAACACGCACGCCAGTCAAAGGCCATGGATGGAGGGACGAACTGAAGTGTGGTACAAGCTGGCGCATTCTCTACATGAATTCTCTTAACACGGACAAGGGGATCGGAAATTGTGTGTTATATCGTGGCACTGCCTTTAGAGTTGGTGGGTCGTCTCGAATCGTAAGGACTCGCCCTGAAGGCCGATGCCCGGGAGGGCGAGCCTCCTGGCGAGCCATCGCCCCAGCAAGTCCTTGTCCCATGAGGCTCGGCGGGAGCCTCGCCCTCCCTTATCTCCGCCGGTTTTGAATTTTTTCAGAGTTTCAGGTCCGACAGGTGCGATTTTCAGAGGGAGCATAGACAATACGGTTTCCCGACGTGATTTTATTCCTGGATTGGCTGACTGGCGTTTTGATTAGGAAGCTCTGGGCAGAGTG
>QHZP01000236.1:0-2776 GCA_003224715.1 Acidobacteriota bacterium | reverse complement strand
CTTCTGAAAGATTTCCATTCTTCAAAAACCAAAAGAGCATGCCAGGCGTGACACTCTGAATAGTAGGGGAAGAGAGGTTAGGCGCCTTTTCTTTTCCGCGTCCGTCGGCACCATGACAACCCGCGCAGTGCCGGAGATAAAGCTTCTTTCCGGCCCTAATGGCAGGGTCCTGCCCTGCATAAGGATTGCGTAACCATTGTACACTGATTGGAGCCCTTCGAAGTTCGGACCCCAGATCGCCTTTTCTTGGGTCCTTCTTAGCTAGACCGGTCCGGGTGACTAACAGAACCATCGCGATTGTTACAGCCATCACCGTTCTTCTCATCCATCATCTCCTTGTCGCTTTGTATGGGCGGAGGCCGCCTCAGCGAAATAAGTGGCCTAGGCGGCGACCTAATCCGGCGAATTCGTAAGACACGCCAAATCGAATCAAAGCGCGGTGACTGTTCTCGGTCAACCCAAAAGTGGGCGAAATCCGAAAGGTAGTACCGTTGGGGAGATCCCAAGCTAGCACGGGAGCGATGTACCGCGATGCTCCCGGGAGTCCAAATTTGTGCCAGTTGCCCAGCCCACCGTAAAACTCAATCCCCGCATGAAAGTTCTCTCGGCAAAAACTACAGGGTTCAGGAGTCGCTGCCAAGGCCAGTGGATGACTTATTCCCAACGCATAACCAAATTGCCAAGGCTCGTTGCTCAAATTCTTTTCAGCAATGAAATTTTCGGAAAAGTTCCAACCTTTGTAATTACTCGAGAGAATCAGTTTGCCTTCAATCTCGCGTTCCTTTTCCATCCTGGTTCGGGCATTGGGCTCGGCATGTTCTTCCTCAGGTCCAAATCCTACTACTTCCCTGAGAGTTTTGTCGGCGGCATTGACATTCGCGAACTCAAGATAGAACACGGGATTGATCCAATGTTCGCGTCTCAGGAGGCGAAAACGGTTTTCCCAACGGAAGCCGGTGAAGAGGGTGCTGTCGTGTCGAGTTGTCTGGCCATTGAGATAGAACTCAGATGTCCACCAACCCTTGACACCGTACTCAAATTCCGTCCAGGAACCCACAAACGTGTTAGCCGATTTAGGGAGGCCAAGGACTGGATTGATGGCAATTTCAAGGTTCCCTGGTTCTTCCATGTGATGGTCATAGGTGATAAAGTATGGCCCCTCTCCCGCATCAAGAGAAAAAGGCAATAAAGTGAAGGTTGTCAGAATTGCCAGATTGATCCGGGGCAACGCTCCCACACGCTTCAACAGGGATAGCCTTTGAGTCGCTGCCGGTTCATTTGCCCTGGATCTCAATTTCCCTCCCTGTCTGAGCGGTAGGTTTGATCAGTTCTATTGAAATTGAAAATCATTTTCAAGATCCTAACGATTTGGTTCCAAGCCTGTCAAGGGATTTTTTTTTGAGATTCAAAAGCAATGCCTCCGCTTAACGAGGGACGAAAGTCACAAAAGGTGGAGCAGGCGCTCTGCGCACGCCGAATGAACACACAACGGAGCGCACGTCACATCCCCCTAGCCGCAGGCATTCAGATTCAAGATTTTTTGAATATCAAGGATGATTCGACTGCAGCCAATCGCAAAATTGGGTCCATGATCGAGGTCCTTTTCTGCAATGACCAACGGCGGGGCAATGAAGAGGCAGCGGCCACGAACCCAAATTGATTCTTGAAGAGCCTTCTTTTTGCGTTTGCAAGGACCTGGGGGAGGGATTGCCTTGGGTTTTCCTAGCTTGACAAGTGTCTCCACGCACAAGTTTACGTGGGTGAATCTGCCTTGGCTGACTAAAGCCAGCCTCCTGGGGCAAAAGCAAGACTCAGGAAATACCAGACTTATTGGTTGAAAGTTTTTTAACTCTTGGTGGGTTGTTCTACATCCAGAAGACGGACCCCAGGGATTGGCTCTTTGGACACGAGACAGACGGCAGAGCGGAGCTTCACAATGATGTCTTCTATTCGTTTGACGCTATTTTCGACGCTTAGCAAGTTCTTCTTGATTTCCTCCAAGGGCAAATTCTGCAAGCAGAGGCGCACTTCATTATGTATCGCCGCCAGAGGTGCATTCAGTTCACGAGCCAAAGTATCGACGACGGTGTGAAGGTTTTCCCTTTGCTGGTGTGCTAAGGTGGCTTTTTGGGCTGCCACTGTCTTAAAGAAACGTTCTATTCTTAATAGCAGTTCCCGGGGATTGACCGGCTTTGAAATGTAATCATTGGCTCCCGTGCTGAAACCCTCAATCTTCATTTCCAGCCCAATGCTGCCCGTAAGGAGGATTACAATGACCTCTTTGGTAGCAGGATGGGACCGGATTTGCCGCAGTATTTCGAGGCCGGAAATGTCCGGTAAGCCAATATCCAGCAGGATCAGTTCGGGATGAAACTCCTCCAGGAGGCGTAGGGCTTCAGCGCCGCTGCAAGCTTTTTTCACCTCATAGCCGCTATTCGATAGAGCGGTCTGCAGCATTCCCACCAGGGACTCATCATCATCCACTAGCAAAACTTTTTTTTCTGAGTGCATTGACTTGCCTTTGGTCTCGATTCTGGAGCTTTGGTCCAGTCAGGGGTTAACTTACAATAATTGGCTGTAAGTAGTTAACGAAAGAAACGCCCTAACTCTTTAGGTATTCTTCGAAGATGATTTAACTTTCAGCAGCTTATAAATCTTGGGAGAGTGGCATCAGACTCGCTGAGGCTGATGAAAAACGATCGCTTCATCATTCCCACAACGTATTTAACCGGTACTTCCCGCAACTACCACAATGTGGAGCGCGCTTCCCATGCGT
>QHZP01000235.1:10246-10443 GCA_003224715.1 Acidobacteriota bacterium | reverse complement strand
GACCCGGGGAGCCTGGAATTTAAGAGATTGCGGGCAGAGGCACAGCAGGCGCTGGCGAAGAGGCGGAAGGTGCAGGAACTTATGGAACGAGCTCGGCAGCAGTGGGAAGGGAAAGAGTATGCGGGCGTTTTGCAGACGATTGAGGGACTGCTCAGAGAAGAGCCGGGGCAGGGCGAGGCCTTAGAGCTGAAGGGGCA
>QHZP01000235.1:1414-10228 GCA_003224715.1 Acidobacteriota bacterium | reverse complement strand
TCAAGGAACTGCTGGCCGCGGCGCGAGTTCACGCACAGGCGCAAGAGTACGACGCCTGTGTCAGAGTGACGAGTGAGGGGCTAGGTCTGGATGCCGAGAATCGGGAATTCAAGAGACTTCAAGAACAGGCGCAACAGGCTTTGGCCAAGGTCCGCCAGGTGCGGGAGCTTTTGCAAAAGGCCATTCAACAGCGACAGGGAAAGGACCACCAGGCTGTCTTGCGAACCATGGAGGAATTGCTGGTTGTGGATCCGCAACATGTCGAGGCATTAGAAATGCACCGGCAGGCTGCAGAGGCTGTGGAACGACAAGGCAAAGTAGAGGAATTGTTGGCAGCGGCGCGAGCTCACGGGCGGGCCCAGGAGCACGAGGCTTGTGTCGAAGTAACCAGTGAGGGTTTGATTCTGGACCCGGGGAGCCGTGAATTCAAGAGACTGCAGGAGCAGGCACAGGAGATACTGGCGAAAAGGCGGAAGGTGCAGGAACTTGTTGAACGAGCTCGGCAGCAGTGGGGAAGGGAAGAGTATACACACGTTTTACAAACGGTTGAGGAACTGCTCAGGGTGGAGCCGGGATATGGCGAAGCCCTAAAGCTGAAGCGGCAGGCGCGGGAGGCGCTGGCGAAGAGGCAGAGGGTGGAAGAGTTGGTGGAGCGAGCCCGGCAGCAGGGGCAGCGACAGGATCATGAGGGGGTCTTGGGAACGGTGGAGGAATTATTAACCCTGGAGCCAGGGCATGGGGAGGCGCTGGCACTGAAGCGGCAGGCGGGAGCGGCGCTGGGGCGAGAGCAAAAAATGAAGGAATTGCTGGCAGCGGCGCGAACGCACGCGCAGGCGCAAGAGTACGAGGCTTGTCTTACCGTAACCAGCGAGGGGTTAAAGCTAGATCCGGGGAACGTGGAACTCGGAAAACTCCAGGCAAGTGCCCAACAGGTTTTGGAAGAAAGGCGTTTGCAGGAAGAACGCCGGGCTCTTCTTGACCGGTTGTGGACGTCTGCTCGCGCCGATGTACAGAAACATCGCTTCAAGCTGGCCTATCGTACTCTAGGGCAGTTGCTGGAACTGGAACCGGGACACAGGGAAGCTCTGGCGCTCAGACAGCACGCTGAGGTGGCCCTGGCTGTGCAGCGCCAGAAGATCAGACGAGTGCTACCGATTGCTGCCGGCCTCCTGCTGGCGGTCGCGCTGGGCACGGGCGGACTTTTAAAGCTGCGGAACAGAAAGGGGGCGGGTTTTTCATCACCTTCTGCTGAAGGCAATCCCGAAGCCCCGGTGTCACCTGGTGGGGTTCGACCGGCACCTGTTGCAATTCCGTCGACCCAAGATCCCAAGATCAGCCAAGCACTTGAGAAGGCCTCAAGCTCTTTCGAAACAAAGAAATATTCGGAAGCGGCAAGGGAGGCGAAGGAAGTGTTGGAGCTCTCGCCCGGTGACACGGCGGCGGAGAACCTTCTCAAGCAAGCTCAAGAGAGTCTGGATAAGATTGCAGCGGGGAACCGTCAGGCAAAATCGCTTAAGGAGGCCGGAAAGTTCGAGGAAGCGATTGCCTCCCTCGGTGCGGTTCTCAGGCTTGCCCCCTCGGATCCGGAGGCCCGCAAGCTCCTGAAGGAACTTGACCAGTATGCGCGCAAAGGCGCCGACGAAGCGATGACGCAATCTAAACAGGCCCGGTCTGCCTCGGAAGCGGCCAGAGCCCCCGGTTTGGTGCGAAACTTATTTGATGCGGCCCAGGGGACCGAATCTGAAGCTATGGCCCTTTACAGGGCAAAGCAGTATACGCTGGCGACCGCAAAGTTCTCGGAGTCCCGCGAGGCTTATCAGCGTGCGGCGATCGAGGCGAGGTCAAGAACAGAGACGGAAGAACAACGTCAGGAGACTGCCCGACAGGAGAACCAGCTTTTAGCCCGGCAGCAGGCATCCCAACGAGAGGCGGTTCAGACTGCCCGAGAGGCCTATGATCATGCTCGTGACAAGGCATCCCAGGCAGGCGCCGAGACGAGGGCTCTTGAACGCTTTCAGCAGGCAACGGGGCTGGCTTCGCAGGCTCAGGCCAAAAGAGACCGCGGCGATCTTCAGGGGGCTCGACAAGACTTTGAGATGGCTGCCAGCGCCATGGAGCTAGCGGCGACGACAGCCGAGACCCTTGCTCGTCAGAGTCAGATCGAGCCGGCCGGTCGGGTCAAAGACACGGCACAGAAAGAAACAGATCGACAAGGAGTCGAACAAATACTGAAGAGCTACAAGGCAGCCTGGGAGAGCAAAGACCTGGACCGGTTGAAGACCCTCTGGCCCGGCTTAGGGGGAGGAAAAGAGAAAAAGATAAAACAGACCTTTGAGTTTTCTCGCTCAATAAAAATAGATCTTCAACCTACGAACATCCATATTGCAGGGAATGCTGCCACAGTGACCTGCCAGCGCCAGGATCAAACCGTGACGGTTAAAGGAGACAAATTCAGCTCCAAGCCCTTTAACACGACCCTCACCTTGCGCAGGGCGGGAGGCACATGGGTCATTGACGATGTGCGTTTGGCAGACGAATAAATCCCGTTCTAGCCGTTAGCGACACAGGCCGCGTCGCCAGCCGCTAGTTACGGAGAGTCGTTCAGGGGCTCGGTCTGGGTAGTTACAGCGAACTCCTTTTCTCACCAGGCGCTTTTCGGCATAGGTGGACACCCACGATGAGTTGGGAAGCAAATTCGTCGTGGCTACCGAAGCTGTTGTTCGCTCCTCGAAACTAGTGCCTTACGCGCCCTCGTGATTTCGCCTGGATTAGGATGATCCTAAAAACGGGGGGCCTAATAACCGCAGAGATGCAGAGAGTTATCCTCTGAGAACTGTGACGACATTTTTATCCACCTGCCGGGTGAAAACGAAAATGTTGAGACTTTTATATGATTCTCTTTGCGTCTCCGCGTCTCTGCGGTGAGTTTTGGTACGGTTTCTGGAATGATCGGCTTTGTTGTCGGTCACAACTAAATTCCATATGGGTCGATAAGGAGACTATATGTTCAAGCAGACGTTCCTGGTCGCAGTTCTGTGTACCCTGTCTTCGACTATCGTTCTGGCTCAAAGTAATGACAAATTAGGGTTATTGATTCCAACGCTCTACGGACCTGGCGGTCTCACCGTAGACAGCGTCAAACCGCTTCCTCCGAACAACGAACTTCACACTGCCCACTTCAACGGATCGTTTCAAGCCAGGTTCACTCAGTTCAATATCGCGCTGGCTACCACGCTTTCTGCTCTACCTCTCCCCTCACCGGCTTCCGGATTCACCTACAGCTACGATGCAGCTTCCGGCGGGTACACGCTCTCTACCCAGAGCTTCGGACCGATCCTTGCCGAGCGCGCAGAGACTATTGGTCGAAGGAAATTCTCTTTTGGTCTCAGCTACCAGCGCTTTACCTTCGACAGTATTGAGGGGATTGACCTGAACAATGTTCCTGCTGTGTACACCCATGATAACCCTACTCCCCCTCCTTCCGGGAGGGCCGACGTCATCACCACAATCAATAGTATTGAGTCCAAATTTGATCAGTATACGTTCCTCTATACCTCCGGACTGACCGACTGGTTGGATTTCTCACTAGCTTTTCCGATGGTCACAGCTGAATTGAAGGTAGTCTCGGATGCCACCATTCAGAGAATCGGGACCGGCAGTGATACAGGTGTTCACTTCTTTGCGACCGGAAGTGATCTGAATAATCCCGCCAACCAGGGCAGTCAAAAACAATTTGTCAGGTCAGGTCGGCGAAATGGCCTCGGGGATGTAGTCATCCGGCTGAAAGGCAGAGTTTATAAGTGGGAGCGCGCGGGTTTGGCGGTGGGAATGGATTTCCGACTTCCAACCGGGGATCCGGAGAACTTGCTTGGCACAGGCGCTGCCGGATTCAAACCTTTTGTGGCATATTCCTATAAAGTTAAGAGATTTTCTCCACATCTTAACCTGGGCTATCAATGGAATGGAAAGAGTATTCTGGCAGGAGAGTTTGAAACCGTCCCACTTGGGGAAAGATCGATACCAGGGGTGGGTAATCAGCCCATCAGTGAAGTGCGATTCGGCGGCAAGAAACGCCTGCCCGATCAATTCCTCTATATCGCGGGTGTGGACTATGGGTTGACTAGCAGACTCAGCCTGGCCTTCGATTTGGTAGGACAACGTGTAACCGATTCACCGCGCCTCCAGACCACCACCTTTACGGCTCTAGATAATATGACGACCTTCAGGGACATTACATTCCAATCAACAGCCTTCAATCAGACCAATGGAGCGGCGGGTTTAAAGGTCAACCCTTTCCTCAATTTACTGATAAATTTCAATCTGCTCTTCAAATTGGACGACAATGGACTTCGGGACAAGTTGACGCCACTTCTTGGGGTTACCTACACCTTCTAGTTTTCCGTTTTCAGCGGATGACAGCAAATTACTGATGCCACGTGAGTGGACATGTCTCAATAAAGGAAGCTTCGGGTTCCATTCTAAGAGTTCATCGGTGAAGCGTCAGACTATACCTCACAAGCATTTTCCACCAGCCGTTCAGCACCCCCTCTTCCGTTGAGCTTCTCCCAGTTCGTCGTGAAGCGTATCGATCTCGGGGGAGGTGTAGCCTTCCGGCCCCATGTCACTGAGTCCTTCCTGCGAAATCTTGCAACCTTCCCAATACTGAAATCACATACTTATATTGTCTGACAGAGGCGCTAGTTTCTCAACGAGGGTGCCCACTTCACGGGTGGTGGAAAGAGCCCACAAAGAACTAATTGTCATTCTCAATGGAACAATTTGCGCGATGGTATCGTATACCAGCCTGTCTTGCATGAAGCGTGTTGAAGTCTACCTTTAAAAGAGGACTGGAAAATGACGATCAATCATAAGAATCGACGGAAACGTCGAGGTTGGATCCTTTTCGGAGTAATTGCGCTACTGGTTCTGGTGGGAGGTTTTTATGGACTCAGCGCCGCCTTGCGGCCAAACAATCAGATTGACCCTTCTAAGCTGGCTAATGTCACGCGAGGTGACCTGGCACGTTCCGTAGTGGCCACGGGTAAGATACAGCCTCGTGCCAAGGTTGAAGCCAAGTCCAAGGCCAGTGGCATTGTCAAGCAAATCCTGGTGGATTATGGTGCCTTCGTTAAAGAAGGTCAAGTGTTGGTGGAGTTGGATAAGGAAGAGCTAAGGGCCCGGGTTCGCGAAGCTAACGCAAACCTGCAGGCGGCCCAGGCTGCCCTGGAATCGGCCCAGGCAGCCCACGAACGCAACCAGGTGGAGGCCGAAGGTCCTGACCTGCCTTTTTTGAAGGCTAGCATGGAACGCGCCCGGAATTTGCACAAAGAGGGCCTGATATCTAAGTCGCTGGTGGAGGATGCCGAAAAGGCCTACCAGCTCGCCCTGAATAAGCAGATGGTTGCCCTGCGAAACGTGTCAGTGACTCGGGCCGAAATCTCTCGCGCCAAGGCCCAGATGGCTCAGGCACAAGCCGGTCTGGATCGGGCTGAAGAGGATCTCCGCTACTCCACCATCACAAGCCCAATGGATGGCCTGGTGCTCTCGCGCAACGTGGAAGTGGGCGACGCTGTCAGCTCAATCCTGGTGCTGGGGTCGCAGGCAACATTGGTAATGACCCTGGGGGATGTCAGCGATGTCTACGTGCTGGGTAAAGTGGACGAAGCCGACATCGGCAAGGTGTTTCTGCGCCAGCCTGCTCGGATCGTGGTCGAGTCCTTCAAGGACAAGAAATTCGAAGGCAAGGTGACCAAGATTTCTCCTCTCGGCGTCGAAAAGGACAATGTCACAACCTTTGAAGTACGCGTCTCCATTCATAATCCCGGTGGCGAACTCAGGGCTAACATGAGCGCCAACGCCGAAATTATACTCGAGGAAAAACACAATGTGTTGATCGTTCCCGAGAATGCGGTCCTTTATGACAAGGACCGCAATGCCTCACTGGAATTGCCGGATCCTAGGGCTGAAAAAGGCCGGCGTAAAATTGCCGTGAAACTTGGCATTTCCAACGGTGTCAAAACTGAATTGATTGAAGGACTGCACGAAGGACAGAAGGTGATTTTGCAATGACCGTCCGTCGTCAGTTGTCCGCCGTCCGTTGAGAGCATGAACTCACTGCTCGCTAAACGTCCGCGATAAGTTAGCCGCTAAGCTCACGACTGAAGGCCCACCACTGACGACGGACGACTGACCACGGACCATATTCTAATGACTTTTCGAGACCTGCTTAAAGATACCCTGGTCACACTCTGGACCCATAAGTTACGCACTGCCCTGACCATGTTTGGCATTGCCTGGGGGATCATTTCCATCATCCTCATGGTAGCGGCTGGAGAAGGTCTTCGAGTCGGGCAGCAGAAAGAGGCCGAGAACTTCGGTAAAGATATCATGATTGTCTTTTCCGGTCGCACCAGCATGCAGGCCGGCGGAATGCGGGCGGGTCGGATGATCCGATGGGAAGACACCGATCCCAAGCTGGTGCAGGAGCAGGCGCCTGCTTGCCAGTGGGTGCTACCGGAATTTAACAGCGGCAACTTGCTGGTGACGGGCTCTTGGCCTCCTTTTGCGGACATTCGCACTCTTCCTGTAGACGAGGGACGTTATTACAATTGGGAAGATCTGGCTGAGGGCCGGCGTGTGGCCTTCGTCGGCAGTGATGCGAAGAAACAGTTGTTTGGTACCCGTGCGGTCCTGGGACAGACGATCCGGATCGGCGATTTTCCGTACACGATCATTGGGGTGATGCGTGAGAAGGAGCAGGATTCCAGCTACGATGGCCGGGACATCAGCAAGGTGTTCATTCCCATCAGTGCCATGTTGCGCGACTTTCCTCAAAAGCCTCCCGGCACTTCGCGCACAATCGACCGACTCCTCGTCACCCCCAAATCGGTGGATGTGCACGAAAGCTGCAAATGGCAACTGCGACGCGCCCTGGCCAGCATTCACCATTATGACCCGGAAGACAAAGAGGCTTGTGGAATCTGGGATACCGTTGAAAATGCCAAAGCCTTTCGGTTGATGACCGATGGCATGAAGTACTTCCTGCGGGCCGTCGGATTGGCCACGCTTTTTCTGGGCGGCATCGGGGTGATGAATGTCATGCTGGTGGCTGTCCGTGAGCGCACGCGCGAGATTGGCGTGCGTAAGGCGGTAGGCGCAACCTCGCGCTCCATCCTCTGGCAGTTTTTTGTCGAAACCCTGATCGTCGTGTTTCTCAGCGGTGGACTGGGTCTGGGGACCGGGTTTGGGTTATGCGCCTTGGTGAATCAGATACCGATGCCGCAATACTTTGCCGGACTGCTGTTCACATGGGAATCCGGGGTGTTGGCGTTTGCGTTGCTCGGGACGGTAGCCGTGTTGTCAGCCCTTTATCCGGCCAGTCGCGCTGCCGCAGTTGACCCGATCGAGGCCCTGCGCTACGAAGCCGGGAGTTAGGTAGCTGTCAGCGGTCAGCCGTCAGCTGTCAGCTGTCAGTGGTTGGCTTGAACCAGTCAGTCATAACTTCTGAGCTTTGGTCTAGGGAAGTTGCAGCAGCTTTGCTTTGACAGTGGGCCCTGTTACTCTAATTGTATCGGATGGTCTTTGTCCGAACCCTGACGGCTGACCGCTGACAGCTGACAGCGACCGCTCTCTCCATATGTTCATCGAAATCCTTCGCCAATCCTGGGACGCCCTGCGGAGACAGCCGTTCCGCAGTTTCCTCACCATGCTGGGTATTGTCTGGGGAATCGTGGCAGTGAGCGTCTTGATTGCCTACGGCAACAGTTTTCGTGAGATTTTGGTCACCGCCTTCAACGCCTTCGGCAGGAGCGCTGTCATTTGCTGGCCGGGACAAACCGGTGAACAGGCTGGCGGCGAGCGAGCCGGCAAGCGTGTTCACTTTGAAAAGGAAGATCTGGAGGTGATTCGCGAGGAAGCCACACTGGTCAGGAATGCTTGCCTGGAGACAGTGAGGTGGCTCTCCATCACTCACGGCGACAGCCTGGTTAACACCGCCATTCGCGGTGTCTTTCCAGAGTACGGCGAGATTCGAAATGAAGTTCCAAGCCAGGGCCGCTGGATTAGCCCGGAAGATTTCCTGGAGCGGCGACGCGTGGTATTCCTCGGCAGTCAGCTCACCCAAAAACTCTTCCGAGGTCGTCCACCTGTGGGTGAGATCGTTCAGATCAATGGTGTTCGCTTTACCGTCATTGGGGTGATGGACCGCAAGATTCAGATGAGCAACTATTTCACCAGTGATGACGACTCTGCCTTCATCCCATACACGGCCGCTGGCGACCTTTGGAATAATCGCTACGCCAGTGTGGTCGTTTTCGCTCCCGTGGCGCCCCAGTTTGAATCGAAAGCCAAGGACCAGGTGCTGGCGGCGGTGGCAAAGCGCCAGCGCTTCTCGCCCACCGACAGGCGCGCCATCCAGATGTTCGGGCGGGAGGAATTCCGTCCCATAATCGACGGCATTACCATCGGTCTGCAGGTCTTATTGATGTTTATTGGAGCACTCACTCTGGGCATCGGTGGTGTGGGCGTGATGAACATCATGTTGGTTTCGGTGGACGAACGCATCCGCGAGATTGGTTTACGCCGAGCTCTGGGCGCGCGCCGATTCCATATCAAGGCCCAATTTCTTTCCGAAGCCTTGGGATTAACCCTTTTTGGCGGAGCAATCGGCATCGTCCTGGCTCACTTGTTGGCTATGGCTGTGGGCACTCTACCTCTGCTCGGCCCGCTTTACGAAGACACTTCGGGAAAGGCAGATATCCATTTAACTATTTCCTTGGGTACCATTGCTGTTTCCGCGGGCATCCTGGTCGTGGT
>QHZP01000235.1:0-1328 GCA_003224715.1 Acidobacteriota bacterium | reverse complement strand
ACCCCTCAACCGGTCCGCCGGATTGCTGACTACCCTCTCGCCAAGGGCGAGGGAGAGATCCACGGATTAGAGCGCTGACTTGAAGGCTACAAACAGACGACACAGTGTTAACGGCGTGGCATGAAATGTCGATCTGACCCACACCCCCATTTATCGTTCTCCCTCTCCTGATGGGGTGGCGCGAAGCGACGGGTGAGGGTCAACCCACAGGAATTCAAGATGTCCAACTTCAAAGTCCCGACAAGCTCAGAGCTTGTCGGGACATTCTGCAGTACGCCGGCGGGAGTTAGCTGCGGCCACCCCCTCTTCTTACTGCTAGTTGATGCAACTGTCTGAAATGATCTGAATCGTGGCCAGCGCTGCGGGCGCGGGGTACTTCATAAAGTATAGGTTATTGAGCTGTCCTCTGATGAGATAGGCTTCGATCCAATAGGCGTTATTAGCGAAGTCGAAGGTAAACCACCCGTAATCTGAAAGCTGTGTCTGAAAGCCGTAAGCTGCGGCAAATTGGTTGCTGTTAAAGGTCAGCAAGGTACTCACTGCCCCGGTGAATAGATTAATCGACTTGAGTGTCACGACGACTTGTATCCCAGGATCTAAGGTCAAGCCATACTGGCTAAATTCGTCGCGGTAACGGACCCTGAGGCGGTAAGCGTTACAATAGGGTTCGAACAGGCCGTCTACCGGGACGACGTTGTAACGAATGCGCAAGGTGGACTGGTCGGGCGCATTGCTAGTTAGAGATGCGACTGGGCCATTAAACGTGACGAGTGAGACGTCCTTCTGGTCCAGTGTCCCGGCCGAGGCCACCGTCGTCCACTTTTGACTGTAGTTCTGGGCCCAGGCGACGGACGAACTGCCGAGCACGATCGGGGAGAGGGTCAGAAGGGCCAGGGCGAACAAACTGAGCTTGCTGCTACTTTTCATAATAGGTCTCCTCGTTCTGAGAGCTATTACCAGAAATAACAAATTGTTCTTCATGATATTTTCTCCTTTATAGTTTAATGAGTTATTGATTTACGCTCCGGAGGTTTGTAGCTCGTCCTCCGAGGTTTGTGGCTCATCTGATAAGCGGTGTAGGCCGCCTCTTGTTAACGGTTAACGATAGAAGTCTCACCTCCTCTTTTGTGTTTCCTTCAACGACTTGAGTTTCAAGCAGCGCGTCTTAGCGTTTGGCGGAAGACCAGATCTGCCGTATCCACGATGAATTCTCGCTCTTGAAAACGGATTAAAGAGCTATGGTCCATTTGAAGAATTACCTCCACCTTCAGACCGAAATAGGTCCCGATCGTTTTGTTTTGCTTTGTATCCATTTCTCTCCTCCATGA
>QHZP01000255.1:12558-13114 GCA_003224715.1 Acidobacteriota bacterium | reverse complement strand
AATCGTGGGTCAGGCATGCCTGATAGGCAGATCCCAACAAACCTGGTCCCAAGGCACGATGTATTTTGACTGCACAGTGCACAATATCATGGGCTATTCCCTCAACGTTCATCGTTTCATTCACTTATTCCTCATATTGATCTACTCGATTAATTTGGATGGGACGTCTTTCATCCTTATTCCTTTTCTTTCCTTCGCGTTCTTCGCGTCTTCGCGGTTAATTTGGTCTTTTTTCCCAGCGTCTTCGCGGTTCGACTTTTCTTGACTTATTTCACCGGCTTCGGGTCCAAGTTCTTCCCCAGCTCTGCGTCGGTAACTTTGGATTGCACGCCATCAGGGGGCACTTCGATTTTAGCTGTCCACAACAGAGCGTTCAGCACGAGCTTGCGAAAATTATCATTCCCCCAGTTCTTATGGAAGTGCGCGCCCGTAAAGCCAAAACCACGGCCGCCGTCAGGGCGCTCAAAGGCCCACGCAACCTGCTCCGCCAGGCCCTTACCCGCACGTACGTCCGGGTTGCCGCTGTGTGAATCGTCCGGCTGGCTGCGCGTGCTTT
>QHZP01000255.1:0-12538 GCA_003224715.1 Acidobacteriota bacterium | reverse complement strand
TCGTCTTTGATTTTGAAAGGTTTCACTCCGCGCGTAATCGGGTGCCGGGGCAGTTCTTTGAAATCCGCTTCCCAATGGGGATTCACTGACCAAAAGGTCTCGAAATAACCGCCAATCCATTGAAGAAATTCCGGCCCGCCCTTGTCCTTGGGCACTTCGACCGCATAATGCACGCAAGCAAGACCGACGCCTTTCTTCATCAGGTCACCCATGATTTTCAGGTGTTGGCCCTGAATGACCGGATGACCGTCTCCACCGTCCATGTAAAGCAGGATGGTGTCCGCGCAGTCGAAAGCAGTTGGATCCTTGGGCCAGCCATTGAGGTAGGCGCTGCTCTGAACGCGGGCTACCGCACCCAGGCATTTTTTCAACAAACTCACACCGGCATTGAACTCGTGTTCCCCAGGGCCGTGACTGGGAGTACCCGCCACCAAGACAAGTCGTTTCGTCCCTTCTGGCTTGAGACGCTTGAGGAGGATATCTTTGAACTGAATAAGCATCGGTTCCCCGGCATGCAGTTGCAGAGCCAGGATGCCGGACATGGCCCGCTTTTCGGCCTGCTCGTCAGTCACATCGACAGTGACACGGCCGTTGATTCTGTGAACAAAATGATTCCCCTGGGCGATGACAACGTAGTCGTTCCAGTCTTCATTCTTGATGGCCGCTAGAATTTCATTGGAATCGCCCACCGACGCGACAACGCTTACTTTGCCGGAGGCATCAATGACGGTTTTCTGCCCGCGCTCAGCCAGAATGCCCCGACCACGCTCTTCGTAAAGAATCCCAGTATATTTTTTGCCGGCTTCCAGGTCTGCCTGGTAACCTCCGACCACCCAATTGCCTAAATCTTTGCTGCGGTACTGAATCCCCGAATTGCCGCCCACAATCCGGTAGGAAAGGCGAAGTTCGAAATCTTCAACCGTTCCGCTTTTCCAGATGAGGAAAGTGTTTTCCTTTAGTGCGTTCTCAACAGTGGTCTGGCCCGTGATGGTCCCATCTTTAGCCGACCAAAACCGGAGATTGCCCTCCCAGCCGGATAGATCCCTCCCGTTGAAGAGGCTTTTGAAGCCAGCTTCGTTGTCGGCGGACCCAAGGACCGTGCCTGCAAAGATTCCGCTCCATAGAAGCAATGCACAGGATTGCATTATTTTTTTCATAGTCACATCACCATAAACCCAGTTTTGGTTGCCTGCTCTACCTTGCAGGGAATCAATTGCTTTTCAACAATCAGTCGTAGCCACGGCGAGCGGATTCCCATCGTCGGCCTTGGAACATCCTTTTCTTCTGCATTCATCTGCGTTTGCTTTTTTTTCGGGCAACACTCCTACCTCAGCACCCTTTTCAGGAATTTCACTCCCTTGATCGCGATATCATTCTTGTTCGGTTCCATCTGGCGCCAGATGGCGGCCGCTTTGGCAATCACCAGTACGTCCGGGGTAAAGGATTCAATCACCACGTCTTTCTTGTAACCAATCTTCTTTAGCGCGGCGGCAATGCTCTTCCAGTCGATGTGATCGTTACCCGGCGTGCCCCGATCACTGCCGCAAGCATGGAGGTGGCCAAGCATTTTTCCCGCCCGGCGTACGGCGGCTGCGGGATCTTTCTCTTCAATATTCATGTGGAAGGTGTCGAGGTGAATAGAGAGAGCCGGACTGCTTACATCTTTCACCATTTGGATGGCCTGCTCGCAGGTATTGATAAAGTCTGTCTCGAAACGGTTGAGCGGTTCAATGGCAATCATTTTCCCTTTTTTCTTTGCGTACTGGCAAAGCTTCTGGAGATTTTTCACCACCAGCTTCCACTGGGCCTTCCGTTCATTCTCGGGAACAAACTCCGCCCGGCCCACGGCGGAGTAGACTGGCCCAACCAGAGCGGGAGAGTCAAGGGCGACAGCAATATCGATCAACTTTTGCACATAATCGATGCAGGCATTTTGTTCCGGCTCGGTGCCACGCAAACCCCGTCCCGGGCCAAAAGCGCCACAAAGCGTGCCACACACCAGACCGTGCCGGTCCAGTTCAGATTTCACGAAGGCGGGGTCGATGTGGGATTCGTGCTCGAGAGCAATCTCGACCGAGTCGAATCCCCAGGCCTTGAAATTCTTAAACAGTTTGGTGCTCTCATTGGTGAAGGGTGAAGTAAACAGAAAGGTGTTAATACCGAATCTCATGACCACACCTCGCCGAGCAGAGTAAGGTTTTTATGTAGCGATTGCCGACAGCCGCTGTTTAAGCCTCTGTCAAGGAGTGTGATGATACTAGGAAATTTGAGGAAGACAAAGTGGAAAATTATGACAAAGGTAATGCGTAGTCATTGAGGGAGCTTTGGCAGGGACAATGGAGGGGCCGGGCCTCCTCGCAGACTGCTCGGGGGAGTCCGGCCCTTCATTCAAGGGCCAACTGCGACACCAGATTCTGAACGATGGGAAGACGCGCTTTGAGCCTGGTTTCGCTCCGCTGCAGCCGGGCAGTGATTGCCAGAACCCTCTCCAGGTCCAGTTGAGCCAGCGACGACAGCCCATTAGCACATTGGTCCAGGAAGCCAGCCAGGCTGCCACCACCTTGCAGGACCAACTCTCCGTCCTTGAACTGGCGCTGGCAGCTAAAGCCATCCATCACGACTGCTGCGCCAACTAACTCGTTTAAGCGATCGATCGCCTGTTCATAAAGTTCAAAGCTGCGGGCGGGCTCAAATCGGATGTAGGCCTGAGCGATCTGGAGCTGCGCATTAAAGTGAGCGGAATCGTCTGTCCGTTGGCCCACCAGACTGTGAGCAAGATTGAGAAGCTCTAGCGCCGATCTCTGATTGTTCGCTGGCTGACCCATGACGACTTGAGTCAGGGTCATGACACGTTCCTCGACCGAGCGAAGCCGGGGAAGCAACTGTAGGACCTGTTCCACTTTGCTCTGATCGGCGGAATTCGAGAGTGCGGTTCGCTCCAGATCCAACAGAAAAGAATTACGCTGATAGGAGTTCGAGATGTGATCGGAGGCGATTTGACGGGCACGAACGAGATCGCCGGAATTGGCTGCCTTCCAGGCTGCCTGCTGATAAAATTGGTCCCGAATCTCCGCAGGCACTCTGCCCGCTGCTTCAATCAGATCATCGGCTGTCCCAGTCTGCATGACTTCCTGGTTTTCATTATAGGCTCTGGTTTGCGGGTCCAGGGAGTTATTGAACTGAGTGATCTTGGCCCTCAGGGCATTCACACGCGCAGGGGCGTATTTTTCAATTTGCGTCATCATCGATTGAAGTGAGGTGAGCATATATTGGGCCGTGTCCCTCTCACTAAAACTCAAACCAGTCACGCTCGGAGGCAAATGTAAAACCGCAGTCGTCACCAGATCAATGACCTCCCGGTAAACATCCTCACCCAGAATAAACGCCTGGCTTTCTGGTTCTCCGGGGACTTGGTCGGCAGCGGGTTTATCGGGTGTCGTCCGAGGCATCATTTGCAGCAGGTTCAGAGCCACGTTGGCTGCCTCCCGGTTTGCCGTCAGCTTTTCGGAGCGAAGTTTTCTAAGCAGCCTATGCGCCAGCTCCATACCTGCTTGTGGGGATTGCGCCATAAACCGTTGCAGGAGATTGGTGATCTCGGAGGAAAGCCCCTTCTCCAGATTCTCCTCAGCCATTCTCAAGGCCATAGCGGGATCGTGGTCAGTGATCTGTGCTGCCAAACTCAATTCCAACTGCAGCTCGGGATCCGCTTCCTTATGGGACGGATCGATCTGTGGAGGGGGTGGCTGGCGGGTTGTCCGCAGGAACTCCAAGGCCAGGATTGCATCGCGTTGGGAAATCATAAAGAGCATCTCCTGCCTAAGCTGGGCCGGGATATTGATCTGACCGTAGAAATCAGGGTCATTGACATCGATGCTCCTCATCATTTCCGCCAGTTGCTGGCCAGCTTCCACGAAAAGCGCGCGAGCTCGCTCCGGGTCACGCTTCCAGAGCAGATCGGCTGCGATGGCCTGAATACGCACACGGTTTTCCGGGAGCTTGAGCGTTTGCGCTTCCCCAAGAACTTCGTCAAGCAGGCTGAACGCTTTTCGAACGAGCGCTCGCTGTTTGTCTCGTTGCGCTCTCCCTCTATCCGCCTGTAGCTGAGAGAAGGCGGGAGGCACCGTGACCGTCGAGGAAGCAAGAGAGATTGACATGAGGGAAGAACATAGAAGCTTCGTCATCACAAAGTCCCCTTTGAGCCCGTTCACCGCTCCGAAAAACCGGCCCGACAAGCTGGTGGCTTTATCCGTCCTTAGACGCTCATTTGGCGAAAAAGGTTCCCTGTAAGAATCCTTGTTTAAGTTAAGTGTATTGAGTTGGAATTGAAGATAGGGTCGGCATACCGGGAGATGCCCCGAAGAGGAATCAAGAGGAAAGAGGGAGAAGGAAGCTGGGGCATTCTTGATAGATAATGAATCGCCTTAGTGACCCGACAGAGGAGAAGAAAGCCTGATGATCACTTGCTCGCAGAGCAAAACGCATGAGTGCAATTATCAAGTTTGAATGTGGATGATATACCGGTCTGGGGATTGGACATTTCGAAGCAGTGCCAATCAGATGCGGCATGCATGGAGTTGCGGTGCAATAGGCGTTTCGGTGCTCAGTAAAGGACTGAAGCGACGAAGCCTCTTTCCCCAAAGGGGATTGATACATCTGCCCAGGGTCGCGGCCTAGCCGCTACCCTGGGAAGTAATAAAGCCACTCTTCCATTCCCTGAAGGGGATAGATAATCAATGGACAGGGTGTTCATCCCCTTCAGGGATGAGAAGAATGGGACCGGACATCTCCCAGGGTAGTGCGTTGCCGCACAACCCTGGGCTGACAAATTTATCCCCTTCGGGGAATAAAAAACGGCCAGGAGACATTCATTTATGGCCCCTCCGAGAAAATAACTTTTCAAAAACCGGGCGCTTCACTCACCACGGCTAGAGGCACTCTAATAAAGACGTGGCTCGGAGAGGTCCTCTTAAGGTAGTATCCCACTCATGCAGCAGAAAAAGCAGATCTACAAAATTCTCTTTGTCAACCAGGGGAAAGTCTACGAAATCTATGCTCGCAGCGTTAGCCAGGGAGGCCTTTTCGGGTTCGTTGAAGTTGAAGGCTTGCTATTTGGCCAAAAAACGAAAGTCGTGGTTGATCCTTCCGAGGAGGCGCTGCAGCAGGAGTTCTCGGGCGTGGAACGGACCTACATCCCGATGCATGCCATCGTTCGCATCGACCAGGTAGAAAAGCGAGGAGTCAGCACTGTTCACCCGATTTCCGAGTCGACTGGCAAGGTTACACCGATGCCCACCCCCATTTATACGCCGGTGAAGAAGGATACCTAGCGCTGAGTGAGGGGAAACAGTCGAGGATAGAGAGTAGAGGATAGAGGATAGAGGATAAAGGATAGAGGATAGGAGATCGACGATCGTAGGATCGAGAATGCAATCGATCCTCTATCTTCTAACCTCAATCCTCAGTTTTTCCACTTGCCCAGGTTCTCAAATCCGCTTAAAGGCTTTCAGGATTTCGTTCTTTTCGTAGCGCAAGATGATGGGACGGCCGTGGGGACAACTCATGGGGTATTGAGTCTTCAGCAGCGCGTCAATCAGCCATACCATCTTGGAATGCTCCAGGTGCATATTGACCTTGATGGCGGCATGACAGGCGATGGAAGCGGCAATCTTTTCGCGCAGGCGAGTCAGACTGAGAGCCTGGGTCTCTTTCTCTAATCCTTCCAGCAATTCGCTCAAGAGCTTTTGGATTTCATCGGTCCTCAGATCGGCGGGAGCGGCTTTAATAGCGATGGTTTTGCGGCCAAAAGGTTCTACTTCAAAGCCACAAGCGCTTAGCTCGGGGGTGATGCTTTCCAAGATGACCTGCTGGCGCGGTGGCAGTTCCACGATGATGGGCAGTAACAACCGCTGGCTCTCTACTTTCCCCTGGCCGCGCTGTTGCAACACCTTTTCAAACAGGACTCGCTCGTGGGCCACATGCTGATCGATAATCAGCAGAGCCCCTCGATCGGCAGCAACGATAAAGCTGTTATCGATCTGGCCGAGAGGAATGATGTCCATTGCCGATTGACGATTGGCGATTGCCGATTGCGGGTCGCAGCTTGAGGATTGGGGCTGGGAACTGAAGTTGTCAATCGCGACCGAGCCGGGAAGTCCCGCTGTTCTTGCGGGGAGCATCTCTTCAAAATCCGGGCTTTGCCGGGGCGAACGGTGCGAGTCCAGCTCGGCCGGGGAAGCAGGTGACCCAACGGGCAGTGATTCTTCAGGATTGAAAGGGAAGCGCTGCGTGGTGGGCACGGGTGAAAGAGCAGTCAACACCAGGGGGGTTGCGCCTGCAGGTTTAGCCTCCGTTGCAATGGGTCTGGAAAACAATTCTTCCACCGGTGGAGCATCGAAGGGGGCTTCGAAATCCTGGGGTATTGACGCAGCTTTCGCGGCCGGAAAGGAAGCTTGTGGCCGCGCTTCCATCAACGCTTTGCGAACGGTATCCCGCAGGAAATCGTGGATCAGCGATTGATGTCGAAAGCGCACTTCGGTTTTGGAAGTGGCCGGCAAAATGTTTCGATAGGCCTCGCTGAGAGCATGCAAAATGATCTTGTCCCGCACCATGCGGCGGTTCACAAAAAAGTAGAGTGAGTTTCGATTGAGCTTGTGGACTTCGGGTTTGGAAATGAAACCATGAACCCGGATCCATTCCCTCTGGCCTTGGGGCTTCCCTTGCTCATCTTCCTCCTGATAGAAGATGGGGATCTCCCCCTTGAGCTCAATCAGTTGATTGAGCAGTTCGCGTCCAAAAACCTGGAACACCCGCTCCCGAAGGTCTGTCACTGCCTGGAAGTGAAACAGCTCCGAACCGCCGCTCCTGAGCAGAAATCGCCCTTCCGGATGAGCCAGGGCATACTGGGTGACGAAGTTAACAATATGGCTGAGCTCAGTACTTTCGGACTTCAGAAATTTCTTGCGCGCCGGGACGTTAAAAAAAAGATCACGCACCGTGACGGCGGTGCCACGGGCACGGGCCATCTCTTTAACCCCGGTGATCCGTGCTCCACCGATCTCCACCGAGGTCCCCACTTCGCTACTTTCGTGCCGCGTTTCCAGCAAGAGCCGGGAAACGCTCGCAATGCTGGGCAAAGCTTCACCACGGAATCCCAGGGTGGCGATTTCCATCAGGTCGTCAGCGCGGTGCAGTTTACTGGTGGCATGACGTTCGAAGGCCAGCAGCGCGTCATCCGCAGTCATCCCTTCGCCATTATCCTGGACGCGCATGAGACGTTTTCCACCCGCCTCGACCTCGATCTCAACGTCCAACGCCCCTGCGTCGATGGCATTCTCCAAGAGCTCTTTCACTACGGAGGCCGGCCGTTCGACAACCTCACCGGCGGCGATTTTGTTGGCTAAAGCTTCAGGTAGAACGCGGATTTTGGACATTTTAAAGCAGTGATAAGTGGCGAGTGACAAGTGACGAGTGGGTCAGAATCCCATCCCTATATACGTTTGGAAGAGATGAAGAACGCGATTTTCAACAGGGAGTGCAAATTATGTGCAGACAAGACTCCTTCCCCAAAGTCGCTTTTCATGCTTCATGCTTCACGCATCATGTACCCCACATCACGTATCAGGTCCTAAAAACACAATCCCCAATTCATTCAATTGCTTCTTATCCACCGGCGTGGGACATTCGGCCATCATATCGACGGCACGGGCGGTCTTGGGGAACGCGATAACGTCACGAATGGAATTCTCACCGGCAAGCAACATCACAATGCGATCCAGGCCCAGCGCAATTCCTCCGTGAGGAGGCGTGCCGTATTCCAACGCTTCCAGGAAAAACCCAAACCGCATTTTAGCCTCTTCATCACTGAGGCCCAGAGCCTTGAACACTGTGGCCTGAATGTCCTGGCGATGAATACGGATCGAGCCGCCTCCGATTTCCATTCCATTCAGAACCAGGTCATAGGCTTTGGCGCGCACACTGGCAGGGTCAGAAAAAATCCTGTCAATGTCTTCCTCTACCGGAGAGGTAAAAGGATGATGGCAAGCGACGTAACGCTGCTCGGTTTCGTCATATTCGAACATGGGGAAATGGGTCACCCAAAGGAGCTCATAGGCATCACTGTCAATGAGCTTTTCCTGCTTCCCTATCTGAAGGCGAACTCCACCCAAAGACTCCGCCACGACTTTCTCATTCCCGGAGACCACTAAGAGCAAATCACCCGGACGGGCCCGGGCGGCCAGCGCCATTTCGTGACACTTTGCCTCGCCGAGGCTCTTCAGCAACGGAGACTGCACTTCATTCTCGAATACCTTCATATAAGCCAGCGTGGTCGCTCCAAAAATTCGGGCCACGCCCGTGAGGTCGTCCAACTGCTTGCGTGAATAGCCGGCGCAGCCTGGCACGCAAATTCCTTTGACCCGTCCGCCACTCTCAACGGCGTTCTTGAAAGGCAGAAAATCGGTCTCTTTGAAAAGAGAGGTCAAGTCGATAAACTCCAGGCTGAAGCGCAGGTCAGGCTTGTCTGAACCAAAACGCTCCAGTGCATCGCGATAGGACATCCGCAAAAATGGAGTTTGGACCTTGATCCCTTTGACGGCAAATATTTCTGCGATGAGTGGCTCGACCAGGCGGAAAACGATTTCAGGTTGGGCAAACGACATTTCAATGTCCACCTGGGTAAATTCCGGCTGCCGATCGGCCCGCAAATCCTCATCTCGAAAGCAGCGAACAATCTGAAAATATTTATCCATGCCGGCGATCATCAGCAACTGCTTAAAGATCTGAGGAGATTGGGGCAGCGCATAGAAGGAGCCCGGGTGAAGCCGCGAGGGCACCAGGTAGTCTCGAGCCCCCTCCGGCGTGGACTTGGTCAAGAAGGGAGTCTCAATCTCGTAAAATCCCTGCGCATCCAGGTAGCGCCGAACCGCCATGGTAATCCGGTGTCGCAATTTAAAATTGCGGGCCATTTTAGGCCGGCGCAAATCCAGATATCGATACTTGAGTCGCAGGTCTTCGGCAGTGGTAATCTGATCTTCGATGGGAAACGGTGGAGTCATGGCTTCATTCAAAATGAATAACTCGGAAACCAGCACTTCCACTGCACCCGTGGCGATAGCCGGATTGACGGTCTTCTCATCCCGCTGCAAAACC
Organism: Acidobacteriota bacterium; assembly: GCA_003224715.1. Taxonomy (GTDB): domain Bacteria; phylum Acidobacteriota; class Terriglobia; order Versatilivoradales; family Versatilivoraceae; genus QHZQ01. Next base: position 3,391 of record QHZP01000255.1, on the reverse strand, counting down.
TTTCCACGGACCGCCATGACAAATTCCGAGCGCAGGTTTTTGGCTTTCTCATGGGCTTCCGCGGAATGATCCGGACTAAAGAGGATTTGGGTGACCCCTTCCCGGTCACGCAGATCGACAAAAATGAGATGACCCAGGTCCCGCCGGCGCGCCACCCATCCCATGAGCACGACCTCCCGGCCAGCCTGCCCAATGCTCAGCTCACCGCAAGTATGAGTCCTTTCCAGATTATTGAGAGAATCTAAAGGCAAATCTCTGTCTCCTGTGGAGCAGTGCGCTGGCTTGACAGCGCTTTGGTAGCCTGCGGCTTGAAGCAGGCAAAAGGCCGTCGGGGACAGTCTTGCTCTGACCGGCCGTCGGCGGTGGCGTCAAGCCGCCACCCAAGAAAGCGCTGTCAAGCCAGCGCACTCGAAAGAACCTCTGGCAGGGGAACCCAAGAAGGATCAACCACGCATTCTTTCAACGAGTTGTTCCTCACTCACCTCAACTTGCTCCCCATCACTCATTCGCTTAAGTTGAAATTTTCCACTCTGCAATTCGGCCTCTCCGATGATGAGCGCAAATTCTGCTTGCAACTTGTTAGCCAGCCGCAAGGCACTCTTGAGACTACGAGACTCGAAATCGTAGGAACAGCGGATGCCCTGACGACGAAGATCGCAAGCCAACAAGGTGGCGCGGGCAAAGGCAGCTTCTCCCAAAGGAGCCAAAAACAATTGAGGAGGAGGAGACGCCATCAGGTTTCCGGTCTGTTGCAACACCAGCACGAGTCTCTCCACGCCCATGGCAAAACCAAATCCGTGGGTGGGAGGGCCTTCCAGGACCTCCGCCAGACCGTCATATCGCCCGCCACCAATCAAGCTATTTTGGGCGCCCAAGACACGACTGGTGATTTCGAAAGTCGTGCGGGTGTAATAATCCAAACCGCGCACCAGCCGAGGAACTATTGTGAATTGGATTCCCCGTTCCTTCAAGTAGCCCAGGAATTTTTCAAAATGAGCCCGACACCCATCGTCCAGGAATTCCAGGATCGAAGGGAGCTTATCGATGATCGGTTGGCAGGCCTCGACTTTGCAATCCAAAACGCGCAAGGGATTGGTCTCACTGCGTCGCTGGCAGTCCTCACAAAGCAGATCCTTCTTGGCGGCCAGTTCTTGCTTTAACCTTTCCAAAAAGCGCGGCCGGCAAAGGGAACAGCCAATCGAATTTACTAACAAAGTGGTTTCTTTAATGCCAATTCTTTCCAGAAAAAGCTCCAGCATCTCCAAAACCTCGGCTTCAATAGCGGGGTTGTCCGAACCCAAAACCTCGGCCCCAATCTGGTAAAACTGGCGGTAACGTCCTTTCTGAGGCCGTTCGCGGCGAAACATAGGACCGAGATAATAGAGTTTCAAGATCTGGGAGTCTTGATAGAGTTGATGCTCGATATAGGAACGAACCACCGGCGCCGTGCCTTCGGGGCGCAATGTCAAAGACGTGTTATCACGATCTGCAAAGGTATACATTTCCTTAGAAACGATGTCCGTGTCCTCGCCTACGCCCCGGGCGAATAAATCGGTCCTTTCAAAAACCGGGGTCCTGATTTCAGAAAAACCGTACAGTTCGAAAATCTCCCTGGCTGTCGACTCCACCTTATTCCAGACCGCCGATTCCGGCGGCAGGATATCGCGAGTTCCTTTGATGGCTTTAATCACCATGAAGATTTCCCCCGAGACGCCGTCACGACAAGCAGCCAGGGATGCGGACCTCTCGGCTAAAAAAAATCGTGCTTATGCTCGTAGGCTGACTCGATAAGTAGGGTCACCGTGAAGGTAAGAGCAGGAGTAGGAATTAGGCTAAAATCGCCGCCCCAGAGACATCGGCTTTCTGATCTTCAAAGTCCCTCGACTAACTTCTGGCTCGCAGATAATTTTCCTTATACTTCAAGTAATTCTCTGCGTACCGATCAATCCCTTCGACCTCTGGAGGGGTTAATTCACGTATGATCTTGGCGGGCGAGCCCAATACCAGGCTGCGAGGCGGAACCTCCAAACCTTGAGTCATCATAGCTCCCGCTCCCACGATGGATCCCTGCCCAACTTTGACTCGATCCATGAGGATGGCTCCCATGCCGATCAAGCAGTGAGATTCAATGGTGCACCCATGCAAGATAACTCCATGACCTACGGTCACATAATCTCCCAGAACGGTGGGATGGTAGTCGCGCGTCACATGCAGGCAGCATAAATCCTGGACATTGCTGCTTTGGCCGATGCGAATGTAATGCACGTCTCCGCGAATGACGGTATTGAACCAGACACTTGAGTTCGTCCCGATCTCCACATCACCGATGATCTGGGCGCTCTCTTCCACAAAAACGCCCGCGCCGATCCTGGGAAACTTACCCTGATAACCTCGCATCATTTGCTGTTAGCCTCGTTACCATCTCGATCGCAGCCCAGTGACGATCCTGGCACCCCCAAAATCCTTTAAAGCTATCACAAAGAAACGATGCTAGGCAAGGCAGGCGCGAGAAACACAGAATCACGTCACACCGGGGCTTGGCCTCGGTCAGGGTGTTTCCAAAGAACACAGCCTCTATCGGACCGCCAAGGACGCAAAGAGCGGCAAGGACGAATCCGGTCAAAGGCCATGCACAGCCATGGATAGAACTGCTTCTCGAGACCCGCCTGGAGAAAGGCGGCCAAGCCAAAAAGCACTTCGCTCTTTCTTTATCCCTGCAAACCATCCACATCCAGTTGCCACTCAGGTGCTGGGTCAATCCCCAACTCCGACTCTAAGGCTTCGCGCTCTTGACGGCCTTGGCGTTTCAATAGAAGGGTCAGGGAGTCGACAACCCTTCAGTACATCATCCGTCGTGTTTGTTTGCCTTGATTAGTTGCCACTTTGACGTCGCCGTGTCTTCTCGCACGACGAATGTTGCATTCGCTTTTCTTATGCTTTAGGCTTTCAGAGTCGTTCACAGACAGTCTCGTCTGATATCGGCAACAGTTGCATCAACTTCCTGCTCCGATAATAGCAACCATTTCAATCGCGAGGCGATTCAACATGGCGAATAAGGGCAAGGTGAAGGTCGGAATCATCGGTTCGCAATTTGAAGCAGACATTCATGCCGCCTCCTTCCAGATCGTTCCAGACGAGGCTGAAGTCGTAGCTGTTTCCTCTCCAACTCCGGGCCACCCGGAGGAACTGGCCAGGAAATATGGCATCCCCCGGGTGTTTCACGATTACGGGGAAATGCTCAGGGAAAAGGATATCGAGATGGTCACCATCGCGGCTCCCAATCGTCTCCATGCCTCGATGACGATTGACATCGCGAGGGCTGGCAAGCACGTGGTCTGTGAAAAACCGCTGTGTATGACTCTGGAGGAGGCGGACCAAATGATCGAGACTT
>QHZP01000254.1:11858-12343 GCA_003224715.1 Acidobacteriota bacterium | reverse complement strand
TACACCCGCAAAGTATCAGTAACGACTTAACAACAACATCCCCCGGCTGAACTAACGTGTAGGATTCTGATGCAATTGCAATTGAAGGAGTGCCCCAAAAGCGGAGGTCGATTTTGTTTCCATGTTGATCTTGGGCTTGCAGACCATCTTGCGCTCCTGAAAGGTCCTTATAAAAGAATAGCGGTTCTTCTGAGCTATTTAACACCGCTAGATCGATGCTAATCATTTCACCTATACGGTAATGACTCTTGCGCGTGGCCAAACTGAATTTCGCGACGCGTTCATACTCAATACTAAGCTGTGGTGCTTCCACAACACTGCTCAAGCTCCTGTGAATTTCCGACCGTAAACAGTCCAAATGCTGGTTAGCCTGGCCGCTCGCAGATTCAGGCCATACGGGAACGGATGTGACCAAAGAAATTAACGCCATCATGGGCTGAGTGAGCCTTTTTCGTTCTAGCGTTACCTCGAACAAAAGCATGGCT
>QHZP01000254.1:2123-11764 GCA_003224715.1 Acidobacteriota bacterium | reverse complement strand
TTCAAGCTCAATCCGCATTGGCAACTCCTCCGAAAATTCCCCAATTAAGGGGTGTAGGAGGTGTCCTTCGGCTTTCCAGTACCATGTTCGCCGCAGGACATCCCCCTGCACCCCCTGAAGGTGTGAAAAAATTCAAAACGGGGTCGGGAGGGCGAGGCTCCCGCCGAGCCTCATGGAGCCAGGACTTGCTAGGCGACCGCTCGGCGGGAGCCTCGCCCTCCCAATTTTTTCATACCTCCCCTTCGAAGGGGGAATACTTTTCATTTATTGGTGGTGCCGCCGACGGCATGGATGGCTCCCTAGAAAACAAACTTCAAGCCGAATTGTAGTTGTCGCATATCGATACGGGTAGAGCGAATCTTGCCGAAGGTGTTGTCGGGGAAATAGGTGTCAGGATCTCCCCAGATGGGATGGTTGAGTATATTAAAGGCCTCGAAGCGGAATTGCAGGTACTTTCCTTCGGTGAAGTGAAAATCCTTGAGCGTGGAAAAATCCCAATTGGTGATACCGGGCCCGATGACGGTGTTGCGGCCCACATTGCCAAACGTTCCATCCGCTTGCTGTACATAGGCGGCGGTGTTAAACCATTGGTCCGTGGTTCGCTGACTGCGGGCCAACTCCGTGGATATGCCGGTAGCGTCAGGACGGTCAAAGAAGCCTCCGGCCAGCGAAACATTGCCGTCTTGCACGGTCAGAGGGAATCCGCTCTGGATGGTAATGATGGAACTGAGCTGCCAGCCGCCCAGCAACGCGTTGACCAACCCTCCTTGATTGAGAAACGTCTTGCTTTTGCCAAAGGGAAGCTCGTACAGCAGGGAGGTGACGAAGCGATGGTTCACATCAAAGATGGAGAGGGAGCGTTCACAAGAAAGACAATAGCTGTTCTGCGGAAACAGTGTATCCGCTCCCAGGGTGCGGATACCGCTGCCGCTGTCGATGGCTTTGGACCAGGTGTACCCCACCAGGTAAGTGAGTCCGCGCGAGAAGCGCCGGCTGAGTTTCACGCCGAGAGAGTTGTAATTAGCATTCACACTCCCGTCTACTTCCTGAATGCGTCCAAACTCAGGGTACGGCTGTCTGGAGGCCACCGAGCCGGTAGTACCCGGCAACGCTTCATTAAAAGCTCGCAGGCGCTCCAGCCGGTGACTCACGGACCCAAGATAGCCAACCTCGAGGACCGTTTGCGAGTCCAATTCGCGCTGGATGTTCAGCAGGTACTGGATGGAATAAGGGGTTCGACGGTTATAGACATTGGCCAAAACGTAGGGACGCGATACGACCACACCGGCGCCCGTATCGTGAAAAGGATGACTGAAAGTCAGCGGGTCCGAGGCATCGGTATTATCGCGCCGCCGGCCGCCAAAATTGCGTTCCGTGTCAAAGCGAGGGTTGCCCGTGTCTTGCGCATAAAAGATGCCGCCGCCAGTCCGAAGAGTCCAACGGCTGCCCGGACTCCAGGAGATGCCCAAACGAGGCGCGAAGTTTCTGTAGTCAGCAGCGATCAGTCGATCTCCGAGGCGGCCATCGCGCGCCATCTGGATAGCTGGGTTGAAGCGAATGACCTTTCCCTCATAAAAATCGCCTGCTCCGACCCGGACCAAAACGGGATGACGGCTCAGGTCCGGCACGTTGGGAGTCATGTCAAGAAACGGCACGTAAGCGTTCACCTGGCTCTGACCTTTGTCAGTCCAGGGCGGAACGAACTCGTAACGGAAACCCAAGTTGACCGTCAGGTTTGGCCGCACCTTCCAGATGTCGTCCACATAATAAGATTGCGAGGTGGCGCGAAATTGGGCTACCGCCAGGGAGAGGGCCGCCTCGTTCTGGCTCGAATATCCGAACAGGTAGTCAGCAAAGTCGTAGCCGGTGGCCTGCCCGTCAATAATAAAGGAGCCACGAGAAAATTGGTTGCCCGTCTGATTGAAGCGGTCGCGCCGAATCTCCAGCCCAAGACGTAGCGAGTGCTTTCCCCGAATCCAGGAGAAATTATCCACCCACTGAAAAGTGACATTGCGGTTTTCGTAAGGGCCCTCCGTGTCGTCACCAAAGCCGTCGAAATTATTGAAACTGACAGCAGGAATCCCCCACGCCGCAGGGGACGGATGCGGGAAATCCGGGATATCCAACTCCGCCAACACGTCGCGCTGGAAGGCCAATTCGCGACCGGTACTGTTAAAGAATTTGTTCGTGCCAAAGCGAAACTCGTTCACTTGGGTCGGTGAGAACACGCGTGTGTTCGAGATCATCACCTGCCAGACATTCGTCAGGATTTTACGGCCATTGAGTTTGATGGCCGGTTCGACCTGTTGTTCGTCTCCCCAGCTGTAACGGCCAAACCAGTTGGAGCGGCTGTTCTCCACGAAATCAACTCGCTGAATGAACTGGTCCTTATCCACCACAAAATTCAGTCCGGTCTGGTAATTGTTGAACAAGCCGGCTCCTGGAACGTTGGGCGCCGGATAGAAGTCCAGCAGCTTTTGACCAATCGGGTCAAACTGGCTTTGGGGAATGATGTTCCCAGAGATAGGGGTACTGGTGAAAGGCTGGTTGATCACGATTCCCTGCGACAAGAGTTCGGAGAAATCCCCGTTGCGCATGGCGGCCGACGGGACACTGAAAATACCCGTGTTGGCTTGCCGCTCACGAAACCCTTCAAAATTAGACATGAAAAACAAGCGACCCTTGCCATTGAAAACCTTGGGAATCCATACAGGCCCACCTAGCGTGAATCCATATTGATTCCATTTAAAGGGAGATTTCTCGGGAGGGCTGCTCGTAAAAGCATAGGGCTTGGCGTCTAAAACATCGTTGCGAAGAAATTCGAATACGGTTCCGTGGTATTCATTGGTGCCCGGCTTCGTCGAGGCGTTCACCTGACCGGTGGCTCTACCGAACTCCGCGGGATAGACTCCGCTCTGCACCTTAAACTCTTGCAGTGCGTCGATAGAGGGCAGCACGACATATGTGTTGAAGTTCACGTCTGTGTTGTCCACCCCATCCAAGGTGTAGTAGTTAAACTCCCGCCGCTGCCCGGCAATGGCAAATTGCTGGTTGGCAAAATTGGCGCTCACGTTGGGACTCAGCGCGATCAACTGCAGAAAGTTACGCCCATTCAAGGGAAGTTCGGTGATGCGCTTGTTCTCGATGACTGTCCCGACGGTCGCATCTTCGGTGTTCAGGAGTACGTCCCTGCCCGAGACTTCCACTGCCTGGGCGAGTTCTCCCACCTGGAGGCTAAAATCGAGACGAGCGATCTGCTGCACCTGCAGCTCAATGTTGTTCTGGACTGCCGCGCGAAAGCCTGCCATTTCGACACGCAAGTCATATCTGCCGGGCTGCAAGGTTGGGAAGCTGTAGACCCCAGCCTGGTTGGATACCGTAGTCCACACGGCACCGGTAGCCTGGCTGGTAGCCATTACCGTGGCGCCCGAGATGACTGCCCCAGATGGATCCTTGACCTCACCCGTGATCTGTCCGGCCGTCTGGGCGAGAACCTGCACGCAGAGCAGGCTCAGCAGGAAACTGATGTAGCCTGTACGAAGCGGCTTTTTCATAAGTCCTCCTTTTCTGGATAGAGCGTTCCCTTATTAACTTTCACTCACCTGGGGAACAAACTGGTGACGGAACCGATTCGCCACCCGCTAAGTTAAATATGATTGGGCGATTACTGCTATCCTAGTCTCGAGAGAGAACAAGATCAAGAGATTTTTGGGGAAACCGTGTAGTGCCTCGGCTACGGGTGGCGAAAGCCACAACAGGTGGAGCGGGCGCTCCGCGCACGCTAAATGAACGCGCGACGGAGCGCACGTTCCACCCCTGTAACTGAGGCATTACGAAACCGGGGCCAGTGCCAGCGGGCGGTGAGTGAGGTATTTCGAGAGATGGCATTTTGGTTTAAACGTGGGAGCCGCGTGCCAAGTGTGTTGGCTCTCCTAAGTCTGCGAGTCACCAGGCCGAAATAAGGATGCGTTTGATAACCCGTGGAAATTCCGGGCCGGCATGATAAACTTTGGAAACACTTACAGGGAGAGAAGCTCTTGAGACCTGGCAATGATAAGCAAAGAAGCCTAAGACCCTATGCAGTCCTGCTTCTCCTGGGGGTCTGTTTCCTGATCTATTTAAGTTTCAGTGAAAGCGGGTTATCCAAAACCAAAGAGACCTTTCGTTTCCTTCTTTCCAAGGTGGGGATCCAGTCTGATCGGAGTGTGGTGGTGCCTTCCAACCAAATCCTGCGGCCAGCCGGCACGCAAATTTCTTTTCCGGGACGGCCGGTGGATATGGCACTCAGCCCGGATGGCAAGACCCTGGCGGTTCTTAACAGTACGGGAGTCGTGCTGATTGATTTAGCTGCCCAAAGGGTCAAACAGACCGTAACAGCAGAAGGATTAAAGAGCTCTTATGCCGGAATAGTATTTAGCCTGGATGGAAAGACGCTCTATTGTTCCAGCAACACAGACCTCGTTCATGTCATCACTTTGGACTCCGAAGGTAATGGGCGACCGTCGGAGACCATAAAAGCCCCGGTTCCTGCGATTGGAGGTGAACCGGTTCCCAGCGGCTTAGCTTTGAGTCCCAACGGACGTTATCTGTTCATCGCATTGACAAGGAACAACAGTGTGGCTATTTACGATCTTTCGCAAAAGATGTTTGTAAGTCAGATTCCGGTGGAAATGGTTCCCTACAGCGTTATTCCTTCCCGCGACGGTCGCAAGCTTTACGTAAGCAACTGGGGTGGCAGAAGGCCTGAAGGCCGCGATACGACTGCAGATTCGTCAGGTAGCCAGGTGGTGGTTGATAAAGAGACTGGCATCGCCAATACGGGCTCGGTGTCTGTGGTCGATTTGCAGGAGCAGAAGGTCGTGGAGAATATTGAGGTAGGACTTCATCCTTGCGGAATGTGTCTGAGCAAGGACGGGACCCGGCTCCTGGTGGCCAATGCCAACAGCGATACGATCACTTCCATCGACACTCTCACCCGTCAGGTGGCCGAGGAGATTTCTGTCAAGGTCGACAGCAAGTTGCCTCTGGGAGCGGCTCCCAACGCTCTGGCGCTGGATGCAGACGGCAAGAGGCTGTATGTGGCGCTGGGCGGGAACAACGCGGTCGCGGTCATTGCTCTGGGATCAGGGAGTGCCAAGAGTCTGAAAGCTTCGGAAAGCAAGCTGGAAGGCGTGATTCCCACTGGGTGGTATCCAGGGGCGCTCTTGCTGGATTCTGAGCGCAGGAAGTTGCTGGTGGCGAATACTAAAGGAGTGGGATCACTGGACGAGACCGATCCCGCCGGAGGACACAAAGCCAAAGCATATTTAGGGACTCTTTCCATTATTGATCTGCCTAATGCCAAGCAACTGGCCAAGTGGACGGATGCGGTAAAGTCAAACAACAATATGCCGCAAGCCTTTAATTCACTTAACCGGGGCAATGCTAAAGTCAAGCCTGTTCCGGTTCCAACCAGGATTGGTGAACCTTCTGTCTTTAAGCATGTCTTTTACATTATTAAAGAGAATCGGACTTACGACCAGGTTTTTGGAGACATCGCCAAAGGCAACGGGGATGCACATTTCCTTCAGTTTGGACGCGAGGTGACGCCCAACCAGCATGCCCTGGCCGACCAGTTTGTGCTATTGGATAACTTTTATTGCAGCGGCGCCATTAGCGTGGATGGTCATCAGTGGCTGGCCGAAGCCAACGTCACAGACTATATTGAAAAGGGCTTTGGTGGATTTACTCGCAGCTATCCCTTCGATGGAGATGATCCACTGGCTTATGCCAGTTCCGGCTTCCTCTGGGACAACGCAATGCGGCATGGATTGACCTTTCGAAATTATGGAGAATTTGTCCAGGCTCAAATCACGCCAGCCAACGCCACCTGGACGGACATCTTCAAAGACTACCAGAATAAGGCGGGGCAGATTCAGATCAAAGCCTCGTCCCAGGTGGCGCCTCTCAATCAATATCTTTGCGCCACCTTTCCTGGCTTTCCTCTTAAGGTCAGCGACCAGCAACGAGCCGATGAATTTCTCAAAGAATTCAGGCACTTTGAAAAGGAGGGAAACCTTCCCAATCTGATCATGATGCTTTTACCGTGTAATCATACCGAAGGAACGAGTCCCGATTTTCCCACACCGCGGGCGCAGGTAGCCGATAATGATCTGGCTTTGGGCCGAATCGTGGAAGCCGTCACCCAGAGCCGGTTCTGGAAAGAATCGGTGATCTTTGTGGTGGAAGACGACGCGCAGGACGGGGTCGACCATGTAGATGGGCACCGCACCGTAGCCCAGGTCATCAGCCCTTACACCCGGCGCGGGAGTGTTGACAGCACTTTCTACACACAGGTCAGCCTGGTGCGAACCATCGAACAGATCTTCGGGCTGCCGCCCATGAATCAATTCGATCTGGCCGCCACACCGATGTCGAATTGCTTTAGCGATAGTTTCAACCCCACTCCATTTAAGAGCTTGCCCAACCAGATCCCTCTGGATGAAATGAATCCCGCTCTTTCTGCTCTGAAGGGAGAAGCTCGCTATTGGGCCAGGCAATCGTTACTACTGGATTTTTCGTCGCCAGACGCTGCAGACGAAGAAGTCCTCAACAAGGTCATCTGGCACTCGACCCGGGGATACGACACGCCTTACCCGCAGCCGGCCAAAACGAAACGCAAATGAATACCAAGAGTCCTTCTCGTGCTCTTGCTGGTGCTCCTGCTCGTGATCTTGTTCGATTGGACCTCACAAGTCGAGCAGGAGCAACAGCACGAGCACGATTCTGAGAAAACTCCTTCCTAGATCTCGTAGCGAGCGACCTCAGACCGCCCATGATTATGCCTCCATCGGCCACTGATGCCTCACCCGGCCTGGTGAACGCTTATCAAGCGTTCACCCCTCCCCCCCGCGTCAGAGCCTGGTTTCAACCGCAGCTATATAATTAGGCGCGGGGGAGAGGGAGAATAGGGAGGACGTCGAGAACCCAGGGCGGCGGTCGCCAGGCTCCCTGGCCCTGGGCTATTTTATGGAGCCCTTGCAGGGCAAAAAGCCACGACTCGTGCGGCGTTCCAACGCTCCTGTGTCCAGCCCACCATATGGGTAAAGATCAGCCGCAGGGGAGAGGTATGGGAGCTTTGAGAGAGTTTCCCGTGTAAGGGGGCGGCAGGTTAACAAACTTGACCAAAGTTTGAAACCTCTTCGCCATCGAGTACCCCTGGGTTTAAAGCCTTCTTCCCTAAGTATAAATTCCGCTTATGCGAACCATAAAATAAATAAACTTGACTGCAATTGGAGTTGTCGTACACTTGGGGACAATTTGATACGGTGTTGTATCAAAATCGCAATCTTACAAGTTGAAGGCCAGACAATATAAAGTCTGGTAAGGACAGAGACGTCCATTGGTGGAGGCAGAGCTCACGCCATTGGACGTTTTTTTTGCCCGGGGAGTTCAGACTTTCATTCTGAAGAAGAAGGAGGAGTGAATGAAGACCAATCTTTACGTAGAGATGGGGGCATGCTTTCTGGCCTTATGTTTTGCTTTACCAGGCACTGTATTTGGGCAGACGCCTACGAACGAAGAACTTCTAATCACCATTAAGAAATTGGAGGCCCGGATAGCAGAACTTGAAGCGAAGGCGGCAAAAGGTTCCGAAGGGACTGCCTCAGGCGGTGCTGTGGAGACGACGGCCGTGGGCAGATCAGGTGCAGGTACTGTCGAGCCGACGACGGTGGAGCTCAAGAAGGAACTGGATGAAATCAAGAAGAAAGAAGCGGACACCGCTCCAATTCTCGACTTTTTCAAACAGACCCAGGTGACAGGCTATGTAGACGGCTACTTTGGATACGACACCAATCGGCCGCAAAATCAGGTCGTTGGACTGCGTGGAGTTACTACCAACCACGACAGTTTTCAATTGAATGCCGCCAAGCTCTCGTTCAATAAGCCCACCAGCGGTCTGAACACGCTGGGATATCGCTTCGATTTGGCTTATGGGCCACTAGCAGACTCTTTCCACTCTTATGAGCCGGTCGCCGGACAACAAGGAATTATCAAGAATATTCTCCAGGCCTATATGAGTTACGTGGTTCCAATCGGCAAAGGGTTAACCGTAGATGTGGGGAAGTTCACTACTTTCGTGGGAGCTGAAGTTTTTGACACCGTAGATAACTGGAACTATCAGCAGTCGATTCTTTTTGGCTATGCGCAGCCCTACTATCACACGGGGTTGCGGACTCTCTACAGCCCCTCGGAGAAAGTCGGATTAGGTTTTTACCTGGTGAACGGCTGGAATAACTCGTTCGACAATAACACAGGTAAGAGCCTGGGATTCTCGCTCACGCTGACGCCAAACTCCAGGTTCCAAATTATTCAAAATTACTTGGGAGGGCCGGAACGCAACCAGATCAATGATCCCTGGAGGCACCTGTTTGATACCGTCGTGAACACCACCATTAGCAAGAACGTGGCCTTGAAGTTCAATTACGATTACGGTTTCGACAATTTCAGCCCTGCTGTATCAAACAAGGTCTCCTGGCAGGGAGTCCTGGGAGCAATCCGCTTTAGCACTTCGAGCCAGCGAATAGCCTTCACTCCGCGCTTTGAATACTTCACGGACAACAACGCCTATACCACAGGAGTTCGCCAGGCTGTCAAAGAGATCACTCTTACCAATGAGTACCGAATCAAGCCCAATTTGAGCACAAAGCTCGAATATCGGTACGACTTCTCGAATCAGAAATATTTTCCCAAGCGCAGCGACGAACTTGTGAAGGACCAGAATGTTTTCCTGGTGGGTATAGTGTACTCATTTGGTTTCGGCAAAGAATAGAAAGTGTTGTACCGAGCCGCGACCGTGAGGGAGCGGTTGAAGCAGCCTGCTGGATTCACCCCTCCCTGACGGTCGGGGCTCGGATTTCGTTTATTTTCACAAGAGACGACGAAATGACATTTGTACTTTCGACTCATCAGGGTGAACTCCTGCGGAGCCTTCATTCTGCGCCCAGAAGTGAGAAAGCGCTCCCCAGAGGAAGGGTTGCTTCTGAGTCGCCGTCCTCGAGCGAGAGTCTTCTGGATTTTGGTCGCAACTTGCATCGCACCGAGATGCAGCGGCTGAAAATGCGACATCGTGCCGGCATGGGAGGAAGAGAGGTTGTCCTGTCCCGCAGCCGGCTGATGGATCAGTTGGTAGCAGAGACCTACAAGGAAGTGTTACAGCAGTTTAAGGAGGGCCAGAGAGGCGCGCAAGGCATGTCAATTGTGGCACTGGGAGGATATGGGCGTCAGGAACTGGCTCCCTACTCCGATGTAGACCTCATGTTCTTGAGGAAGGGGCGTCAGACCGCTCAAGAAAATCAGCAGATTCAGGCGATGCTCTGTCTGCTTTGGGACATGGGATTTCAGGTAGGACACAGTGCCCGCACGATCAAGGATGCGGTACATATCTCCCAGGAAGACATTATCTCCCAGATCGCGATGTTGGACGCACGCCTGATTACCGGAGACGCAGGTCTTTTTGCAGAATTCTCAAAACGCATGGAACGGGCAATTCGAAAGAACCAGGACTCCTTTGAACAGAGACTTCTCTCCAGTATACGGGAGAGACATGCCGGCCAGGGCGGAACCGCTTTTGTCCAGGAGCCGAATGTCAAAGAAGCGAA
>QHZP01000254.1:0-2033 GCA_003224715.1 Acidobacteriota bacterium | reverse complement strand
ACGAGTTTCTGCAGCATGTGCGAAATGAGCTTCATTTCCTGACAGGGCGTCGCACCGACATCCTGTCTCATGCCCTGCTTAACACGGTGGTGAAGAACTTTGGTTTTCGAGGCAGCAAGTTTCAAAAGGATTCAGAAGCTTTCCTGAAACATTACTATCTGCAGGCGCGAAGAATTTCGCAGATCTTGGAAACGATTCTGATCCGGCGCCGAAGTGAAACCAGGCGAAGTTTCAATTGGCTAGGCGGGAGATACTCACCCTTTGGCGCACCTCAAAAAAAGAAGGCCAGTTCACAGATCGAACACTCCCGGTTCCTGCGAAGTCCTGAGAAGTGGATGCAGCATTTTCGGTACGGTCAATCTCAAGGGGTGTCTCTGGATGAGCCCACCCGAACGACCATTCGTCAGACCTTGCCCCAATTCAAACAGGCTGCTTTTTCGACCTCTGCATTGGCGGCGGATTTTCGAGCTATCCTGAGGAACAAGGGGAAGGTTGCCCAGGTCATACGCCAGATGCACGACTTGGGATTCCTGGGAAGAGTTTTACCGGAGTTTGGCCGGCTCACCTGCCTGGCGCAGCACGACCTTTATCATAAGTACACCACCGATGAGCACACACTGAGAGCCTTGGAGATTCTGGACGAGATTGCTCAGGGACAAGGAACCTCGCATGGCCCGTATCAAAAGGTTCTCAATGAGATTCATGACTCCTCCACCTTGTACTTTGCCTTGCTTATGCACGATACAGGTAAAGGGCTAGGAGGCGGTCATTCGAGTAAGGGAGCCCTGCTGGTCCGAAGAGCTGCTTCCAGGCTAGGATTCGATCCGGATGAGGGAGAAAAAATACAACTGCTGGTCCAGCATCACCTGCTCATGGGTCATGTTTCGCAGCGCCGGCATTTAGATGATTCCCACACTATTGAAGAATTTGTCAAAAAAGTCCAACGGCCGGACATCCTCAATATGCTGCTCTTGATTACCTACACTGATGCTCAAGCAGTGGCGCCGGGAGTATGGACAGATTGGAAGGATTATCTGCTCTGGGACCTCTACTACAAGGCCTATGACCGCCTCATGTTTACCCAAGGAATTTCCTCCTCAGCCAGGGCCGAACTTGAGACCGTGCACCAACAGGTCGCCCACCTGTTGAAACTGGAAATCGATGCGGCCACCATCCGGAAACACTTTCGACTCATGCCAGAGAAATACGCCCTCTACACTTCAACCAGCCAAATTGTGAAGCACCTCAGACTTCTGCCTCAGCTCGAAGAGGTACCCGTTGTTTTAAACTGGGAGGGTCATCCGGACAAAGGTTACACCGATTTGACGCTGGTCACACGGGACCATCGCGGCCTTTTCGCCCAGATTGCAGGGACGCTTTCGGCATTTAATCTAAACATTCTGAGCGCCCAGTTAACCACCAGAGATGACGGGATTGTGTTTGATCAATTTCAGGTGGGTGGCCAAGCCGGAAATTACCGGTTGCATCAACAAGATTACCCGCGAGTGGAGAAGCTGTGATCTCGGGCCAAATCAACATTGAGGACTACCTCAGGCGTCATTCCAGGCCCCATCCTCCACACCAACGGACCTCTTTTCCACCTCGGGTTCGAATCGACAACGAAATCTCCCCGACTGCCACCGTGATTGAGGTCCAGGCGGATGATCGGATCGGGCTGGGATATCAAATCGCCAAAACCCTGGCAGATCTCAGCCTCAATATTATCTTCGCCAAACTGGCAACCGAGAAGGCGCACGCGTTTGATGTGTTTTATGTTCAAGACCAAAGAGGTGGCAAGATCCTTGACAGCGTCAGGATGGCGGCAATTGTTGAACAACTCCGTTTGGAGGTTATCGGTCTGAGTGAAGGTGTTTGATTTCCTGATAAAGGAGAAATGAGAACGATGAAAAAGCTGGAATGCATTATCCGGCCTCACAAGCTGGAAGAGGTCAAGGGGGCCTTGCAGGATCTTGGCGTACTCGGCATGACGGTCAGCGACGTTCGGGGTGTTGGCCGCCAGAAAGGGCACACTG
>QHZP01000794.1 GCA_003224715.1 Acidobacteriota bacterium | reverse complement strand
AGCAAGGGGTCGAGGTGGAACGCAAATGGAAGCGGCCGGACTACCGGTTCCCGGGGAATGCGCTGATTCAAATCAACACCAGGTAGGAGGTATCGACTCAAATGGCTCAACCGATTCCATTGCTAGTGCGGCCCCAGAACGGGGCCGGCGCCGACGGACCCCTGCGCGATGCGCCGCACAAGCACGCGGAGGCAATCCTGTCGGCGCTCGAGTTGCTGCAACTCCTGCATGACCGCGGGGTGTTGGATCTGCTGCGCGGCGTGTTGGGCGCCGGTGACCAGTTGGTGGACATCTTGACCGCCGCCGTCGACACTCCTGAATCTCTGCGC
>QHZP01000793.1 GCA_003224715.1 Acidobacteriota bacterium | reverse complement strand
GGAACCTCTGGAAATTCGACTCGGCCACCGGAGCCTCTCCGTAACCATGCGAACCCCGGGAAACGATTTTGAATTGGCGGCTGGCTTTCTTTTTTCCGAAGGGATGATCCGCGATATTGCGCAGATTCGCTCCATGCACCGCCTGAGTGACGGCAGCCCAAACGTCGTTGTGGTCGAGCTGGTGGATGGAGAGCCGCAGACGCCCGTCCCGGCTCGACGGAATTTTCTAATGACATCGGCCTGCGGCCTATGCGGAAAGGCCTCCCTCCGCGATCTTGAGGCGAATACGTGCCCCATACTCCCTCACGATCGTCTTAAGCTCGACCCCGCTGTGATTCATCCGCTGCCGGATCGGCTGCGCCGGGCCCAGAGTGTCTTCGACGGCACCGGAGGGTTGCACGCGGCCGCCATCTTCAATTTTCAGGGCGAATTGGAATCCCTGCGCGAAGATGTCGGGCGGCACAACGCGGTGGACAAGTTGATCGGCGCCGCGTTGTTGAATCACCGCACCCCGCTGAACCGCTTGATCCTCCTGGTCAGCGGTCGCGCGAGCTTTGAACTCGTGCAGAAGGGGCTGATGGCCGGTATTCCTGTCCTGGCGGCCGTCGGCGCTCCCTCCAGCCTGGCGGTCGCAACCGCGGAACGATCGGGCATGACGTTGCTTGGTTTCTTGAGGAACGGTCGCTTCAACGTGTATTCCGGAAGCGGTCGCATTCTCGGATTGGAGCATCACCTGTGAAACTTCGCATTCAAGGAAACTCACTCATTCATTGAGTTTTCGCCGGGGTGTGCACTCGTCTATCTGCTGGAAGGCTCATTGCACGCCCGGTCGGTCACCGCCAATTTCGACGGCCAAGCCATCCGCGTGACGGTCCCCACGCAGGTGATGACCGAGTGGGCCGAAAGCGGCCGGGTCAGCATCGAGACGACGTCGCCAACAGGTGTGCAGTTGCTCATCGAAAAGGATTTTCAGTGCCTGCACAAGTCGGGCGAACAAGATCCAGACGCCTATCCGCATCCGCTTATGTCCTGACGGGGCGAAGCGTAGTCCTCAAAACTGACGGGCGAAACCCAAGGAAGGCATTGGTTAGGAGCAGGTGGACAGCGCTGAGCGATGGCCGTGAGAGGTAGCTACTGAGGTAGGTGCTTCCATTTCGGATTTTCTTGTGGTTGGCGAGCGCCGTTTCGAAGACCTCCGGGCAACATTTTTATGGAGTCCGAACAAAACCGTTGAAAATCGAAGAAGGGACCAGGTATATTTGGCCGTCCGATATTCCAAAAAGGGAATGTCAGATTAATCAGATTATGTGCCAGAGAAAGGAGATCATCATGGCTGAAATACCAGGTTTGAAAGCAAGGAACGTCGTTCTCGTCCACGGTGGCTTCGTGGACGGCTCGGGTTGGGAAGGCGTCTATAAGATCCTGACGAAGGACGGCTACACGGTGAGCGTCGTTCAGAATCCGACGATATCGCTGGCCGACGATGTCGCCGCGACGAAGCGCATTATTGCTGCGCAGAGTGGCCCAGTGGTTCTC
>QHZP01000253.1 GCA_003224715.1 Acidobacteriota bacterium | reverse complement strand
ATTGTCTGCTTGGCGTCGACAGTGCGTGTTTAGAACAGTTGGCAGTTGAGGTCTTGGCTTGTTATGCGCGTGTCGCTTCATGGCGCGAGATCGGCGATAGTGGCTGTCGCACTGCACTTAAAACGTGGATTTGGCGATTCGCCCCGCTGTCATGCCGGCTGCCAAAGGACGATCCTTGGAATAGCGTGCATCATACTTTTCTCGGGCATCCTGAATCTTCTGGCGGTTCTCGCCGGCCCAATTTGCAAGTCCCGTGATCGGTACCAGTAGCCCGCGGCCTAGCTTTGTGAGCTGATAGTCCACGCGCGGCGGTATGGTGGGATACACGGTCCGTGTGATCAGGCCGTCCCGCTCAAGCCCCTTCAGAGTCAGCGTGAGCATCCGCTGCGATATGCCCTCGATCATTCGGCGGAGCTCGCTAAAGCGCTTAGTCCCATCGCCCAAACGGGCCACAATCAGCACGCTCCATTTGTCCCCCACGCGATTGAGAACTTCCCGCACCGCCAGACATTCGCCGCGAACATGCTTGTGACTCGGTGACATGAATGTGCCTCCTTGCGCTTCTTCGGTTCTCATTATAGTGTAGGTCACATGATAGAACCTACTACAAAAGGAGAACCGTCGATGCAAGACTTAATTAAAAATGCACATGTGGCAACCCTCAAAAGGAGTATCTCAGAGGCCTCGCTCGATCAGGTATTCCGAAAAGCGCGGACCTACTCGGCATGGTTACGCGAGCCCGTGCCGCCTGAATTGCTAGGCCAAGTGTACGAGTTGGCCCGACTGGGGCCCACCAGTGCGAACGGCTCGCCCGCGCGGTTTGTTTTTGTGACCACACCAGAGGCCAAAGCGCGTCTGCTGCCGGCTCTGGCTCCGGGCAACGTCGAGAAAACGATGTCCGCGCCCGTTACGGTGATCATCGCCTGGGATACCGAATTCTTCGAGAAATTTCCTAAGCTATTTCCGCAAGCCGATGCGCGCTCCTGGTTCGCCGGGAATCAGGCCCTGATAGATGAAACCGCCTTCCGCAACAGTTCGTTGCAAGGCGCCTATTTCATTCTGGCTGCACGAGCTTTGGGACTCGATTGCGGGCCGATGTCCGGCTTCGGCGCGAACCAAGTGAATGCTGAGTTTTTCCCGGACGGCAAATGGAGAGTAAATTTTGTCTGCAACCTTGGATATGCTGACCGGAGCAAGCTCTTTCCCCGCAACCCTCGGCTGGAATTCGAAGAGGCGTGTGTCGTTTTGTAGCAATCCAACCTCTAAGTCAAACCCTAATACAGGATATGTAGTTAATTCATGGTAGTCGATCTGAAGAATCGCACGTTGCTGCTCAGCGGAGCGTCGGCTTGGTCCGCAATGGCTAGGAGCAGCCCTTCCCGTGTTGAGTGATATGCTTGGCGCACGGGGTGCACGGTTCGTCTAAAGCCTTGCGAAGCGCAGTGGCGAGGATCAAATAGGCAAGTCGACCCATTATGGACCACGTCAGCCCTTGGCCTCTCGCGAGCGAAGAAGACGTTGGCCCAGGAGGGCCGTTATCATTTGGGAGAATGGTCGGTCGGAATCACAATCTCGCGGCGTCCGAACAGGCGGCAATCGAGCGAAAACGCTCCCGGGCCGAGGAAAATGAGAGCAATCGCGATAGCCACAACGATGCAGGTTGTTAGTCTGGCGTCGAAGAAATTTAGAGTAGGCACCGGAAGCCATGAAAGCGCTATTCCTGCGCTACCCAAGCCCACCAGGACACAGGCAACCGGGGTTAGAAAGCCGATCAGAAGAAAAACACCACTCGCGACTGCCAGCAAACCAACGACGGCCACCCCGAATGTCGCGTTGGCTCCCTCATTCAGATAGGCTCCTCCTTCAACCATTGCCGTTAAGCCAATCGTAGTTCGCAACAGCAGGAGGCCTGTTCCAGGCAACGATGCCGGAAATGTAGAAAATGACCTTTGCAGGCTGTGTCTCCTTCCAACGGTGTCCTTACAACCCATCAGAACAGAGGGTAACAGCTGGTATCGCAAAGCGAATCCCCTAGGTTTGGGATCTTTTCATACCACATTAGTGGTATTGCCTCAGGTCAGGTGGATTCCGCTTCTCCCAATTGAATGATTCCCCGGCGTAGGGCGATCGCAACCGCCTGCGTGCGATCATGGGCGCCCAGTTTGTCCATGATGTGCTTAATGTGAACCTTGACCGTCTCCTCCGAGATGAAGAGTTTTTCTGCAATCTCCCAATTTCGGTTCCCGTCGGCGACGTGTCGCAGGACGTCCATCTCACGCGGAGTCAGATCTTCCTCACCCAGATGTTCGGCCAGATGGGCCGCTATCTCGGAAGGAATACGCTTCTTTCCTGCATGAACCTGTTGGATCACCGCCACCAGATCCCTGGGAGGCATGCTCTTGAGCATATAGCCGCGAGCTCCTGCCTCCAAGGCCCGCTGGATTTCCACATCGCCTTCGAAGGTTGTCAAGATGATGATACGGGCCTCGGGAAACTCCGTCCGTATGGCGATCATCGCATCGATGCCGCTCATGTCGGGAAGTCTCCATGAGAGTTATGTCGGGCTGGTGCTCCCGAAACTGCTGGATGGCCTCCTTCCCGCTGGTTGCCTGGGCCACCAGCAGCATATCGGGTTGACTGTTGATGATGGCGGCAACCCCTTCCCGCAGCAGGGGATGGTCATCGACACTGAAGACACGGATACAGGTGTGATCGCTCATTGATCTTGCTCCTTTGTTAACTTCTGTAATCTCTGTTCGCGCTTTT
This sequence comes from Acidobacteriota bacterium, assembly GCA_003224715.1. Lineage (GTDB taxonomy): Bacteria > Acidobacteriota > Terriglobia > Versatilivoradales > Versatilivoraceae > QHZQ01. Next base: position 3,846 of record QHZP01000253.1, on the reverse strand, counting down.
CGAGGATACAATCTCGCAAACCATCACAGCGGGCGATATGAAGACGGCAGCTGGAACGCAATATGGCTTGGAGTTCGACCTCTGTTCCCAAGGCGGCCCGGCTCCGCACATGGAGTCGCGCTCCCATCTTCTCCGCCCGCTCGCGCAAGCCCGACAGCCCCCAGTGTCCCTCGCGTCCCTGCTGCAGCACCTGAGGGTCGATCCCGCGGCCGTTGTCGCGGACAAGTGCGCCGCTCCCGGTGGCGCCCTGTTGCGCGGAAGGTGTACCTGCCGGCAGGCAGAGTGGTGTAAGTCGCCAGCCTCCGGTCGCTGCCGACTTCGTTCCATTCGCGATCCAGCCCCTCCAGCTTATATCGATATCGGTTCGTCGCCGGATTGACATAGCTGAGCGCGGCAAAAGTGAGCGAGAAGACGTTTTGTTCGTGAGAGAGGGCGAGACCACTGGCGTAAGAGATGGACTTTTTAAGGGGGGAACCAGCTCCAATCTCTACCGCATTCCCAGACAACCGGAAATCGGTGAGAACGATCGGCGGGAAATAGGAGCTATCCACAACCCTATCCGGGTGGAAGGCGGTGGCTCCGCTAAACCCCCCGAAAGACATCTCTCCACTGGAGCTCCTGAAGCCAGCACCCCATCCAGTTAGATCAGGTCCCGGAAGTCCGTCAGCCGTCGAGTAGTTCTGGAACGTCTTCCTCAGGGGATTGAATCTTGATACGCCATCATTGGTGCTTATCCAAAGATCGCCCCGCTCATCTTTGCAGCTGATCACGACCAAGGCCATGCTTGTCAAGCCCACCCTAAAGCTCACCATAACCTCTGATCCGGATGACAACATGTTTCTCGAGTGTGCCCAAGAAGCGGGAGCCGACTTTCTAGTTACAGGCAATAAGCGTCACTTCCCCCGAGCGTGGCGCAGCAAGGTAGTGAACGCATGAGAATTGATCGAACTTGTTAACCCGCCGCTCTCGGAAATTTAGTCTTCGACTTATCACAGAAGCCTTGTCGAGCGGCTTCTGTTTTTTCAATCACGGATTTCCTCACCGTCCATTGGTATGATCCAGCACTCTGGATTACCCCTGCACGCGGAGAAAGGAGTATGCCACAGAAAATTTGCCTGGAGTGTGTGAGGCAGCCTCAAGAAGAAAACGATTACCCAGACCCAGCCGTGCGGAGACGAGCTCTACCGCTTTGAGCACGTTCCTGCCCTCTTCGGGATTATGGCTCCAGTCGCCTTTTTCGCCGTACTGTTTCCGGGTCTTGTGCAAGGTGCTAAACAAGACGGTCTTGGCAATCTGCCCGGCCTTGCTTCGCCCGGCGTCTCCCCTTTCTGATAAAAGCCGCGGATATTCATAATCCTGCGAGCCTCGACGAAACGATTTCAGACGGATACTGGGAGGCTGAGTGCTTCGTAGATAGTTCCTTCTGTTCCCCCAACTGTCAAAAGCTCGCGAATGCTTTTCCTTTGTGGGCCCTTGAAGTCAACTCCTTGATCGATTCGGCGGCAGGCAGTTTCCTCAGTTTCAGAGGATGATGGCGTTCAGTCACCTCAATCAAAATGCGCTTCAATTCTCGGAGGTCTAGAGGCTTGGGCAGGAATTCATAAGCCCCACGCTGGATTGCTTCCATCCATATCCATAGCGTTTCATCATCAAATCGAGAAACAAAAATGACTTCGACCTGGGTTGCTGTGGCCTTTATTGCGGAAAGAAGACGAAATGCTTTTTCAAACGGTTGTTGGAGGTTGAGGATAACCACATCAACCGCCTTGTGTTGGATAGTAAAAAGAATTGCTTTTGGAGACGAACATGGGATTACGACCGATTGATACTCGTCTATCGCCTCAGTCACTCTTTTCACCGTCAAGGGATCATCCTGGTCGAGCACTAAGATCGCGATAGTTTCTGACATAAAAGTCGTCGAGCAAACGCTCTCTTCGTGAGAGCTGAGAGAGACTCAAAACTAGGAAGGGATGACTTCCACAGTCAGATCAGAGGCAAATCCCAGCCATTATAAAAGGCTAGAATGAAACCTGCGTAAATAGAAATTAATTTTTCTTATGCGCCCGACAACGAAAGTTTTCTTGAAGCGCTTGTTTTAAGAACTAATCACCCTCCAAGCAAGCGTTGATAAAGGACCAAAAAGCCCAGAGAACTGTTCGCGACGCGTGAGGTCTTCAGGGTTGGTTGAACTATTAATTTTCTTTATGGATTGGAATTTCGCTCAGGATTGGGGGCAGGGTTTGGCTGAAGTGCTATTGGTGTGCTCTAAAGTGAAGGTCTATACCCGCTGATGGTGCAGTGAGCTGAGAATTCAATCACCTTCAACACGTAGTGCGTTTTGGGAGCTTCTATTTCACATTCCAACAAAGTCAAGAATATGGCCCAGTCCTCACTTTCGGGACTTTCAGACAGGGCCGCACCCCACCGAAGAGCCTCAGTGCAGGATAACGCCCTTCTTCCGGACTCATACCTGCGGCGATGTTCTTGTTAATCTCGCTTTCCAGGTGAAACCGCAGCTCTTCCGCGAGTTCGGCTTTCATTTTGTGCCTACCGAACAGGGCTCGGATGCGGCAGACAAACCTTGTTATCGCACACATAGGTTGCCTCGCTTGCCTTTGTCACTCGTCACTTTCTCATTGACTAGCGCCTCATTCATGCTTCAGTAAAACCATCAGATCTGGCTGCATGGGCGCGACGAGTAGGCACGAGGCCGGTACCAAAGCTGACCAGCATCAATAGGGCTACGCCCGCGAAACAGAATGGATGGTCTCTCTTATCAGTTCCTCGAAGCTGTAGGTGTCTGACCCAGCTCTAAAGCCATGATGTTCTTCCGGTCCCGCACGTAGAGCCTGGTTCCGACCAAAGTGGGTATCGTCCAGGCATTCCTGGTTAGCAGCTCCACCTTCGAATGCACCTTCAAGCCCTGCGGCGAGACGGTGGCCAGCCCGAGATTTCCATCTTCATCGAGAATGATGAGCTTCCCGTCGGCCAGGATAAAGCTGGCTTTGGCAAAGTCTCGCGATTACCAAGCGACTTTCCCAGTTTTCACTTCGACAGCCGTCAAAGGTGTGGGTCCATCATGGCCGCTCGAACCATAAATGTAGTCACCGATCCGGAGAATGCTCCCGAAATGAATACGTATACGGCTGCCGTACCAGACCTGCTCCACTTTGGTTTTGCCACCAGTCTGGCTCAGATGGAGAACACGGCCGCCTCCCCCGTAAGAGGAGGACAAGAATAGGAGATTGTCTTCCCCCCGCACAGGCATGCTAATCGCCAAGCCATACCCGGTGTAATGTGGATGGCTCCAGAGCAATTCACCGCTAATGGGATCTACCCCGATGATGTCTTGGAACATGAGGGCAACCACCTGATCCTGGCCGTCCACATTGATCAGTATCGGGGAGGAATTACAATTGAAGAAATAATGTTTCTGCCATACGACGCTTCCATTTTTCTGGTTGAACGCCATCAAGGCATGTTCTGCGCCGCCGACCATCAGGATCACCATGTTCTTGTACGCCAGCGGCTGGCAGGAATAACCATAAACCTTTACCCTGCCCTTGAATTCTTTGTAAAGGTCGTGGGACCAGAGCGCTTGGCCCGTTTTCTTATCGAGACAGTGAAACTTACTGGTGACGCCAACTGTGTAAACTCGATCCCCCACCAGCATGGGCATGGAGTGAGGTCCAGGACTGTGGATTTCAACGGAGATCCCTACCTCATACGCTTGCGGCACAGGGTTGCGGTGAACTGGTTGAGATTTACGGCGAGACGATAAATCTATGGTCTCCAGCGCTGCTGCTGATTCTAGTAGGCCTTGGCTTGTCAAGCTATAAATCTCAG
>QHZP01000791.1:2155-2532 GCA_003224715.1 Acidobacteriota bacterium | reverse complement strand
GATATGAAAGTACGGAGAAATTCAATGCCAATCAAGACATCCATTGCTTTTGCGCGCAATACCTTGTCAGCTCAAACCCTGCACCAGTTGATGGGCTCGCTAAAGGACGGGACGTTCAAACCGGGGAGCAAGCTGCCTTCCCAGAACGAACTGATTGAGAAGTTTGGAGTCAGTCGCACGGGCATTCGTGAGGCGTTACAGTCTTTGGCTGCACTCAATCTGATTGAGATTCGGCCTGGGCTCGGTTGCTTTGTAAAGACTATTTCCCCCGAATACATTATTAACGCCGATGTGCTGGCGGTGCTCTTAGAGAAAGAGGCCATTTTGGAGGTCATCGAGACCCGCAAGATTGTTGAGGCCGGCACTGCGGCGTTAGC
>QHZP01000791.1:0-2024 GCA_003224715.1 Acidobacteriota bacterium | reverse complement strand
CATGGCAAAAGCTGGAGAACTCTTAGAAACCAGCGTCGAAGACCTGACTGCTTTTAAACGCCATGAATTCACTTCTCATCGTCACCTGTATGAAGTAATTCACCAAGGAAATCCTGACAGAGCTCGGGAGGCCATGTTAGACCACATCAGCCATTCTGAGGCTCTAATTATCGAGGCCTTCAAGAAAGCTGAAGGAGTTGAGGAATGACCGGCGCCGTCCTGTGTGATTGACTGTGGAGAGTTCGATGGAAGCGGCCGTTGCCGAACGGAAACAAACGACAGTTCCAGCAAAGCTGTGTCAAAGATGTGCGACTAGATGTCCTGTTCAAATGGTTTTATTGGTTGTTCTGTTGACGCCCTCCCTGCTGGTTCTGCAGGCTGAGAGTTGGCCACAATTTCGGGGGCCGACTGGCCAGGGTCACTCTGGCGAAGGAGGCCTGCCACTCACGTGGAGTGAGACAGAAAATGTTCGTTGGAAGATTCCTATTCGCGGAAAGGGTTGGTCCTCGCCGGCTATTCTGGGTGATGAAATTTGGCTGACGACCGCCATTGAAGATGGGCGTTCGCTGCGCGCTATTTGCCTCGATCGCAAGACAGGACAATAGCTGATCCCGGCCCCATTCACGACAAGAACAGTCACGCCTCTCCCACGCCGATTTTGGAAGAAGACCGCGTGTATCTCCATTTCGGCTCCCACGGCACCGCCTGCATCACCCGTTCCGGAGACATCGTTTGGAAGACTCAGGACCTTAAATATTACCACCGCCATGGTCCGGGCGGTTCCCCCGTCCTGCTCGGTGATCTCTTGATTATTAGCTGTGACGGCTACGACATCCAGTATGTAGTAGCCCTGGATAAGCGCACCGGCCAGATACGTTGGAAAAGTCCCCGGAAAGGATATCAAGCCTACACCACTCCGCTGGTAGTTCAAGTCGATGGCAAGCACCAAGTCATCAGCCCCGGAGCCTATCGTGCCATTTCCTATGACCCGTGGACCGGCAAAGAAATCTGGTCGATTCGATACGGAAATGGCTACTCCAACGTACCCCGACCTGTCTATGGCCACGGCTTAGTTTTTATCTGCTCTGGCTTCGAGCAGCCTGAGCTGCTGGCCGTTCGGCCCGACGGCCAAGGAGACGTGACAGAAACTCATGTTGCCTGGCGCCTCAAACGGGGGGTCCCCCTGACGCCATCACCACTGCTGGTCGGTGAGGAACTCTACATTGTCAGCGACAATGGGATCGCTTCCTGTCTGGATGCCAAAACCGGGCGGAAACATTGGCAGCAACGCCTGGGAGGCAATTACTCGGCCTCGCCCATCTATGCTGACGGTCGCATTTACTTCCTCAATGAGGATGGGGAGTCGGTGGCGATCGAGCCTGCCAAAGAGTTCAAGAAGCTAGCTACCAACAGCATTGATGGTTACACCCTGGCTTCGATGGCGGTCTCAAGCGGTGCGATTTTTATCCGGAGTGCCAGTCATCTGTATTGCCTGCAGTTGTCGGCAAAATAAAGGGGAGAAAAGGTCGAATCAACTTAGAGAGTTAAGTAACCTTCACAAGACAATGCGCCGAATTTTCATTAGCCCCGTGCTTGAACGCGGGGTTGGAAGAGGCCTCCCGTTCTCCCCACTTTCCAGCCAGCGGCGCTGAGTCCAGCGCCGCTGGCTGGAAAGTGGAAGAAGCACCAACCATCGAAGGAGCCCCCGCGCTGAAGCACGGGGCTAATGAAAACGCAGAGCAGGAATTCAGCCCATTGTTTTGTATTGTTTACTTGGATCACGCCCATCGCTTGCCTGCGAACTTAAATTCACTTCTTGAGAGGCCCGACCTCTCGACCGGTCCGATTCACTGAGAAGTCTACCCGAAGAGTGGCTTGGCCGGCGGCGATTGAGGCTCGGCGCTCCACCTGAGTGTCCACAGCCCCATTTGCTGCTCTATGATGGAATGAAAGATGAATTAGCCGTCGAGGGCGCGGTTGAAGGCATCGCGATATAAGTACCACACAACCGAGACGCTAAGGCC
>QHZP01000252.1:6367-7081 GCA_003224715.1 Acidobacteriota bacterium | reverse complement strand
TAAATTGCCCGGCGGAGTGAATCGGGACACAAGACCTTCCCGGTTTCTTGTGAGAAGGCGTGGCGTGCCAAGGTAGAAATTCATGAAAGCACTCATACTGGCAGGCGGAGAGGGAACGCGACTGAGGCCGTTAACGCTGCACACGCCCAAACCCATTGTTCCGGTGGCCAACATTCCCTTCTTACGCTACCAGCTTGAGTTGCTGCGCCGGCATGGGATCCGTGAGGTGATTTTGAGCCTTTCGTACCAGCCGGACAAAATTCAAGAACTGCTGGGGGACGGATCTAACTTTGGGACCAGGATTCAGTATGCCGTGGAGACGTCTCCCCTGGGCACGGCCGGCGCTTTCAAGAATGCCGAACCCTTGTTAAGCGAAGCTACTCTTGTCTTTAACGGCGATATTCTTGGGGAATTAGACTTAGGTCAGGTCATCCAGTATCATCGGTCCAGAAAGGCCACAGCCACACTCGTCTTGACACGAGTGGAAAATCCTTCCGCCTACGGATTGGTCGAAACGGAAAAGAGTGGCAAAATCATCCGCTTCCTGGAGAAGCCAGCCGCCAACGAGATCACCGTCAATACCATTAACGCCGGCACTTATGTCCTCGAACCGGAAGTTCTCCAGTGGATCCCGGCAGCCCAATCCTATTCGTTCGAAAGGGGGCTGTTTCCCTTGATGCTCAGGGATCAGAGGCCGATGTATGCTTACGTCTC
>QHZP01000252.1:0-6277 GCA_003224715.1 Acidobacteriota bacterium | reverse complement strand
CCACGACGGAAGCTGACTCCAGGCAGTCAGCTCGGATTTCAAGCAATACCCAGATTGACGCCAACACTCTGCTGGGTCGAGGAGTGGAGATTGGAGAGGAAGTTAGAATCCTTTCTTCTTCGATAGGAGACAATTGTGTCATTGGAAATCACGCGACAATAGAGGGTTCCGTAATTTGGTCTGGCGTCAGCATTGGTGAGCATGCCCGGCTTATTGGCTGCATTGTTGGGAGTCAGTGCCAGGTGGGTCGCCATGTTGTTGTGACTCGTGGCGTGGTCTTGGGAGATGAATCCAAGGTCACAGAGTATAGTTTGCTTTCCAGCGAAGTTGTCAAGCAGTAGGATTGAGGTCGGAGTGACATCGATAAGATTCGGAACTGACGGCTGGCGCGGTGTCATAGGCCGCGATTACACCTTCTCCAATGTAGAGGTTGTCTCTCAGGCTATCGCGGATTATATTAAGTCACAAAGACCGCCCTCCCGGGAACTGCTAGTCGGATACGATACTCGCTTTTTGGCGCGCCAATTTGCTCTGCGTGTGGCCGAAGTATTGGCTGGCAACGGGTTCGGGGTTGGTTTGATAGATCGGCCGTTTCCCACGCCGTATGTTTCTTACGAGGTGAAACGCCGCGGTCTGGCCGGTGGCGTAATGGTCACCGCCAGTCACAATCCCCCCGAGTTTTGTGGCATCAAGTTTAAAGCTCCCTTTGGAGGATCAGCCACTCCGGCAATCGTCAAACAAATCGAGGCGTCGCTCTTCTTGAACCCCGTTCAGCGTCTTTTTGAAGAGCAGCTTACGGCCGTCACCGAGGTTGCTCCGGGCAATGAGTATTTTGACCATATCAAGTCTCTGATCCGATTTGACACCATCAAGCAGGTCAGGCTCAAGGTTGTGGCAGATTCAATGCACGGAACTGCCAACGGGCTTTTGCGACAAATCTTGAAAGACTATGGAATCGATTGCATCGGGATTCGAGAAAAAGCGGACCCGCTTTTTGGCGGCGTTTTCCCGGAACCCATGGAAGAAAACTTAAGCGCGTTGCGAGCCTCCATTCGTGAAAACCAGGCGGACCTTGGCTTGGCAACTGACGGTGATGCGGATCGTCTCGGGGTTATGGATGCCTTGGGCAATTATGTCAACACCCACCAAATTCTGTCTTTGCTTATCCTGCATTTAGTTCGCCAGCGGCACTGGACCGGCAAAGTCGTGAAAACCTTTTCTCAGAGTGTGCTGGTCGACAGGATTTGTCAGAAACTATGTCTGCAATGCCAGGTGGTTCCTATTGGCTTTAAGAATATCGCCGACCTCATGTTAAAGGAGGACGTTCTCATCGGCGGCGAGGAGAGCGGAGGGGTTGGTATCAAAAATCATATTCCGGAGCGAGACGGGATTCTCATCAATCTCCTCATGCTGGAAGCAGTGGCTCAAAGTGGCAAGAGTTTACATGAAATGGTTTTGCAGATGTGGCAAGAATTTGGGGAATTTCATTTTGAACGCAGAGATCTCCATATTCCACTTAACGTGGGCCAAAGTCTGGTGCAACATTTGAAAGAGAAGCCGCCGAAGCAATTTGCAGGCCTTCCCTTGGAAAGGGTAGACACTCTGGATGGAAGCAAGTTGGTGTTTCGGGACGAAAGCTGGATTCTCTTCCGCCAGTCAGGAACAGAGCCCCTGCTGCGCATTTACTGCGAAGCAGGAACGCGACAAAAGGTGGAACAACTCATCGAGGAAGGAGATAGGCTGGCACATGAGGAATAAATCTAAAATGTGGATTTCCAAGGAGCCATTCAGCCGCCCGCGAGGCACCACCAATAAATGAAAATTATTCCCCCTTGATAGAGGGGATTTTCAGAGGAGAGGAGGAGTATGAGCCGGAAGCGCGCAAGAACTTTCCTAATTGGTTGCTGTTTGGCTGGCTGGATTGGACTGGTGGCCTGCGGTGTTAATAGGGGTCCAGGTGCAAATGCGGCGTCCCCCAGAGTGTATGTTACCAATGAAGCCTCGGGCGATGTGAGTGTAATCGATTCGGGTTCTGATCGAGTGATCACCACAATCCCGGTAGGAAAGAGGCCAAGAGGAATTCAGGTAGGACCGAAGGGGGGCACGGTTTATGTGGCTTTGAGCGGTTCGCCTTTTGCCGGTCCAAACGCAAAGGAGGAAGATCTTCCCCCACCGGATAAAAAGGCAGATGGTATCGGTGTGATTGATGTCAAGAAGAATCAACTGACAGGGATTTTATCGGGTGGTTCCGATCCGGAGCAATTTGTAGTTAGCCGGGACGGGGCGAGGCTTTACGTTTCCAATGAAGATGCCTCAACGGCCAGTGTAGTAGACCTGACGAGCGGCAAGGTGGTTCAGACGATTCCTGTCGGCGAGGAACCCGAAGGTGTAGCCTTGAGCCCAGACGGCAGAAGCGTCCTTATCACGTCCGAAAGTGAACAAAGCGTCACCGTTATTGACACGGAAACAACTAAGGTGAGGGCCATCTTCAAAGTTGGGACCCGGCCACGTGCGGCTGCTTTTTTGCCCGACGGGTCCCGCGCTTACGTCACATCCGAGACTGGCTCCATGGTTTCGGTGGTGGACACTTCCAATTACCGTGTGACCGATGCTATCAAACTGGAGGGGACCAATGTAAGGCCGATGGGTATTGTGGTTGCTCCGGATGGTAAGAAGCTCTACGTCACCACGGGTCATGGTGGAAAAGTTTTCGTGATTGATACCGCAACCAACCAAATTGAGACTTCCTTTGAGGTGGGTAAACGTCCCTGGGGGATCGCCATTACGCCCGACGGAAAAAAAATCTACACTGCCAACGGGCCGTCAGACGATGTGTCTGTGGTTGACGTGGCTACGCAAAGGGTAGTCACCCGGATTAAAGTCGGGACGCGACCGTGGGGCGTCGCGATTGTGCAGTAGAGCCGCAGGCTTAGGATTCGATTTCGCAGATACGCACGAATGCCTTTCGTTTCCAGGCTGATTGTTTGCGGAAGCATCCTCTTGCTCATGCTCTTACCTGATTAATTGGCAGAAAGCTGAGGCAGAGGAGTAGCAAAAGTGCCAGTACGCATGGAAAAGAAAGACGTCAACTTATTTCTGAAATGACAGGGGGAGTTTGTCAATGCGGGCGATGTGGACTGATAAGAGAGGATGAGCAGAGAGAAGAGTCATATCCGGCTCTGCTGCGAGTTCCCGGATCGCTCAGTCAGTCTCGAAACCAAATGAATCGGGTACTGAGAGAATTTGTTATTCCTTCACGTGAACTCCACTTGGTGCGGCCAGCCTACCGTCCACCTTAAAGGTCATTCCATTGCTCTGCACGCCGTTGACCGTCACAATGACCGGCCCGGTGGTGGCATTGGCCGGCACCGCGGCGGTAATCGACGTTGCACCCCAGGCTGACACGGCCGCCGTCAATCCATTGAAGGTCACCTTGTTGCTTCCCTGCAAGTTGCCAAAGCCCGTCCCGTTAATTACGACGGCGGTTCCAGTACTGCCTTGGTTCGGATTCAGCGACGTGATTGTCACGTTAACGGGTGTAGCCTGGGCGTGAGCCGGGGAGGAGTAATTTGGGATCGCGTCGTAACTAAAGGACGAATAAGAGTAAGCAGTTCCACCGGTCAAGCCCGTATGGACAAAAGAACCGCGGGCTCTGGCAGACTCGGCTAGGTCGGCGACCAGCACGCCGTCGCTCTTGTTGGCCGGAAAGATCCCGTCAGTGCGGTAACGAATCATCACGCCCTTTAAATCGACATCAGCCGGGTTGACCCAATTTAACGTCACCTGTGCGTTGCCCGCCACCCCTGCGAAGTTTTGCACCTGCCCGGGAGGTGTGGTGTCGCCAGCAGTCACAAAAGCGAAATTACTGGAGATCGCCAGATTTCCTGCAGCATCTCTGGATTTGACGCGATAGGAATAAGTTTGCCCGGAACTCAAGCCAGTCAAGTTTACTGAATGGCTTTTCGTCAAAGTAGAATTCAAAATGGAAAGGCTTCCATAAGAAGTTGACAAGCCATATTCCACCTGGGAGTCAGAATCTTCGTCGGTGCTCCATGTGATGGTCGCTGAGTTGGTACTGATGTTGGAACTTGTTACGCCTGAGATCAAAGGCGGGCTGGTGTCCTGAGCGCTCAGAGTCGTAAAGGCAAAATCGCCCGAGACGGCTAAATTCCCAGCCGCATCCCGTGATTTTACCCGATAGTGATACAGCGTGCTCGCTGCCAGCCCACCAACTGTTTGCAAATGATTTGTGATAAGGCTCGTGTTCAACAGGGTGGAATTCCCATAAGAGGTTGTGGTCCCATATTCCACCTGGGAGTTACTTGCCTCATTGGTTGTCCATTTAATACTGGCCCCACTGGAGCTGATCGAAGCGGCGCTGACAGCAGAAATCACTGGTGCGGCAGTGTCGGCGGTGGTCGTAAACGTGAAGTCGGCTGAAACTGCCAGATGCCCGGCCGCGTCCCGACTCTTCACCCGGTAGTGCCAGGGCGTCGAGGCTGGCAAGCCCGATAACGTCACCGAATGACTTGTCACCAGGGTTGAATTCAACGGTGTTGAGCTTCCGTAAGCATTTGTTGTCCCATACTCAACTTGCGAGTCCGAAGCCTTATCAGTGCTCCAGGTAATGGTTGCCGAATTTGTGGTTACACTTGAACTCGTCACAGACGAAATGATCGGTGGATTCGTCACAGTGGAATTTGCAGGAAGGGCTCCACGGTAATTCACACCTTGAATCTCAGGCCAATTGAGGCGACTGTACGAGGCTCCAGTTGTAAATACCTGGCTGTTGGTGGGCTGGTATCGGCCCCAGATGGTGGCTGAATCGAATGCGGGGTTGTTAATAGCGCTAGCACTAAATCCGGGATCTATCTGCAATCCATGCAGTTCCCAGTCCGTGACCAATTTCGACTTGAAATCCGCCAGAGAGCTATATTGGCCTCCATCACCGAAATCAAAAAAGAAAGGGAAACTTCCCTGCATATTTCGATACACAATGTCACCATCATAGTGAGAGCCCAGGGACACCTGATCGTCGCGAAAGATGATCCGGTCATCGATTACGAAGAAGATGTTGTTGTAGACATATTTTTCGCTGTTGCCGGTAATGGGACTCGGTCCGGCGGCATTCCAGTCGTAACCGCTTCTTCTGGTTACAATCGTGTTGTTGTAAATCTTCCACCAGACTGCCTTATTGCCGGTATCGTGACTGCCAAACGGATCAATGGTAGTCCAGACGGGCCAGTCGCTTTCTCGATAATTTCCGCTGCGTCCGCCGTGTTGATATGCCGAGTTATCGATGACGTTATGATGAATATACACGTGACCCGGGGTGGCACTCGAGGGCGCAATAGAGATACCTGAACCCACGTGCCAAAGCATATTGTGGGCTATCTCGACATTGCTCAGACCTGTTGCTAACTCCATCACATCGTCGCGATGGTATTTGAACGTGTTGTACTTAATGCTTGTATTAGTGGTGCCGTCCTTGATATCAAAGGAGTCAAAAGTGTTACGAAATACGTTGTTGTGAATATTAAAACTCGGTATGGAACCCTCAATCGCGGCGGATTGAAATTCAGGATACGCCTCAGCTACTTCATTGTTCCCGTTCTTTACGTCTGTCCAATAGACATAGTCTGGTAGTCCATTATTGAACTCACTATCGTGAATTTCCCAGTCGTGGATATTATCGCGAATCACTAGGCCGTAGCTTCCATAATTGAGACGACAACCGTCCAGCTCGATGTGATGCGTGCCATTGCGGACATCGAAAATTTGCTTGGAGTAAGAAAAATCAAGATCCTTGAAATGAAGATATTCCGCATCGACCAAAGCCAGAATCTGTTCGGAGGTGAAGACGGCAAGTCGATTATTATTGGGGTTAGTGTTCGCCGGCTTAGGGGTGATCGGCTTGCCGGATGGATCGGTCAGGTCATTCGGGTTGTATTGAAGCCTGATGTAGATTCGACCGTCGGAGCGCAACTGTAATCCAGGTCCCGTATACAGAGGCTTGAATCCGCTGACAGGACCATAGTAGGTGGACTCCAGATTTGCTTGGGAACCGTATTCCACCAACTGGATATCGTCATCGATCAGCCAGGCGCGGACGAAACTAGCCCAAACAGTAGTCTTGCTTCGATAAAGACCGATGCTCGCATTGACTAGTTCCCATGCAGGATTTGATGTGTTCCGGAAGTCAGGGGTTCCTCCGTCTATGGAGGCGCGTTCCCCGGGGTAGGACCGAATCGTTATAGGCGCTGAAGCCGTGCCTTTT
>QHZP01000792.1 GCA_003224715.1 Acidobacteriota bacterium | reverse complement strand
GTGCGTGTCGGATAGCTCGACACGGCCAGGACGCTCGCCTGGCTCAGGATTCCGCCGCGCTGGTCGGTCGTGAGTTCCACCCGGCGAAAGTCGGGCCCGGTGACGCCTTCGATGCCGTAGTGCTTTGCCAGTGGCCCGTTGAGGAAGGTGAACTTCGCGTCCAGGAATTCCGAGAGCGGGCGATTCTCTCGTAAGATCGCCTCGAAGAACATTCGGGTTTCTGTCTTCATCGCGTCCCGCAACTCCGGCCTCCACTCTGGAAACTTCTGCGGGTCCGGTTTGAGGCTGTCCAGGTTTCGCGTCTCCAGCCACTGTCCAGCGAAATTGTCAGCCAGCGCCGCGGATCGCTCGTCAGCCAGCATCCGCTTCACCTGCCCCTCCAGTACGCCAGGCGCGCGGAGCTTGCCGGCCTCAGCCAGGCCCAGCAACTCGTCGTCCGGCATGGAACTCCAGAGGAAGTAGCTCAGCCGTGAGGCCAGCTCGATGTCGGAGATCTGGTGCACCTTTGCCGGATCGGTTGGATCAGGGTCACGCTCGATGCGGAACAGGAAGTGTGGAGACACCAGCATTGCCTGGACGGCCAGTTGAATGCCCTGCTCGACCGTCTGGCCTTCGGCCCTGGCCATGCCGACAAACTCCACGAGCGATGCCACTTCACGCTTTGTCACCGGCCGGCGGTAGGCACGGCGGGCGAGCGTAGAGAGGATCTGCTCGACGCAGGCCGGGCCAGAGTTCGGATCGCAGATGAGGATCTTTTCCCGGCTCGGCTTTTCAACCTTGGCCGGAAATGGCCCGACGAAGGCCATCATGTTTAGAAACTTGTTCTTCTTGTTGTTGTAAACGTCCTTTTCCGAAAGGCCTCTGGCAAAAGCGTCGTCAATAAAGGCGGCGCGGAAAGTATGGTCCCCGGCAGGAAGGTACAGCCGTATGTCCTCTTCCGAGTATGCATCGAAGTATACCAGCTTGGAGGGCTTCGTCTCCACAGACCTCGTGTGCAATAGCTTCCCGTCCATCCAGAAGCCCATGGTTACCGGCTTCCCGTCCGGAGCGCGCTCCCCGGGAAGTCCGATTCGGATGATGTACTCGCCATCCCATTCGACGCGGTGCGTCGCTTCGATGGTGCTGACGTCGGGTCGCCGGATTGTCTTATTCTTGGCGTGGTACTCCGCAACGAGGGGTTTCGTCGGCAGCGGGTCCGCTCCGATGGCTTTGGCCGCGATCCTCTCGGCGGCGGCCAGGTACTTCTCCATGAGCACGGGAGAAATCGTCAATACGTTGCCCATGTTGTCAAAACCATAACCCGAATCGTCCGTCGGGAAGTCTTTTTCGGCACGGAACTCCACCCCCAGCAGATCGCGAATGGTATTTGAATACTCGTTCCGGTTCAGACGGCGCGCCGTGACGCGGCCCGGATCAGGCTTAGTATTGCGGTCGGCCTTGTCAAACTCGCCCTGGATAAACTGAATCAAGGCGTCGATCTGGCCCTCCGTCGGCCGCGGCACGCCTTTGGGTGGCATCTGGCCGGTCCGGAGCTTCTGCAGGATCTTCTCCCAGCCCTCACGGCGTTCGGCGATCGAGCCAGGTTTCGAAAAAAGGCTCAGGTTGAGGCCGCCCGAGGCGACGCGGTCGTTGTGGCAGGGCGCGCACGTATTGGCCAGCACAGGCTGGACAATATTCTCGAAATCTGCCGAGTTGGATCGGGCCGCTGCCGAGTTCTCGAGTACGCGGGCCGTGGAAATTGCAAAGGGATTACCGGCAAGCAGAAGGCCGGTTGCTGACAGGGTGATGAAAAAGCCGTAGACTTTGAAGCGCATACCGTCCAGCCTTAATAACTATACAACTTTATACGACAAATCCGGCAGGAATGCTACTCCTCATCCGGGCCGATTCGACGCTCCAAATTGATGCAGAGGAGTTGCCCATGCCGCCTGGGGCGGGCGCCATTGAGCATGAAAATTATTCCCCTCCGCTGGAGGGAAGGTGTGAAAAAATTGGGAGGGCGAGCCTCCTGGCGAGCCGTCACCCTAGCAAGTCCTTGCCCCATGAGGCTCGGCGGGAGCCTCGCCCTCCCGATCTCGGCCGGTTTAGAATTTTTTTTACAGCTTCAGGGGTGTACGGGTGGGTTGTTCCGGGACGGGA
Source organism: Acidobacteriota bacterium (assembly GCA_003224715.1). Classification (GTDB taxonomy): domain Bacteria; phylum Acidobacteriota; class Terriglobia; order Versatilivoradales; family Versatilivoraceae; genus QHZQ01. Next base: position 266 of record QHZP01000792.1, on the reverse strand, counting down.
AGGACCCACCCTTGAAGGCCGAAGCATAGTTTCACAAGAAATAATTAGGAGATTCTTATAGAAATCTGTCATCCCGGCAGCATACAAAGCTTCAATCAGAACATGCTGATGTGAGAGGATAGCTTCCTCAAAATTGCCTTGTCGTTATGGCTGGTGGCGAAATGTTCGCACACCCGCTGTATCAGGGATGGTGGACTGTGAATGTGGGAGGCGCTGTCCCAGCGGCGACCTTCGTTGGCAGCCAGGGCCGTTTTGAATGGAAATTC
>QHZP01000190.1:6760-10950 GCA_003224715.1 Acidobacteriota bacterium | reverse complement strand
GTGGTAGATGTCAATTCCTGTAACTGTGACCTTCATGTGACTCGGGGCAAAACCCATCAGTTCACCCATGTGCGTGCCCCTGGCTGTCCAGCGGACCACAACCCTATTCCCTTCCACAATCGTATCCTCAATAGTGATATGGAGGTCGGGAAACGCGCGGCGATACGTGCTGACCGCTTTCTTGGCAGCTTCGGGGCCAGTCCCCGAAGCCAAAGTAATCGGGTCGTTGATGTGGTAGATGCAATTTGGAGCGATAGTTTCTTCAGCGACGCTCAAGTCACCTTTGTTCCAAAATTCTTCACGATAACGGCTGGCAATTTCTCTAATATCGACAGACATGGGTTTCACCTCCCCTTGTGGATTGATAAGACACTGAGATTAGAAATTGGCTGCAATATACCAGCTTGAAGACTGGCTGGCAAGGATGATCGAAGGATGATCGAAGGCTGACCAAAGGGAAGAAGCTACCGTTGCAGGCTGTGCTATGAATTTAGTTACCGAAAGCTGCAGCATTCTTCACTGAAGTGAGCTCTCTTCTCAATGCGACCAGATCATTGAGCTTGTTCTTTTCCAGATAATCAGCAAGGTACCTTGCGACCAACTCATTCGCCAAGGGACTATAATGAAGGAACGGCTTCACGATTAAGTTCTCTTCCGGCACAGACCTTCCATACGTATCGAAAGCACACAACAAGTCCACAAAGCGGTAGCCCTTCCGCTCCAAGTAACTGATAAGGGGGGCATAGATTCGAGTTCTGTTTGTGCGAAATCGGTGAATGTCTTTTATGGTGGGAAAGAGAAGAACTATTGGCAGAGAGCCTTTGTCTAAAGCAGAGAGATAAAATTCATCAAATATCCTTGTTGTGACTAGGAAAGCCTCCGAGTGAGGATTGTAAGATCCATCAATAAGGAAGAGGCTATTGTCACCCACTCTTAGAGATAGCTCATAGGTCGCGATTTTGAGGAATCGGACTGAAGGTAGGAAGTCGAATCTACCTTTCCAATATCTCCGGCCGTAGAAATAGTCGGCGACGCCCAGCCTTGACAATACCACTTGTTCGTCAGTCAAGAGCTTCTCATAATCGCCTAGCGCGCACATAGGATTTGGCAACAAAGACAACCGCCCCTTCTCCAGGGTGAATCTTGGCTTCGCGAACGGTTCATTACTTGTCGGATAGAGGAAGAGGCGACACACATTGACATTACGCACAAGGTTCTCGGACAAGAACCCAATCAGAATAATGTGAGAGTTAAAAGGGACTCCGTCCTGTTTGTACCTTAGAAAAGCCTGGTCCAATCCATAGGCTCCCACACCAAAATTGAGCACCTCCAATTTGGAATCCATCTTATCAAGTCTGGCTGCCCATGTATCTTCGTTCTTGACATCATTGGAGTGGGTGAATGAATCTCCAAAGGCTGATACTCTGACCACCCCACCTGCCGGTAATATTGAATATTCTTTGTTGGCTCTTATGCCTTGAGAATTGGCACGGGCGAGGCCGTCAGATCCATTGGGTTTTACGGTCCAACCCAGGACCGAGCTATACATTATGTATTCCGATTTATTCATCAGAGCCTTTTTCAGGATCTCCTTGTGAGTTTTGCTAAGTGACAAAGGAAGAGGCTGAAAGGTAATGTTCTTGAATTTTTGAAGGAAGGAAAGGCCCGAGAGAAAAATGCTTTCAATGACAAGATAAACAAGCACCAATAATACAGCCCAGAGAAATATTGTTCTCACTATTCTGACGCGACTGGTTGGTTTCAGTCGTATGCCCATTGTGAAAAGTCATCGACAACCCATTCGGATGGAGCGGATCGCGCCGTGCGGTCCAATGGGGATAAACCAACACGAAGGGCACCTGCGGCCCCTTGGAAGTCCCTGGCCCTCCGCAACGGTCGGGCTACTGAACCGTCAGGAGGCCGCGCATCAGCGAGCGGTGCGCCTCAATGCGAGAAGAGAGTTTGACGAGGGCCTGGTGGAGCAACCGATGGCCGTCATTGCGAAAGATGCTAATTCATCTTCAATATTACATGAGTCGTTCGCGAACTGGTCTGCTTGTGTTTGTATTAGACCTGGCTATTGTGCAGGGGCTGGAATCAATCTCCGGACCCGTAGCCAGTCTGCCAGACGGTTGGGCCAAGAAGACAGAATGGGGTCTGCCGTTGCCAAGCCAACCCCATGAGGTCCCTGCTCGTAAATATGCATTTCTGCCGGCACCCTGGCCTTGCGCAGGGCCAAATAAAAGGAAACACTGTTCTCCGGCGGCACTCCCGTATCTCCATCGGTGTGAAAAAGAAACGTCGGCGGCGTCTCTGGCGTGACCTGCTTCTCATTCGACAAGCTTTCTACGAGCTGCGGATCAGGGTTATCTCCCAAGAGATTTTTCCGGGACCCGAGATGCGTGTATTCCGCTGTGAATGAGATTACTGGATAAGCCAATATCAGAAAGTCCGGGCGCGAACTGATTCGTTCGATTGGATCTGCGGCCTTGGAGTCTCCCGCATGGAAGTGGGTGCCGGCGGTCGCGGCCAGATGGCCGCCCGCGGAGAACCCCCAAATGCCAATTCGGTCCGGGGCTATTCCAAGCTCTTGGGCATGGAGACGGACGTAACGCAGCGCCCGTTGCGCATCCTGCAATGGGGCGGGGTGGTGGTAGCGCGGGCCCAACCGGTACTTAAGCACGAAGGCCGCAACACCCAATGAGTTGAGCCAACCCGCAATCTGCCGTCCTTCGTGGTCCATAGCCAGCGCCCCATAACCGCCACCCGGGCAAACCACCACGGCAGTGCCACTGGGCTTGGCGGCAGGCAAATAAATTCGCAGCTCTGGCCGATCTGCGTCCTCTTTTCCCACGGCTCCAGGCGCTCCCTTCGGCCAAAGCAACTCTACCTTTGGTTCGGCGGCTAGAGATGGATCCAAGGTTGCTCCAGCCAGCGTCGCCAAGATCGTGAATGCCCATACGACAGTCCGCTTGAGCATATCAAGTTCCTTTCAGTCCCTTCTTCTGTGATCGCAGTAGGATGCGTTAGCGCTTTTGGCGTAACGCATCAATCAGCTACTTATGGAAATCATGGCAGCATTACGGACAAAACACGGCTAACGCACTCTACCATCTCTGGTGAATGCTAATGTAGTTGTGACGGTAGCATCAAGACTTTTGAAAAAGTTTCCGAGTCATGACGCGAGGAGCCGATTGGGTACGCATGCCCCATCACCTCCGTATCCAACGCAAACGCTTTCCATCACAAAGACTTGACTTCTATGACCTCTCGAAATACTCTTTCCCAAGTCCGGCGAGGGGTGCCGGTGTTCCTAGACCATGCCCTTACCTTCTATCGTTCATAAGAGTCGGAGGCTGAATGAAGACCTTGCTGCTGAATCCCCCTTCTTTTCCCAATTTCGATGGCGGAGCCAGTTCACGCTGGCCGGCCACTCGGGAAATCACCTCTTTTTGGTACCCGGTGTGGCTCGCCTATCCTGCAGGCCTGATTAAGGAAAGCCGGCTGCTGGACGCTCCTCCGCATGGAGTTACCCCAGAGGAGACAGTTAAGACTTCGAAAGACTACGATTTCGCAGTGATCTTCACGAGCACTCCCGGATTTAAGAATGAAATCCAGCTCACCGAAATGATGAAAGCCGCCAGGCCCGACATTAAGATCGCTTTGGTCGGCCCTCCGGTTACCGTTAAGCCAGAAGAAAGTCTGAAAGCTTCCTCGGCAGTCGATTTTGTGGCCAGAAAAGAATTTGACTATTCAGTGGCCGAATTTGCCTGGGGGAAGCGGCTGGAGGAAATCAGCGGCATCAGCTACAGAAAGAATGGCCACATCGTGCATAACCCCGACCGGCCGCAGGTGAATAATCTCGACGCTCTCCCCTTTGCTGTTGACATTTATAAGCGAGACCTGGATGTGACTCGATACAACGTGCCCTTCTTGCTTCACCCCTATATTGCTTTTTATACCTCCCGTGGTTGTCCAGCGCTCTGCACTTTCTGTCTCTGGCCGCAAACCATCAGTGGACATCCCTGGCGGATTCGCAGCAGCGACAACGTGGCTGCCGAGGTCGCCCGAGCTCTACAACTGTTCCCCAATGTCAAAGAGATATTCTTCGATGATGATACCTTTGCCTGGGGGAAGAACCGCGTCTTGGAACTTTGCGCGAAACTAAAGCCGCTTAAGTTCACCTGGTC
>QHZP01000190.1:0-6663 GCA_003224715.1 Acidobacteriota bacterium | reverse complement strand
CGATACCACAATTCTCCAAAACATCAAAAAGGGTGCCACCCTGGAGCAGGCTTTGGCCTTTATGAAAAATTGCAGGAGCCTGGGCCTCATTGTCCATGGAGACTTCATCATCGGACTTCCCGGTGAAACCCATGAGACCATTGAGCGCTCCTTGAGGTTTGCCCAGGAACTGGATTGTGAAACCATCCAGGTTTCCATTGCGCATTCTTATCCCGGGACTGAGTTTGATGAATATCTGCGGAAGAACAATTACTATACGGGTGACGCGATGACCGATGAACTGGGACATCAACTGCCCAACCTCGAATATCCAGGGCTGACTCGCCAAGAGATTGTGGAAGCTGTCGAACATTTCTACGATCGCTACTATTTCCGGCCGCGGATTGTCTTCAGGATCGTTCGTCGCGGGCTATTCAACCACACTGAACGCAAACGCCTGTACAAGGAAGCCAAGGAATTCCTTCGGCTTCGAGCACGGAGAAAGCAGTTTGCCAAAGCCCAGGCCAAAGCTTGAAGCGCGCCCTGCACGATTCGAGGTTTTCAGAAAGCAGCAGGACGTCGTTTCAAGTCCGTCAGCAAGTTGGTGGAACTATTACCTGACGACATGATTAATTTCGCATGGGTGCCGCCTTCTTGCTCCTGCCCCCTCACCCCCAGCCCCTCTCCCCCTTGGGAGAGGGTGGCCGCAGGCCGGGTGAGGGAGTGACAAAACTAACGACGCTGCGCTATAAGAACGTTCATGAATAATTCGGACTCAGGTGAGACCCATCCAGTTGATTGTAAATGCGGACGACTTCGGCATGTCCAAAGAGGTCAATGAGGCGGTCGTCCACGCCTTCAAAAAAGGAGTGTTGACAAGCTGTAGTTTGATGGTCATGGGCGAGGCTTTTGATGAAGCCGTCCATTTGGCCAAAGAAAATCGAGGGTTGGGCGTAGGAATACACCTTGTCACTGTGATGGGCCGTTCGGTGCTGCCACGCTCGGAGATTCCAGCCCTCGTAAACGAAAAAGGTTTCTTTTCCTGCCATCCCGGTTTCGCCGGGTTGAAATATTACTTCTCAAGGCGAGCTCGCGCTCAACTCCGAAAGGAATTGGCAGCTCAGTTTGAAAAATTTCAGTCGACTGGTCTCCCATTCTCGCACATCGATGCGCACCTCCATATGCACGTCCACCCCGTTATTTTCAATGCGGCGGTTGAACTCGGAGAAAAGTTTGGCGTCAGGCGGATGCGGGTGCCCAAGGATGACCTTGGTTTGGCTCTTCGCTTTGACCGAAGTTCGTTTCTCAAGAAAATCATCCTGTCCCTGCTTTTTTCCCCGCTGGTCCGTATCATGAGGAAGAAACTCATAGCCAAACACTTTGTTTTCCCAGAACGCGTTTACGGTAATTTTCAGAGCGGTAAGATGGATGAAACCTACTTCCTCTACGCCCTGGAGAACCTTCGGGCGGAGTCGAACGAGATTTATTTTCATCCGGCGCTTCATGATGCCGGCCGGAAGAGTGACGAGCAGCTTCCATCACGGATCGAATACGAAGCCTTGACTAGCCACAGAGTGATCGAACAGGTGAGGCATCTGAAAATCAGATTGACCAATTATTTTGAGTTAGAACCTTGTCGATGAAAACCACTGTGGTCTTGACTCTGGCCATATCGGCCCAAGCCACCGGAAACATACTCCTGAGCAAGGGAATGAAGTCTCTGGTTGTGTCGGACCTGGCAGGAAATACCTACTGGTTTTCACTTTTTCTGCAGGCTGCCGGTAGCCCCACGATCTGGATCGCTACCGCCTTCTTAACCCTCTTCTTCCTGCTTTTTACCGCCGCTCTATCCTGGGCTGATTTAAGCCTCGTCCTACCGGCCACTTCTTTCGGCTACGTTGTCAACGTGGCCTCGGCCCACTACTTCCTGGGCGAAGCGGTGTCCCCACTGCGATGGGTGGGCACGGCGCTCATTTCGATAGGGGTGGTCGTGGTTGCCAGGTCGGACACCAAGAAGGTTGAATCAGACCGGAAGAAGGAACGAATCCCGACGGAGGTGAGGGGATGAAGACGGCCATCGCGGTTTTGGTCATTGTCCTGGCCAGTTCCGCAGGAGAGGTCTTAATTGCGCGAGGACTGAAGCAGATCGGTGAAATTTCAACACTGCAACTGAGGGAACTGCTGGTGATTGGAGGGCGAATCTTGACCAAAAGAGATTTTCTGGCCGGCCTTTTTTCGATGGCGATCAGCTTCTGCGCGTTTTTGGCCGTTCTCTCCTGGGCTGACCTGAGCTACACAATCCCTGCAACGTCCCTCAGCTATGTGATCAGTACTCTTGGAGCCAGGCTTGTCCTGCAAGAAAAAATCAATCCTCTTCGCTGGTCGGGCACAATTCTAGTTTGTTTCGGCGTTGCACTTATCTCCCTACCTTGAATGGTGATATTCGCCGCCGCAATTAAGCTTCTGCTTCTTGGCTTAACCATCGCCGCCCTCGCTTACTATCTTTTGAGTATCTTAGCTGCGGCCCGTTTCTTTTCCCAGACAGGCCGTATCACGGATAGCCAATCTTTGCCCGTTACCATCATGATCCCTCTTTGTGGAGCTGACGCCGGCGCCTATGAGAACTATGCCACGTTTTGCCGCCAGGATTATTCCGAATACCAAATTGTTTTCGGCGTTCGCGACCCTCAGGATTCTTCCATTCCCATCATTCAAAAACTCATGGCCGATTTCCCGGCTCGGGATATTGAGTTAGTCATTTGTCCGGAGACGATAGGTCAAAATCTCAAGGTGAGCAATTTGCAAAACATGCTTGGACGAGTCAAGCATGAGCAGATTGTGATAGTCGATAGTGACGTCCGAGTCGGAAAAGACTACCTTCGCATTGTCGTCCCACCCTTAGGCGAAGAGAAGGTTGGGCTGGTCACTTGCCTTTACCGGGTGGCAGAAGCCTCAAGTGCTGCGTCAATACTGGAAGCCATTGGAATAACGGCGGAATTTCAGCCGGGTGTACTGGTAGCTCGTCTGCTGGAAGGAATGCGATTTGCTCTTGGAGCAACGATGGCGACGAAAAAGAAAGTCCTTCAGTCAATCGGAGGGTTTCAAGTCATCGCTGACTATCTAGCTGATGATTTCATGCTAGGCAATCTCATTTGGAAGGCGGGCTATGAGGTCAGCCTTTCCAGTTATGTCGCCCAAACGGTTCAAGGCCCTTTGAAATTCGTCAGCATGATAAGACATCAGATTCGACTGGCCCGCGGAATACGAGCCAGTCGCCCGAGGGCATACCTGGGCTTGATTCTCACCAACGGGACGACCCTAGCGGTCCTCTATGCTATTGTTTCCAGCGCTTCAGCGCTGAGTTTCCTGCTTCTAGGATCGACCCTGGCGGTTCGTCTAACCATGAGCTGGCTGATAGGGGTTCGCTGGCTTGGAGATGAAATTCTGCGAAAGTATATTTGGCTTGTTCCCGCCAGAGACATCCTGAGCTTTTTCATCTGGTGCTTGGGTATCGCCGGCAAGAAAGTTGAGTGGCGGGGAGGAAGGTTTGAGCTTCTTGACGACGGAAAGATGGTTCGAGTGAGTTAAGGACAAGCCCGCCCTGCAACCGAATGTGGGAGGCGTGGTCCGCGCGGCGACCAGCGCGGGTTTAACAGAACGGGGATTCTAAAACCGCAAACTTCTGATCGCCGGCGGGAGACCCCCCTCTCCACTGTACGTTTTTGTCATTCCCATCTCTTAACTTAACAGGTATGCGAAGAGGCCCCGTTGAAAGCAAGTCACCGAGATCACTGATTGCATTTCTTGATGTCGTGGTTCTTTGCGGCTTCATTTCGTCATGGTCAACGGGGTTGCCTGCTCAAGAAAATTTGCTGACTCGAATTGAGAAACTCTTTGCGGGTCGCGACGAGGTTGAAAATCTAAAGGAGGCAATTATCTTGCTCGAGAATTCGCTGGCGCGCGATCCCTCCAATTATGAAATGCTTTGGCGGTTGGCCAAGTACAAATACTATCTCAGTGACCGGCAAAAAGACGAGGCTGGCAAGCTCAAGCTGCTCAAGGATGGAATTGAAGCAGCCAAAAAAGCCGTAAACCTCGAAAGCCAACGTCCGGAAGGTCACTTCTGGCTGGCCGCCAATTCTGGCAGTCGCGCTGAGTTGGAGGGACCATTCAAAAGTTTATGGCTAATTAAGACAATTCGTGGTGAGTTTGAGTGGGCTTTAAGGCTGGATCCTGCTTACGAGAACGGCGGCGGCTATTTGGCGTTGGGCGAAATGGAGATAAGGCTACCGAGACTCCTTGGCGGGAGCGATCGGCGCGGGCTGGCGCTCCTGGAAAATGGACTCAAAGTAGGCCCGACCAACTCCGATTTGAAGCTTTTCCTGGGTGAGACTTACGCCAGGATTGGCCGAAAGGAGGATGGAAAGAGATTGCTGGAAAGTGTTATCAATCTGGCTGATCCCGCCCGAACCGCTACGGAGCAGGAAGAGCTCAGAAGCAAGGCCCGTCGGCTGCTCGATAACATGAGGTAATTGATAACGGCCTCCCAAAATGGTAGATTAGACGCGTTTGAATAAAGACTTGGGCCGGCGATGTGCGGACCGTGCCGAAAGGGCAGGAACTCTGAAGGACGGTGTGAAGAAATGAGTGCGATCCAAGTGCCCCTGTTCCCCTGCCCCCTGCGCCGATGGGTGGCCGGGGGAAGAAAACATTAGAGTGAACTCCGTGGCCCCACTAGGGGAAATGGTTCGAGGGATGCATCGGAATTCTTTCACACCTCCAGGGCTGTTGAACGGGAGGTTGTGAATGGCGCTTAAGAGGGTGGTACTGGCGAAGCCACGCGGGTTCTGCGCCGGTGTGGTTCGTGCTATTGAAATTGTCGAGCGGGCACTGGATTTGTTTCCTTTGCCGATTTATGTTTTCCACGAAATCGTTCACAATCGCTACGTTGTGGAAGATCTGAGCAAGCGGGATGTGATCTTCGTTAACAGCATCGAAGAAATTCCTGACGGGGCGGTGTGCGTCTACAGTGCACACGGCGTCTCCCCTCACGTCCGAGAATTGGCCAAGCGTAAGCGTTTACGACAGATCGACGCTACCTGCCCCCTGGTGACCAAGGTCCACCTGGAAGCCATTCGTTTCACGCGCGAAGGCTATTCACTAATTCTTATTGGCCATCCCCAACACGAAGAGGTGGAAGGTACCATGGGTGAAGCGCCGATGCAGCTAGTCAGCTCGGTTAAAGAGGTCGAACGCTTAGAGGTTCCGAATCCCGACAAGGTCATCTATCTCACCCAGACCACGCTGAGCCTGGACGACACGGCACAAATTGTGAAGGCCCTACAGCTTAAGTTCCCGAAAATGCAGTCTCCACCAAAAGATGACATCTGCTATGCCACCCAGAATCGTCAGAACGCAGTTAAAGACATTGCGGGACAAGTGGACCTCATGCTCGTGATTGGCTCCCAGAACAGCTCCAACTCGCAACGTTTGCGCGAGGTTTCCTCGGCAGTGGGTGTACCGGCTCACTTGATTAATGATGAAACGGAGATCAAGCCGGAATGGCTGGACAATGTGGAAGTTGTCGGGGTAACAGCTGGCGCGTCGGCGCCCGAGGAGTTTGTGAGGCGCGTTATAAATCACTTGCGCTCGCTGGGAGCGAGTGCTGTTGAGGAACTGAACGCCGAAGATGAAGACGTTCACTTTTCCATACCGCAAGAGCTGCATGGGACGACGAAGCTGGCAAATTAGCCGTCAGCCCTCAGCTGTCAGCCCAAATCAGCCCTCAGCCCTTCCTGAGAATGGGAACTGAACGCGATAATAATGAACTCCTTTATTGGGTTGCCTTACCTTTAGCGCTGAGTGCTGAAGGCTGACAGCTGATGGCTAATTTGGGCTGACAGCCGATGGCTCTTTTCAAAACCGTCCGATCCACCGTGACAGCCTGGCCGTCGGCAGATCGGGCTGAAGTATCGAAGACGCGTGGCCTTCCCTTTCCAGAATTAGTTCCGCGCAGCGATAACCGCTGCGTACTGCTCCTTCCATGGTCGGCGGCCAGCCCGTAGCTGTCCAGTCACCGGATATAAAAAAATTCTCCAGGGCGCTTTTTTGTTTCGGGCGAATTTCGTCGCAGCCGGCCCGGCAGGAGAAAGTCGCAGAAGGTTCTTTAATGACGACACTGCCCAACACGGCGGCTTCTCTCACTGAAGGCAAGACTTCCCTCAGATCATCCAAAGCCATCTCCACGATCGCGCTGGGACCGAGCGGCAATAGCTTCCTAGAAGCACTCACAACCAAGCCCACATAAGAATCCTCTCCTCCCAGGGAGGAGTCAGCGCTCGAGGCCTTATTGAAAATCCATTGTATCTTCCGCCCCAGGAGGGCTACCTGTTTTAACTGCGTGACTTGGCGATCAAACCAGAGGTAGATAGCTGTGATTGGAGAAGTTTCAAAATGACGCAAGCTGCCGAATCCCCCCGAGCCATCGACCACTTCCTCGGGCAAGAGCTTCAGCAGGGCATCTGGCGGTAAGCTACTTAAGTAATAATCTCCGGTCAGTCTGGTTCCATCGTTGAGGAGAATGCCGCACACTCTTCTTGACGCGACTTCGAGTCGAGTGGCGGTGCTACGCAGTCGCACCGTGCTGCCGTGCCTGGTCAAGAATCGCAAACATGGCTCAGTGTA
>QHZP01000189.1 GCA_003224715.1 Acidobacteriota bacterium | reverse complement strand
ACGTTTTTTTGGGATTTTGATTGAGCATTATGCAGGCGCTTTTCCCTTGTGGCTGGCCCCGGTTCAAGTGATGTTATTGCCCATCAGCGATCGTCACAATAAGGCCGCTCATCAGCTTCAGGCTCGATTAGCGCAGGAAAATATCCGGGTCAAAACGGACTTGAGAAATGAAAAGGTAAATATCAAGATTCGAAAGGCCCAGTTGGAAAAAATTCCCTACATGGTTATTCTCGGCGACAAGGAAGTCGAGAATGGCACTCTGGCGGTTCGAAACCGATTTGAGGGCGATTTAGGATCATTTTCTTTTGAAAAGTTCGTGCAGTTGGTTGAGGATTTAAGAAACCAAAGGTCTGTAAGGCCGTAGAGGCTGCGCACGGTAGGATTTATAGGCGTGCAAGGCTTTAGCCGTCGCTGTTGTCCGGGCCAATAAAGTAGGAGGTGCGTGAATCAACAAAAATACTAGAGTCAATGAGCGTATTCGAGCCAAAGAGATTCGAGTGATTGACGAAGATGGCGGTCAAATCGGGATCTTACCGCCTTTTGAGGCACTGAAGATTGCCAAGGAGAAGGATTTAGATCTGGTTGAAATCTCACCCACGGCTCAGCCGCCGGTATGCCGGATAATGAATTACGGCAAGTATCTTTACCAGCTCAATAAGAAAGCTCATGAGGCCAAGAAACATCAGAAGGTCATCCAGGTCAAAGAAATCAAGTTCCGACCAATGACCGACGAGCATGACTATTTGTTTAAGAAGAACAACATCGTCCGTTTCTTGCAGGAAGGGGACAAAGCTAAGGCTTCCGTGATGTTCCGCGGAAGAGAAATGGCCCACAAAGAAATTGGGCGACAGTTGATCGGACGGCTGATCGAAGATCTTGCCGGAGTGGCTGTTGTTGAGGGCTTTCCAAAGATGGAAGGGAGTAATATGTTTGTCATTTTTTCTCCCAAGAAGTAAACAAATGAAGTTCTACGACCTGACCGGAGACAAGCAGTGCCGAAAATAAAGACTCACAGGGGCGCTAGAAAACGTTTTCACGTGACGGCTTCAGGGAAGATCAAACGCGGCCATTCTCATGCGCGCCACATACTGACGAAGAAGAGCTCCAAACGAAAGAGGAAGCTGGACAAAAATGTTTTGGTGAGTTCAGCGGAAGCAAGGAAAGTTCGTCATATGCTGCCATATGCCTGAGAACTTAACCTAAGGAGAAGAGGCAGTGTCAAGAGTAAAGCGAGGAACCAGTCGGCGAGATCGCCGGCGAAAGATCTTAGAACGAGCTTCAGGGTTTCGTGGTACCAAGAGTAAGCTCTATCGCTCGGCCAAGGAATCGGTGGATAAGGCTCTAAAGTATTCCTCCCGCGACCGGCGCGCAAGGAAAAGAGATTTCAGGAGATTGTGGATTGTCCGCATAGGAGCGGCCGCTAAATTGAACGGTCTTTCTTATAATCGGTTGATTTTCGGCCTTAAAAAGTCCGGAGTTGACCTGGACCGGAAAATCCTGGCTGATCTGGCGGTGAGGGACCCGGGAGCATTTGCCCAATTGGCTCACACGGCCAAAGAGGCGCTGGCGGCTTGAGTATTTCGTGGAGAAAGCCTCCCGCGATGTTTCGGCCCTCGGTTCTGACTATACCCAATGGGTCCAGCCAAAAAGCCCCAGGGGTCGAGAGTTGATTTATTTGATTCAAGTTTTTCTCCCCAATTTACTTCCTCACCCCCACCCCTTCTGCTCCAGCTTGGGAAGAAAGTGACCGAAACCGAATGAGGTGTCGGTCTGAGACGAAATCTGATTACGGTTTGGCTGTGCCAGAGCCAGCCAAATGGGGTCTAGCCCCATTTTCTTCTATCAGGTGACACCGCTTTGAATGGGTGAAGAAACGACGTGCTGGAAAAGAGTAAACAGATCAGAAATACATTCTATGAGGAGGCCAACAAGGCTAACTCAATTCAAGAGCTGGCTGAACTACGCGACAGCTACTTCGGCCGGAAAAGGGGCCTTCTAACTCTCCTGATGAAGCAACTTCGGGATGTAACGCCTGATAACCGAGCGGAGATAGGCAAAGAGCTCAATGAGCTAAAGCTTGAGTTGGAGAGCGCCCTTGAACGAATGAAAGGTCAACTGGAAGTCCAGGTATTGAACGACCGCCTGGCTTCAGAACAAGTCGATGTCACCCTCCCGGGAAATCGAAGACTTCTGGGACACGCCCATCCGCTCAGTCAAGTTGGCAATGAGATCGAAGACATTTTCTATTCGATGGGATATTCCATTGAAGATGGCCCCGAGATTGAGACGCCCTATTACAACTTCGAAGCTTTGAACATTCCCGAACATCATCCCGCCAGGGATGCTCAGGACACGTTTTATGTTTCGGACTCATTACTATTGCGGACTCACACTTCTCCCGTGCAAATTCGCACGATGGAAACTCGGCGACCTCCCCTTCGCATCATTTGTCCAGGCCGAGTGTTCCGTCATGACAATCCTGATGCGACCCACTCTCCCGTGTTTCATCAGGTAGAGGGTTTGGCCGTGGATGAGGGGATTACTTTCGCAGACCTCAAAGGAACATTAGAATATTTCTTGAAAGCCTTTTTCAGCGAAAGGACTAAGGTTCGTTTCCGGCCGAGCTATTTTGCATTTACGGAGCCCAGTGCCGAAGTGGACATTTCCTGCTTTGTTTGTTCCGGGAAAGGCTGCCGAATATGCAAAATGAGCGGATGGATCGAGGTCCTGGGTGCCGGCATGGTCAATCCGGCAGTCTTTAATTATGTTCATTACGATCCGGAAAGATACACCGGCTTTGCGTTTGGAATTGGGATCGAGCGCTTTGCCATGGTGAAATATTCAATCAGTAATATTCAGCACTTCTACGAAAGTGACTTGCGATTTCTGGAACAGTTTTGACATATGAAAATTAGTTGGCAGTGGCTAAAGGAATTTGTTGATATCGACGTTTCCCCCCAGCAGCTCGCTGCTGACTTGACAAATGTTGGGGTTGTCGTCGAAACGGTGGAGCCACTTGAGGCGGATTTCCTATTCGAACTGGACCTGACAACCAATCGACCGGATTGCTTAAGTCATGTCGGTGTGGCTAGAGAAGTGTCTGCTTTATATAGGAAACCGCTCAAGCCGATTGATGTCCGCCTGGAACAATCACCGAGTCCAGTTAATGCCCACGTAACGGTTGAAATAGAATCCCGAAGGTTGTGCACCCGTTACAGTGCCCGCGTCATTTGTGGCGTACAGGTAGCTCCTTCTCCTGAGTGGCTGGTTCGGCGGCTGGAGGCGCTCGGTCTTCGTTCAATCAATAATATCGCCGATATTACCAACTATGTGCTTATGGAATTGGGTCACCCGTTACATGCCTTCGATCTTGTGAGAATCGAAGGCAGGAAGATTATTGTTCGGGAAGCTCGCCATGAAGAAAGGCTCGTCACAATTGACGGACTGGAAAGGAAACTGGAACGTGGAATGCTGGTCATCGCGGACCAAGTCCGACCAGTTGCCTTGGCTGGGATAATGGGCGGCCTGGAAAGTGAAATTGGTTTTTCCACCCGCGAAGTCCTGCTGGAAAGCGCCTGGTTTGACCCCCTTTCCATAAGGAGGACCTCGAAGTCGCTGGCTGTGCACACGGAAGCCTCCCATCGCTTTGAGAGAGGAGCGGATGTTAATGCAACGGTCCTCGCTCTGGACCGGGCCGCTTCTCTGATCCGCCGGCTGGCTGGCGGACAAGTCCAGCAGGGGGTCGTTGATTGTTATCCTCAAGTAGTCAGACGGGAGCCTCTCTTCCTGCGAAAGTCTCGCATTACTCAAGTGATGGGATCTGAAATCCAGCCGCCGGTCGTGGGGGAAATTCTGAACCTGTTAAATTTCAAGATTGTTGAAGGATTGGCTGAAGGGTGGCGAGTTGATTTGCCTACCTCAAGGCTGGATGTTGAGAGGGAGATTGATCTGATCGAAGAAATTGCGCGGCATTACGGGTACGACAAATTCCTATCCACCTTACCCACCTGGAAAGAGGGTTCTCGTCGCCGGCCAGAATATTCCCAACAGAAAATTCTAAAAGAGGGATTAATGCATCTGGGCTACTCCGAAACTCTAACCTACTCTTTTGTTGATGAGTTGGAAAATCAAGGATTTACTGACCAGCAACCCATTCGGCTGTTAAGCCCGCTTTCTACTGAAACGGGCGTGATGAGATCCTCTTTGTTGCCTGGACTCTTGCGCTCATTCTTGCGTAATTACAATCGAGGCATGAGGAGCGCCAGGATCTACGAAATGGGTAAGACCTATCGCAAGAATGCCGGCCAGGTACAAGAAGACGAGTACCTGGGAATGATCACAAGTGGAAACTACCAGGAGAAGAGCGTTCATAGCGTAACCCGGGCCATCAATTTCTTCGATCTGAAAGGCGACATCGAAATTCTTCTCCAGTTGCTGGGAATTCCAGTCAAGCAGGTACGTTTCGTCGGTTCGATGCACAGGACGGAAAAAGGGGAGCCGTCCTGTTCCCCCCTACGCCACTACCATCCTGGGGTTTCTGCAGAGATACGATGGGGTGGCCAGAAATTGGGGTTTCTTGGCCAGCTTCATCCCAAAGTTTGCGAACAGTACAAGATTAAACAACCCGTCTTGGTTGCGGAGATTCCGTTGCGACCCTGGTACAACGTAAGAGCCACCGAGAAAGCTTTCCACGAGATTCCTAGGTTTCCATCCATTCAAAGAGACCTGTCAATGTTTGTTAATAAAGACATCGATTATAGTACAATCGAGTCGACGATTCAGCAGGCCCACATCGAAGAGATACAAAAGATCTTTCCGTTTGATCTTTATATGGGAGAAAGGCTCCCCTCAGACAAAAAAGGAATTTCAATCAGTATCGTTTATCAGGCTTTGGATCGAACATTGACCGAGGAAGAAGTAAATCGGCATCACGAGAAGATTGAGGCTCTTCTGACAGAAACACTGGGTGTTGAGATAAGGACCCCAAGTAAGGATGTGATGTGAGTGACGGGTTAGAAAAATTTACGGAGTTAGAAAACAAAGTCTATCGCGTCATTGAACTGTTTAGAGCGATTAGGCTCCAAAAGGAATCTCTCGAGAAAGATGTCCTCAAGATGAAGTCGCAACTGGACCAACTGGCAACCGAGAATGACCACCTGAAATTGGAAATTCAAGAGTTCAAAAAACAGAAGGACCTGGTCAAGGAAAGGGTTGAAACTATCTTAGATAATTTAGAAGAACTGACCGTGTAATCGAAATCGAAACTAAGAAACTCCTGGAGTATATTCCATGCAAAGCCCTGAAGGATTGACCCGCGTAGAAATTTACGATCAGTTCTACCAGATCAAGGGTGGAATTGAGTCAGACTATGTTAAGGAATTGGCCGCCTATGTAGATAAGAAAATGCGGGAGATTGCTCTGGGCAGCAAGACCGTAGACTCTTTAAAGGTGGCGGTGTTGGCGGCATTGAACATCTCCGATGAACTATTCCGGGAGCGTGAGCGTTCGAAGGAATTTGAGTCTACCGTCTACGACAAGAGCACGGAGTGTTCCAGGTTGCTTGATCAAGTGCTCAAGAGATGAAATTGAAGTCTGACAGGCATGACGTGAAAAATATCGCTTGACCTGTAATGGGTGGCTATCTAAAATCACATTCACCCTGCGATGTACGTGTTGGCGCGTCATTATTTGAACCAACACCTATTTGCATGGGAGCCCGATTCTATTCACCGTGTGTAAGCTTCACCAGATGAAGTTTCCTAAAGTGATAGTATAAGGCGCCCACCTGGTATCCAGGTCCAAATAGAGTGCCTCACGGCAAAGCGGGGTCTTTTCTTTCAAATCGCCCGCCTTGTTTATATTCCCCCTTGGGAGTCTGGCATCCCTTTTATTGTAATTCCCTACCCACTGGACTATAATCAAGCGATTAGTAGGTGGCATTTTGATAATTGTTTCGTAAACTATCAATCGGGAAATGAAATAATCGTTATGACTGGTATATTGTTCGCTGTGGCTGCAAACCCTCTCCGTGCGGTCATTTCCCAGGAACCAGTTTACGGGTTGAAACTATTGAGGAGAGACTATGAACCCCGTGGTTTATTTGGCACTTGCTATGGCGGTTGGCTTGATCATTGTGCTCTCTGTGATGCTTTTGAAAGCCCGACAGGTTTTGAGTTCCATAAAAGCGGCAGAACAGACTGCTCAGAGAATTATTGGAGATACTAAGAAAGAAGCTGAGAACATTAAAAAAGAGGCGTTGCTTGAGGCCAAGGATAAGATTCTTAGCCTTCGCGCCGAAATTGAAAAACAAACCAGAGATCGCAAACTAGAGTTACAGAGTGTAGAGAAACGTCATAACCAGAAAGAAGAGCTTCTGGAAAAAAAGGATCAAGCGCTGACGCAACGGGAAAGAGAACTTTTCCAAAGAGAGAAGAAGCT
>QHZP01000188.1:10429-20791 GCA_003224715.1 Acidobacteriota bacterium | reverse complement strand
GGACCGGGTGTCGCGAAGCACGTAGGCGGCCTTTCTGCTTGGACCTACGGGCTCGGCTGGTTTCCTGTGGCTCCCATAAACATGATCCTCGCCGCTAGATATATTGCCACCCTGTGGCACATTCCTTTAGGAAAGGAGTTCACCCCGATCAGCGCTACGATCAACACCAACGTGCTAATCATCGCTCTCATTGGACTTCTTATCCTGTTTATCCCGTGCTATCTCGGCATCCGGCTTGGGGCAGGATTCGCCACGCTTCTGGGCGTCGTTTCGATGGTGCCGCTGACGCTGCTCATTTTTCTGCCGTTCTTTAAGCCCTCTACGTTGCAGTGGAGCAACGTTTCCGGGTTTCACCTGGCCGACCCCACTGTCGGGAACTTCGCCTATTTTATCAGTTGGATCTTCATCATGACGTGGTCAGTGCTGGCCATGGAGGCGTCGGCCTGTTATATCGGGGAATGCCAAAATCCGGCTCGAGATGCGAAGATTGCCATTTTACGTCGCCGTCCCGCTGATGCTGGTGATTGTGCTCGGCCGTGCCGAAACGGATCCCCTGACGGCATTCCTCGGCTACACTGAAGCCATCTTTGGAGCCGAAGGGTGGGTAAAGTGGGTCATAGGAATTCCCTTGATCGTGGCGCTGCTGCTCTCGGTGCTAAACGCGATCATGGGCTGTGGGCGTGCACTCTACCAGGTTGCCAGCGACGGCCTTCTTCCACGACTCTTCCAACACACCAACCGGCACGGTGTACCAGATTCTGCGATGGCCTTCAACTTGGTTTGTTCCATCGTTGTGGTGTTCTTCGGCTCACCTTTCGAGATCTACATTTTCTCCAACATGGGCTATCTGCTGAGCGTCTCTCTGGCCTTGATAGGCTACTTCCTCTACCGGCAAAGGCACCCGGAGCTGAGGCGTCCGGTGCTCATGCCCGGCTTCCTGAGACACGTGGCGCTGGGTATTGGAGTTTTCTTCCTTTTTGTATGGGTTTACGGCGGGTACCACGCCTCCGACATTGCCGTGGCCGCTGGCAAGCGCTGGCTTTATTTTCTCGGCCTTGGGATTATCCCTATCGGCGGTTCGTAGATGACCGCAGGAGCAGCGCAGTGACCAAAGAGCTGCCTATGGGTCTTGGTCTAGGACCAGTCGATCCGGAACCTCCTTCGGGGCGCCCGGAGGTTTGAGTAAAGCGGATCCCACCTCCAAATCCAGGTTTCGTCGGTGTTCTGGTGCACACGATACCTTCGAGCTGCCACCGAGCGAGACCTGTGTCTAGCCGCAGGCGGAGGGAAGCGCTGTCAAGCCAGCACACGCCGAAGGTCAAAATCTAAGTCAATCTCTCAATGTTCCTTGCCGCCGCCTCTGTTTACAGCCAAAAGACTTAAGGAAGGAGACGTTGTGCCTCAAGTTCTGAGATAGTAGAATAAGGTTGTATTCGATTGGAGCCGTTGGAAACGGTCGTCTAATGAAATCTGGATCTCAAAAGGTAATTCTCGTTCTGCGTTCCATGATCCCTTCTATTTTATGGGGCTGTTTCCTGCTTCCATCAGTGCTGGTGTTAAAGGCTGAGCCCCAAAACGATCCCCTGGAGTTCTTCGAAACACGCATCCGGCCTGTGTTGGCGAACAACTGTTTTGCCTGCCATACCAGCTCACAAATGGGTGGACTGCAACTGGATTCCCGGGAGAGTTTGCTCAAAGGGGGCAAGTCAGGTCCTGCCATTGTCCCTGGGAAACCAGAGGTGAGTCTTCTCGTCCGTGCCGTCAATCAGACCGATGAGCGGCTGAAAATGCCACTGGGAGGAAGGTTAAAAGACCAGGAGATCGCAGATCTGGCGACCTGGGTGAAAATGGGAGCGCCGTGGCCAGTGATGAAGAAAGCGGCCCAACCTGCACCCCAGGCGACTGCCTACGCGATTACCGCAGAACAAAAGGCGTTCTGGTCTTTCCAACCGATTCATGAGCCTGCCCTGCCGGAGGTCAAGGATACGAGCTGGGTAAAGTCTCCCATCGACCGATTTATTCTGGCGCGGTTGGAGGCGCAAGGACTGAAGCCAGTCAAGGCAGCTGACAAGCGAACCCTGATTCGCCGCGCCAGCTTCGACCTCACTGGGCTACCACCCACTCCGGGAGAAGTGGAAGCTTTTCTCAATGATTCCTCTCCGCAAGCCTTTGCGAAGGTGGTAGACCGCCTGTTAGCTTCGCCGCATTATGGGGAACGCTGGGGACGCTATTGGTTGGACGTAGCCCGCTATGGCGAAGATGATGCCCGTGGCCTGTCCCAGGAGTCATATCCCAATGCATTTCGTTATCGGGATTGGGTGATCCAGGCCTTTAACGAGGACATGCCTTACGACCTGTTTGTCAAGGCGCAAATCGCTGGAGACTTGCTGGAGCGAAAGGACCGCGACAAATTTCTACCAGGCCTTGGTTTCTTCGGGCTCGGTCCCTGGTACTACGATATCACGGTGCCGCTCCAGGCTAGAGCAGACGAGCGCCACGATCGGGTTGATGTTCTTACGCGTGGGTTTCTCGGTCTTACTGTGGCCTGTGCTCGTTGTCATGATCACAAGTTTGATCCCATCTCCACCAAGGATTATTACGCGCTGGCCGGTGTTTTTTCCAGTTCCCAGTACAAGGAATATCCTCTGGCTCCTGAGCTTGTGGTCAACGCTTATCACCAACATCAGAAAAAGATCAAAGACCAGGAGGCTGCCATTAAGCAGTTTATGCAAACGGAGAGCAGACAGTTAGGTGAAATCCTGGCCAGAAAGATTTCCCGCTACATGCTGGCAGCCTGGAAGGTGTTAGAAATGCACCGAGAGGCTCAGCCAGCTCCGTCCACTGCGGAAATAAGCCATCCTACCAGCCCTGGGGTGATCTCGGGTCTATCTGGCGCAATTGGGGCCGGCAGCGATGAGTCCAGCCAGCCCCCGACCCCCAGATTAGAGGCCGTGGCAGCAGCAGAAAAGCTCGACCCGGAAATCCTGGAAAGATGGGTTAGGTACTTAGGAAATTCCCAGAGAGATCATCCATACCTCAATGCCTGGAATGATCTACTTAAGAATGGGGGACCCGTGGATGCGGTCAAGAAAGTGGCCGATGAATTTCAGGGGACCGTCCTCGCAATCATTGACGAGAAGAAATCAATCGACGAAAGAAACCGTGTCATTCTGGAGCAAAATAAACCCCCGAAGAACGCGGCCATGACTTCTTTGCCTAATGGGTTCGCCACCTGTGAGGAATTTTGCCCCGGGTGCAGTATCAGCATTGAGTCTTTGGAGAGAGATAAGTTTGTTCTCTGGAGTGACCTCTTCGCCGCGCAGATCGACAGCAATGACCCGGCAAAGAAAGCTGGTGGAGTGCTACTTTTCCAAGACGAAAAACTGGACCGATTCCTGGGTCCCGAGTGGCAATCTCATTTGCAATCGATGCGTGCGGAGTTGGAGAGCCTTAAGAAAGCGCTGCCTGCACCTTATCCCTACCTGCATGGGTTTGGCGAATCCGCCCATCCGGCCAACCTCAAGGTTCACCTGCGTGGTAGCCCTTTCAATCTGGGGGAGGAGGTCCAGCGAAGGTTTCTTGCCGTCTTGAGCGATGGGGAACCGACCCCCTTTCGAAAAGGAAGTGGCCGGCTCGAACTGGCCGAAGCTATCGTCAACCATCCCTTAACCGCCAGAGTGATGGTCAATCGTATCTGGAAGCAACATTTTGGACAGGGAATCGTGGGTACTCCCAGTAATTTTGGTCGTCTGGGAGAACGCCCGAGTCATCCCGGCCTGCTGGAGTATCTGGCCAGCCGCTTTAGAGAAAGCCATTGGTCCATTAAGACGATGCATCGGGAGATTATGCTCTCGGCGGTGTACGAGTTGAGTAGTGAAAACACGCCCAAGAATTTTGCCGATGATCCGGATAATCGCCTCTTCTGGCGCGCCAACCGTCGCCGGCTCGATGCTGAAGCCATGCGGGATTCACTGCTGTTTGTGACAGGAAGCTTGAACAGCACCCTTGGAGGTCCGTCTTGTGAGTTGGATGTGGGGAACCAGAAGCGCACGGTCTACGGCAAAGTCAGTCGCTTCAGGCTAAATAGCTCCTTGGCTCTGTTTGATTTCCCCAATCCTGCTATTACCAGCGAACAGAGAAATGTGACTCATGTACCTTTGCAAAAGCTGTTCTTCCTGAATAGCGACTTAATCGCAGCTCAAGCCCAAGCCCTTGCCAATCGCCTGAATGCCTTATCCGGTGCGGATGAGTCAGCGAAAATACAAAGGGCGTATCAGCTTCTGTTTGGACGAAACGCCACCGAAGCAGAAGTTCGGCTGGGCATCGAATTCTTGCATAAGAGCTCCAGCCCTTCCGCCTCCCCCGCTTCGTCCTGGCCGCAGTATGCCCAGGTGTTGCTAAGTTCGAATGAGTTTTTGTTTGTGGATTAGAACTTCGTGCGCAGCATTGCACTCAAGACAAAGACAGAACTCAAGGCCAACATGATTTCTTGCACGCGGTTTTTTGACTGTAACTTGTAATTAATGTTTTTCGAAATAATCGGACGGATCGACGATGTTAAAACGATCGCAACTGGGCGGTCTATCCGAGATATAGACCGATTGCGCAGACAATATGGTTCGGGCCGCTGGAGAAAATTAAAAGGGGTTGCCACCGTCCGCCTGTCTGATGGTAGGATAAGAAAGGCCGAACTGGTACCAAGCCCACGGCATTGGCAAAAAGAAATTCAAGATCAAAGGATATTTGGCATAATCTGGAATGAAGAAACACCGTAACCAAAAAGTTCGAGTAGCTGTCTGTATTACCGATTCTGAACCTGACCTTGAACCCGGGAAGATCTACTAAGTCTTGCCGGATGGACCTGCCGTTAAGGAGAATTGTCTCAGGGTTGTCGATGAGTCGGGTGAGGATTACTTGTATCCAGCCAGCTTCTTTATTTTGATTGAATTGCCGCAGGAAATAGAACGCGTCCTTGGCGTGCGCCTTAGAAAAAGAAAATCGGTTTCGCGAGCTCTTCACAGAGCCACGTAACGAAACCCCACTCATTCATAAAGATAAGATACGAAAGGGAAGGACCCCCAATATGCATTACGCAACTGTCTTACCCAGCCTCACTCGCCGCGAGGCACTATCGAGGATGGGAGGAGGCTTTGGAATCGTCGGGCTAGCTGGCCTTCTGGGGAATTCCTTCCTTCAGGCAGCGGCTACCGGGGAAGTTCAGAATTCGCTGGCCCCCAAACCGACTCATTTTCCCGCCAAAGCCAAGCGGGTCATCTTTCTCTTTTTGAATGGCGGCCTATCTCAGGTCGATACTTTTGACCCCAAGCCCATGCTGGATAAGTATCATGGTCATCCGTTTCCTGGCGGAAACCCGATGACTGAACGCAAAACGGGAAACCTATTAAGATCTCCATTCAAGTTCAAGAAGTATGGCCAAAGCGGCATTGCAGTGAGTGAAATTTTCCCCCAGCTGGGCGAGTGTATCGACGATATCTGCGTTATCCGATCGATGCACACGAATCTCCCCATTCATGAATCTTCCCTTTTCATGATGAATTGTGGTGATATCCAGCCGGGCCGCCCTTCCATGGGTTCCTGGGTGACCTATGGTTTAGGCACAGAGAATCAAAACCTGCCAGGATTTGTGGTGCTCTGTCCCGGGGTTCCTGTGGTGGGACCACCATTGTGGAATTCAACCTTCTTGCCTGCTGTCTATCAGGGGACTCATATCCTCAACAACGAGAGTGATCCCCAGAAGCTCATCCAGTACATTTGTAACAAGCAACTCAGCCTCTCTCAACAAAGAGAACAGCTCGAATTGCTGGAAAAACTCAACCGTTTGCATTTGGAGCAACGAAAGGGAGACCCTCAGCTCGAGGCAGGCATCCAGGCGATGGAAATTGCCTATCGCATGCAGACGGAAGCCCCTGAAGTGTTTGACATTCGGAAGGAAAGCCCAGCGACCTTACAACGATATGGTGAAGGAGATTTTGCCAGAGCCTGTGTGATGGCTTTGAGACTGGTGGAGCGAGGTGTGCGAGTGGTACAGATTTACTTCGGCAATGGGCAACCCTGGGACAACCATGAGGACATCCTGGTTCACCAGAAGCTGGCTCAGCAGGCTGACAGACCTATTGCTGCCTTGCTCAAGGATCTAAAGTCACGCGGGCTACTGGATGAAACCATTGTGATTTGCGGGTCTGAATTCGGGCGTACGCCGGTTGTAGAGAACAGTGCTGCGGTCAAGGTGCAAAACGGCCGTGACCACAATCCTTATGGCTTCACCATGTGGCTGGCTGGCGGGGGCATTAGAGGTGGCCTGATCTACGGCGCCACGGATGATTTTGGTTTTAAAGCCGTGGAAAACCCGGTCCACGTGCATGACCTGCATGCTACCGTCCTACATCAGCTCGGACTGGACCACACCAAATTGACCTACCGTTACAGTGGCCGCGATTTCAGGCTAACCGATGTCGAGGGCAATGTGATTAAAGAAATTCTGGCTTAGGAATTCAAAAGTACGGCGCTGTTTTTTGATGCCGTGTCAGATGGCCTGTTTTGCATTAGCCCCATGTTCTTGACCGAAAAGTTGTAGGGGAGACCGACGCTGAGCGCGGAGCCTGGAGTTTGGCCCCAAGGGGGGAGAGATCCACGGATTTAAGCGCCGACTTGAAGGCTAACAAACAGACGTTTCATGACACAGTGGTAACAGCGTGGCATGAAACGTCGATGTGAGCCAGACC
This sequence comes from Acidobacteriota bacterium, assembly GCA_003224715.1. GTDB lineage: Bacteria > Acidobacteriota > Terriglobia > Versatilivoradales > Versatilivoraceae > QHZQ01. The sequence continues at coordinate 14,048 of QHZP01000188.1, read as the reverse complement.
CCCATTGATTGTTCTCCCTCTCCGTGTGGGAGAGGCTGGCACGAAGCGACGGGTGAGGGTCAACCGCGTTGTTCGGTGCCGCAAATGTCCAAACTCGAGACCCCGCGCTGCATCGCGGGGCTAGTTGAAAAACGAGCGCCTTAGGTCCTCACTTCGGCTCGGAAGAGTGCGGGTGGTAGCCAGATTACTTTTGAGTAGCTGGCGTCTTTGCGCTGCCTGAAGCGGTGGATCCTTTCGCATGCTTGCGGCTATGGTGCTTTCTGGCTTTCTTTTTTGCATGAGTTTCAGTGGTCGCCGTGGAGGCACTGGTGGGTGAAGTCATCGTTGCGGATGCAGGCGATTTGGCAGATTTTGGTGGAGTTGCCTGTGCTCCTAGCAAGCTGCTGACGCCAAAAATTAGCGTCCCGGCCATTACTACCTTTTGGAAAAGCTTCGACATATTTTTCTCCTTTCACTTTTGTAGGCTCTCTCTGAGCCATCTCTTATATTCCTATTGAACTGGAAGCAAGTGCTCTTCCATCGTAAGCATAAGACTAATCATTCAGCAATTCCAATCAAAGGATGAACTTAATTGCCAAGGTCTTTGGCGCGTGACCGATTATCAGCCCTAAAACGATGATAACATCTGGGGCATTTTGAGCCAGTGTGCAATTCTGCCACAAGTGTGGAGGAAGGATGGGGGACCGTTGGGCACTCGCTTGTTCCGTAACCTCGGGACACTATGTTATAGTTTGGCCGCTTGATGAAAGCCTCCTGGTTGAGCCAAAGTCGCGCGAGCCCTTCTTTGCTCCCCGTGGAGGCTTTTGTGTATTTTGCGAAGGGAATGTGCGCCTTATGCAAGCAAGTCTTCAATGGGTTGCACAATATGGGTACGTAGCCATATTTGCCCTGCTGGTGTTGGGAATCGTGGGATTGCCGGTTCCGGATGAATGGTTATTAACATTTGCGGGCTATCTCATCTGCAAGGGCAAATTACAGCCTCTCCCTACCATTGCCGCGGCATCCCTGGGTAGCATGTGTGGGATCAGTTTAAGTTATGGATTGGGTCGCACGCTGGGGTTGTATTTGGTAAGAAAATACGGTCGGTTCCTTCACATCACACCGGAGAGGCTAAACCGGGTCCATAACTGGTTTGAGCGTGTTGGGCGCTGGAGTCTTCTGGTGGGATATTATGTACCGGGTGTACGACACTTGACAGCCTATGTGGCCGGAGCCTCCAAATTAGAACTTCCTGTATTTGCGCTTTTTGCCTACTCGGGAGGCTTTATCTGGTCGCTCACCTTTATTTCACTCGGCTATTTCTTGTGTGACAAGTGGGCTGCCGTAACGGAAAAGATCCAGCGCAATTTTCTCATCAGCTTGGCTTCCTTACTTATCCTTCTCCTGGCCTATCTTTTCTTGCGGCGGAAAGGGCCAAACCTTCATTAGGGCGCCTTAAATTTACGCCCGCCCTGCTTTCATGTTATTTTGTTGATAGAAGTAATGATCTGCTGGTTCGCTATTTCCAGATCATAAGGCGACGTCATGGATCATAAAGATTTATTCCAGGTCATCGGCCACAAAGATTCCCCAGGCGATGCGAAAAGCACCGTGGCGGATCCCGTCTGTGGGATGAGGGTCAACCCTGACTCAGCCGCTGCCAACCATCATTACATGGGGCAAACCTACTTCTTCTGTAGTCTCCACTGCCTACAGCGGTTTCGCGCCGAGCCCTCCAGGTATCTCGCCTCCCTTGATCAGCTTGTATCGGACACCCCCGCTCCTAGCCCAAGCTCGCAGCCTGAAGATAAGTCTCATCTCTACACCTGCCCAATGCATCCTGAGGTTATGCAGGCAAGCCCCGAGCCTTGCCCAAAGTGTGGCATGGCAGTTCAGCCGATGAAGACCATAGACCCGGCCACCCGAACTGAATACACCTGCCCGATGCACCCTGAGATTGTTCGAGAAGAGCCGGGCTCGTGTCCCATCTGTGGAATGGCTTTAGAACCCCGAAGGGTGACAAGCGTGGAAGAGGTTAATCCGGAACTGGTGGTGATGAAGCGCCGTTTTTGGATCAGCGTTGTCCTGACGGCTCCGATTCTTTTCATCGCGATGGTCGAAATGATCCCAGGTCATGGCGCTTCCATGGCTCCGCGGAGCCTCACCTGGATTCAGTTTCTACTGGCAACTCCCGTGGTGCTGTGGGGAGGATGGCCGTTCTTCGAGCGAGGATGGGCATCAATCCTGAACAGAAGTCTAAATATGTTCACTCTCATCGCCATTGGTACGGGGACGGCTTACTTTTACAGCCTGTTTGCAACGATCTTCCCGGATCTCTTCCCACCGTCTTTCAAGGGGCGAGACGGCGAGGTGGCGGTTTACTTCGAAGCGGCTGCGGTCATTACCACACTGGTGCTGCTCGGACAGGTTCTTGAGTTACGCGCTCGAAGGCAGACCAGTAGTGCCATCAAAGTTCTTCTGGGCCTTGCTCCCAAAACGGCGCGCCTCGTGAGCGATAACGGAGCCGAAGAGGACATTGCCCTGGAGCAGGTGAGGCTTGGTGATCGGCTTCGCGTTCGTCCGGGAGAAAAGATACCGGTGGATGGAGTGGTACTGGAAGGAAGCAGCTTCGTAGACGAGTCTATGATTACAGGCGAACCGATGCCCGCGGAGAAGTCCTCCGGCAGTTGGGTGACCGGCGGTACCGTCAACGGAACGGGCAGCTTTGTGATGCGAGCGGAGCGTGTGGGAAGCGATACGCTGCTGGCTCAGATTGTGCGGATGGTCAGTGAAGCCCAGCGCAGCCGAGCTCCCATCCAACGTCTGGCAGATGTTGTTTCATCTTACTTTGTGCCAGCCGTTGTTTTGACTGCTGTCCTGACCTTCATAATCTGGAGTATCTTCGGTCCGGAACCGCGAATGGCCCATGCTCTAGTTAACGCTGTGTCCGTGCTGATCATAGCTTGTCCCTGTGCCTTGGGATTGGCCACACCGATGTCCATCATGGTAGGGATTGGCCGTGGGGCTGGGGCTGGGGTATTGGTTCGAAATGCGGAGGCGCTCGAGATACTGGAAAAAGTGGATACTCTGGTCGTGGACAAGACCGGTACACTTACCCAAGGCAAGCCTCGGGTTGCGTCTGTAGTGGCTATGCCGCCTCAAAGTGAATCCGAGATCCTTCGCTGGGCTGCCAGCCTGGAACGCGGCAGTGAACATCCCCTGGCTGCTGCTATCATATCTGCTTCTCAGGAACGGCGTTTACCGATCTCGGAGGCTCGAAATTTTCGTTCCTTGACCGGGAAAGGTGTTATTGGCACGGTTGAGGGACGTTCCGTGGCCATTGGTAATCTCTATCTTCTCCAGGAGCTCTCTGTCGAAGCGGGCAGTCTCCTCCGACAGGCGGAGGCTCTGCAAGAAGAGGGTCAAACCGTCATGTTCGTGATCGCTGACGGTCGACCCGTTGGGCTGGTAGGTGTGGCCGATTCCATCAAAGAGTCCGGTCGTGAAGCTATCCGGATGCTGCAGGAGGACGGGGTGCGCATCCTGATGCTCACTGGGGACAACCAAACTACGGCCAGGGCAGTGGCACGCAAACTGGGTTTGGATGAAGTAGAAGCAGACGTCCTGCCGGCGCAAAAGG
>QHZP01000188.1:0-10258 GCA_003224715.1 Acidobacteriota bacterium | reverse complement strand
AATCTCTTCTTCGCTTTCCTCTATAACGCTTTGGGGGTCCCGATAGCCGCCGGTGTTCTTTACCCACTCTTCGGATTACTGCTTAGCCCCGTGATTGCCAGCGCGGCCATGACCTTCAGCTCAGTCTCGGTCATTGCCAATGCTCTGCGCTTGCGCAAGCTGGCCTTGTGAGCTGGTTAATGAGAGGGCCGCAAAAAAATGGTTGAGGTCACAATGCAAGAGACCTTCCTAGACCATTACTTGGACTTGCTTAGGGCAGGGATATGAAAGGCATGAAACTCCTTGGTGACACCGAAGGTGATACCGGAGTGAGGAGACTTGTTAGCCAAGCCGGCAATGCCGGCAAAGTCCCAGCGGAAACCTGCGCCAGTGATCTGCATGCCTAGGCGAAATTGTGACTGGCTTTCGGTGCCGAGAGGGGCTGTTTGGCGAGTGCTCCACCTCCCAAAAGCTTCACTGGTCACATTCACATTCTTGCTGATGGGATAAATTCCGGCTAGTCCGTAGATCAGCACATCGTTTTGCACTCCTGCCTGGATGGGATTCGACAAAATGCCGAGTCCCAGATTGGCAAATGTATTGAGCTTTCCAAAGTGCTTACCCAGGATAAAGGTTCCGAAAAATTGAGTACTGTTTAGACCCAGCCCACTGGCCGTAGACGCATTAGGTAGCTGTACGGAAGGACGAAAGCCGAATGATGGCAGTTGCCTGCCTTCTGGGACCAGCAGAATCTTGGTTGAAAAGGTGATGTCTCCGAAGTCGCTGGTGGCCGTTCCACTGGAATTCAGCGTCGGGGTTATCGGAGCTGAAATCCGCTGGTTAATCGAAAGGAAGTTGTGGGCGGTACCCTGGATTTGAAATTCGACGATTTCTCCCAGACCCAGATTAATCCCGATGACACCGAGGCTGGTGAGATCGCCTCTTAGGCCAGACTGAGGATATTGGACATTCTGCAAAAAATCGAACCCAAACTCCAGAGAGAGATTTCCTGGACTGATGATATTCGGATCCTGCGTCTGCAACGGTCGTTGCTGGGCAAAAGACTTGACAGGTCCGAGGCTCAGACTGGACAGGGTCAACCAGAAGAGTGCCGATCTGCAAATACGACCTGGGAACTGAATGAGGTGAGGATTCATGTCGTCGCTTATTGGAAGGAAATCCCAGTCACCTTGCTTCCAAACCTAGCCTCTACAAAGAATCGTTTTTGAACTGACGGTCTCCGAGACAAGCCATCCTAAATGAACACAAAGGTCACCGCAATGGATTTCTTGATAGATAAACGAATTGGCTTGATCGAGCCTAGTTGCACTTGCCGCCGACAACGTTCCAGAATCGGTCACATTTTGTTCACAGCCGTGGCCGCAGGCCGGGTGAGGGGTCAATTGCCAACAGAACCGCACTTCTCGGCCGTCTGAGGTTGCTCGCTACCTATAGCTAGGGCTATCAAGTGGGGGTGAATCTGGATGGCGGGTTGATCACGGCAAAGGCCCGCAACACCAGTGCATAAGGAAAGCCTTAGGAATTCTCTAGCTCATATCTCAGGATGCCCGTTACCACTATAGCCGCGGTTTCCGCTCGAAGGATATTTGAACCTAAGGTGGCAGACTCGAAATGATGGAGTGTGAAGATCTCCTGCTCCTGAGGGGTCCAACCACCTTCCGGACCAATAGAAAATGCCACGGAACGGCACCTCGCTCCTGCCAATCGTTGCTTCAAACTGACTTTCTTCTCATCTTCAGAGAGTATCAGCTTCAAATCAGCTTGAAGTAAGTGACAAATTTCCTCGCAATCCGCGGGGGGGTGGAGGCGAGGGACGGTACTGCGGCGGGACTGCTTGGCCGCTGCAAGAATGATTTTGCTCCATCGCTCCAGTTTGTTTGGGGTTTTGTCCCTGGGGATTTTAAGCACTGACCGACTGGCATTCAACAGGAAGACTTCAGCGACACCCAGCTCAGTCGTTTTTTGAAAAATCCATTCCAACTTTTCTGTCTTGCAAAGGGATTGGATCAAAATGATATTCGGCAGTGGCGCTTGATCTTGCGGCAGCAAGGCGAGATTTGCGATCTCAACGGAATCGAGGCGAATCTCGGCAATCTCTCCACGCCAAACTGATCCAGATCCGTTGATCAGTTCAATTGACTCGCCCAACTCAGCGCGTAAGACGTGGATGAGGTGATGAGCCTCTTCCCCTGAAAGAGTAGCTTCGTTTCTTTCGGGTGGGTGAGGCAGAAAGAATCGTCTGGCGTGCATACTATGTCGCTAAACTGGTTCAGGCTCAGACTGACTCCGCGTGCAGCTTTCTGAAGACTTATCGCGGTTTCACTCTCTCACCTCGCACCAGGCGAGTCAATCATGGCGCCGCGGGGACAACCGGTCGAACCAGAGGGCTTGACCTCTCTCAACCTCCTTGTCCCCGACGGAGGACGAGACAAATCCATTCACCCTTTTTCTTTCGTTCCTGAAAGATTAACGAGGTTTCCCGCAACCGACGGTTAAATTGGGGAAGCTGACGGTCTAAGATTCCAGAAAGAGCGAGCCAGCCTCCAGGTCGTAATCGTTTCAGCATCTGGAAAAGAGATTCCTCGACAATCTCCAAGGTGAGATTTGCCACCAGAAAGTCAAATCGAGAGTTGCCAATTTCAGTGATTTCACCCAACACAAATTTTATTTTCGAGGCGCAGCGATTAATAACGGCATTGGCACGCGCAATCCGGATGACAACAGGATCGACGTCGCATGCCACAACTCGCCTTGCCCCCAATTTCGTAGCCGCAATGGCCAAAATTCCTGATCCAGTACCGATGTCGAGAAAATCTCTCTTCGGTAAAAGGTATTGTTCTAGGGATTCCAGGCAAAGTTGAGTGGTCTCGTGAGTTCCTGTTCCAAAAGCCATGCCAGGTTCAAGCCGGATCGGAAAACGGTCTTCAGGAATTGGATTGGCTGGCTCCTGGCAAGGAATGAGGTAGAATCTTTGTCCCACTGCAAAGGGGTTAACTTGCTCACGCCACTTCTTGAACCAGTCTCTTTCGATCTCAGTTTTTGAAGATATTGAATGAAGCGGCAGGCTGGCACTTGCACACTGAAACTTGAATTTCTGAGTTAGGGTACGGATATCTGAAGCAGCATCGAAATAGGCTTTAATCCTTACCTTGCTTGTTTTAAGATGCTGCTCTTCAATACCCTGTGTTCCAAGATTCCAGAGAAGACCTGATGCCCTATCGAGATCCCTGAGATGAATTGAGACTTGAAGGAAATTCCATTGCTTCATTAAGCGTCAGGTCTCAGAGTTGAGTACAGGTTAGCGATTTGACGGGTTTTGGATTGGATTGACGGGCAGAGATTCAAAGCCCGATTCTTTCAGCCGAAAATATCTTTGACTTTGTCGAGAATTTTTTTCTCCAGCGGCCTATTCTCGATCTGGCTGACTTCGGCGAATTGCTCTAACAATTTCTTTTGTTCACGATTCAGTTTGGTTGGAGTGACAATGTTCACGGCCACAAACTGATCACCACGTCCCTTGCCATTTAAGCTGGGGATGCCTTTCCCCCGGATGCGAAAGATACTGCCGCTTTGAGTCCCTTCCAGAGTTGGGACGGTGATTTCTGCTCCCAGCGCCGCCTGAGGGAAGCTGATGGGGATGGTACAATACACGTTATTCTCTTGACGCTCGAAGAACTCATGTTCCTTGACAAGCAGGACGACATAAAGATCTCCTGGCGGACCTCCCTGGAGGCCGGCTTCGCCGCCACCGGCAATCCTCAAGCGAGACCCGTGATCCACACCAGCCGGAATCTTGATTTCCAGGGTCTCGTCTTTCTGGACGCGTCCTTCGCCACGGCATTCTTTACAGAAGTTCTTCACCACCCGCCCAGTTCCCTGACACTGCTGGCAGGTTCGACTGATACTAAAAAAACCCTGCTGGTAACGCACCTGGCCATGGCCCTGACAAGTGGGACAGGTAATGGGGCTGGAACCTTTGGCTGCCCCCGAACCGCCACAGCTCGGGCAGGTCTCCAAGCGCGGAACCTTGATCTTGGTCTTGAGGCCGAAGGCGGCATCCATGAAGCTGATTTCAAGATCGTAGCGAAGATCAGAGCCACGCTGAGCCGTGGAACGTCGGCGGCTGCCGGTTCCAAAGATGTCCCCAAACCCAAAAAAATCGCCAAAGATATCTCCGAATTCCGAGAAAATTGATGGATCAAAGCCGACGTTTGCCCCGATACCACTGTGCCCGAAGCGGTCGTATTGAGCTCTTTTTTGGGGATCACTTAAAACGCTATAAGCCTCGGCGGCTTCTTTGAATTTGTCTTCGGCTTCTTTGTTGCCTGGGTTCTTGTCAGGGTGATACCTAACCGCTAACTTTCGGTAGGCACTTTTGATTTCTTGATCTGAGGCCGACCTTGATACGCCCAAGACCTCGTAATAATCCCGTTTACTCAAAGAAAGAATTCTCCTTTACTTTTTGCCTCTGTCGGAACTGGTCGAGCTGTTGAGCCAGGACAGCAAAGGATCATCGGATTCACGTTTGCCGGCTTGACTTTCGTTCATCCCTCCAGCCGAGGCCTGGGATGAAAACATAGCCTGTGTCAACAAGGCCGCTGCCTGTTCCAGATCCTGCATGACCACTCTGTAGTTTATTTGTTCCTCATTGTTTTCTTCAAAAACCTTCTTAGCCGCTTTCAGTGATTCGCGGGCGAAATTCTGATCATTTTCGGATAACAACCAACCAAATTCGGTAAAGGTTTTGGTGGTGGATTGAAACAATCCTTCCATGCGATTCCTCAGTATGGCTTGTTCCTTCTGCCTTCGATCTTCTTCCGCCTTGAGCTTAGCCTCATCGATGATCGATGTGATTTCATCGCTGGACAAGCCGCTGGACGCAGTCACCTTGACAGACTGCTCCTGACCAGAGCTCTGATCTTTGGCCGAGACGCTCAGTATACCATTGGCGTCAATGTCGAAGGTGACATCGATTTGGGGAACGCCACGAGGTGCGGCAGGGATGTTGATCAGCTCCAGCTTGGCCAGGGAGCGATTGGCAGAAGCAATTTCACGTTCACCCTGCAAAACATGGATTTCAACGCTTGATTGATTATCGGTCACTGTAGTGAAAACCATGGTTTTGGTGGTGGGAATGGTAGTATTGCGATCCAGAAATTTGGTAAACAAACCCCCGTGCGTCTCCACACCGAGCGAGAGAGGAATGACGTCCAGCAAAATGATGTCTTTGATTTCTCCCTTGAGAACTCCTCCTTGGATGCAGGCTCCAATGGCAACTACTTCATCGGGATTTATTTCCAAACTGGGCGACTTGCCGAAGATTTTCTCAACTCTTTCCCGAACCAGTGGGGTTCGCGTCTGTCCGCCTACCAGGATGACTTGATCGATATTGGCCGGCTCTAATTTAGCGTCCCAGAGAGCCTTTTGACAGGGCTCAACAGTCCTTTCGACAAGATCGGTGACCATTTGTTCGAATTTAGATCGGGGCAGCGTTTTGTTGAAATGTTTGGGCCCAGTGCGATCGGCCGAAATGAAAGGCAAGTTAATGTGAGCTTCCAGGGAAGTTGAGAGCTCGCATTTTGACCGCTCTGCGGCTTCCTTCAGACGCTGAAGCGCCAGGCGGTCATTGCGCAAATCAATCCCGTTTTCTCGTTGAAACTCCGCCACAATCCAATCGATGATTTTTTGATCGAAATCCTCTCCACCCAGGAAGCTATCGCCACAAGTCGCCAATACTTCAAAAACTCCGTCATTCAATTCCAGTATGGAAATATCAAAAGTACCGCCTCCTAAATCGTAAATGGCAATCTTTTCGTTTTCTCTCTTGCCTAATCCGTAGGCCAGAGCGGCTGCCGTAGGCTCATTGATGATGCGGCTCACATTTAATCCGGCTATTTTACCGGCGTCTTTTGTTGCCTGGCGCTGGATATCGTCAAAATAAGCGGGAACTGTGATAATGGCGTCACTGATTTCTTCCCCCAGAAATTCCTCAGCCGAGGATTTCAGTTTCTGGAGAATGATGGCTGAGATTTCTGGCGGGCTGTAATCCCGCCCTAAAATGTGAATTCTCACATCATTGTTTTCCGAAGCGGTAAGCTCGTAGGGGAGAAGTGTCTTAGCCTGCTGAACTTCAGGTGAATTCAATTTCCTGCCAATTAACCTTTTGACGGCATAGACTGTATTTTGAGAATTGGTCACTGCCTGTCGTTTGGCAATCTGTCCTACCAGGCGCTCACTCTTGTCAGTGAATCCCACGACCGAAGGGGTTGTCCGCCCTCCTTCTCTATTCGGAATGACTTGTGCTGTTCCTCCTTCGATGACGGCGACACAGGAATTGGTGGTCCCCAAGTCAATTCCAATGATCTTTGGCATATCTGTTCCTATCTCGAAACATCCTCAAATTAAGATTCGTCCTGTTCGGGATCTTGCTCAGGAGTTTCTGAGGCTGCCGGCACAGCCACCTTAACCATGGAAGGTCGAAGCAGACGATCCTTATAAACATACCCCCGCTGCAACTCCTCAATGATTTCGTTTTCTGCTAAGCCATTGTTTTCTTCCCTGATGACTGCCTGATGATAATTGGGGTCGAACATTGATCCTATGGCCCGGATTGGCTGCAGCCCGGCCACCGCTAAAACGTCTCTGAATTGTTTCAGTATGAGTTCAATACCCTTCTTGTAGCTTTCTACGGTTTCACCTTCAGGCGCATAGAGTCCTCGTTCTAGGCCATCAAGCACAGGCAGCAAATCTTTTATAAAATTGGAAAGAGCAAAGTCAAAAAATTCTTGTTTCTCTTTTTCGATGCGTTTGCGAAAGTTCTCGAATTCTGCCTGTTTGCGTAAAAGTCTGTCGTAAAGGTCTTCCTTTTCCTCCTGCAGTTGCTTGAATCTTTCAAGCGGGACAAGAGCTTTATCCTCAACCTCTGTAGGAGCAGTGGCTGACGATTGAGGCGAAGAATCAGCCCCTGCAGATTCTGACGATCCTTCTTCCGCTGCAGGACCGGAGACTTGTGCTTCTTCTTGGGTTCCGACCATATCCGCAGGCACTTGTTCGTCCGCCACGGCTACATCGATCGACCCGGAACCTGCGTTGGCGGAGGGGTTGCCCGGAGAATCATCGGGACCCTCGATGTTTTTTTTATCTTCTATCGAATCTTTGTCCATCCCGCCTAGTTCAGAAGATCTCATCCGCAAATGAGAAATGAATTGCCGAATGCCCATGACTTACGAAGTTTATTTTAGGATTGACTTGACAGACGCTCAAGAAATCAGTTTGCATTAAGAATCTGACCATATAACTTTGTTATGTAGTCCACAATAGTTATAGCGCGGGCGTACTCCATGCGCGTAGGTCCCAAAATGCCCACTGACCCTAGATTGTGGTCTTGATGCGTGAGAGGTGAGGAAATCAGAGAATAATCTCTCATTCCAGGGATGGAATTTTCAGAACCGATGATGATGCGTACACCCTCGCCTGGTTTGTCGTGTAAACATTCATTGAGAATCTTTACCAACTTGCTCTTTTTTTCAAAGGTCTTAAACAAGGACCGCATACGCATGGAAGTTGTGAACTCGGGTTTGGTGATCAAATTCGATGCACCGTCAAGGTATATATCGACATCCAGTTCGGAAACTTCATCGATTAGACCGCGACTACAAAGGAGAATAAAATTCTTGAGAAGGCGATCGTAAAGAGCCTTTTCTTCACCCATTTTCCTCAGGACGTCGTTGCGTATAAACCGCAAACTGCACCCTGAGAAATTTTGATTGACATATCGCGCCGTTTCATCCAAATCCCTCTGAGTAAAGTGTTCTTCGACACGAATAATTCGATTTTGAACGAGACCAGATTTCGAAACGATGATGACGAGAATCATCCGCTCCCCCAGATGGACAAACTCAATATGTCTTAGCAAATTGTTTCCTAAGGAAGGAGAGATGACGAAACCGATGTTGTCCGTCACTTGTGAAATCGTTTGGGAGATTCGCTCCATGACACTGTCATGCGAGTCGGTCTGGAAGATACTCTGATCAATGAATTCTTGGTCTGACTTGTTTAGTTTGGTAGTCTGCAGCAAGTTGTCTACGTAAAATCGATATCCCTTGTCGGTGGGGACCCTGCCGGCCGAAGTATGAGGCTGAACCAAATAACCAGCTTCTTCCAGGTCGGCCATGATGTTTCGGATGGTAGCAGGGCTAAGACTGTCTTTGCGCTTTTTGGAAAGTACGCGCGATCCCACCGGCTTCCCGCTGGCAATATAGGACTTGATGATCGCCTTCAATATTTCCCTTTCTCTTTCGTTAAGTTCCTGGTTTTTTCCTAAAGACATCGTCGATCACCGAAGCGGCAAGGAATTGAAGAATTTTTGCCACTACTATAGTACCAAATTTCCAAGTGTCAAGCCATTTCGGGAATTGCGGGAATTCCTGGCACGGCCTCACCGCCTTTGATTCTCCCCCAAGCCGACTAATGCATTACATTCCTGGCCGCTGGTGCTGCTGCGATCCTCCGAGGGACATTCTACCAGTGGAGGCGGTCGTCCCAGCTGAGCGACTCCAGTCTACGAAGGCATACTTGGATCGGCTCAACTTCTCAGCCACGTCTTGCAGAGGCGACCCGCTCATCCCGATTAACTCAAACCGGATATTGAAAAAATCCTGAAAGGCTTTCTGCAAATGAGCCATGACCTCTGCTGGAGTGGGAGTATAGCCTAAGCACCTGGCCAGGCTGGTCACTTGTAAATCCAAATTTAAATGATCTTGACAGCTGATGGCGTTAGCCAACTGAACAGGATCGAATTCCAGTAAGATGGACCCATGTTGCAGGAAAGCGCTTTTGGTGCGGCGTTGAGCACTCCCGACTAGTTTTCGGCCCCGACACAGTATTTCGTAATGGTGGGATATCGCAAAGCAGGCGGAGCTGGACTTTTCCTTTAAAGCGGCGGGCCTTATTGCCCTGCTGGCTAACTGCGTGTCAAGCCCCATAGCCTTGAATCCCAACCTCAGTGCCAGCGCAATAAGTTTGTAGGTTTCAACGATGTCTCTGAGTGGAAAAAAATAAGGATCATTGGAGACAACTGAATATGTTATTTCTCGGTCATGCAAGACCGCCTTGCCTCCCGTAATACGCCTGACGAGGTCAATTTTCTTTCTTTTGCAAAAATCGAGGTTGACGGCTCTGGCCACTTTTTGCGAAAACCCCAGCGACAGAGTCGCCTTATCCCACTGAAAAAACCGCACGTAGGTCACTGGGAGATCCGCTTGATTTGAAACCTGGTTCAAGAGGACCTCATCGACGGCCATGTTGTAGCATCCCGCGTTTGGGCCATCCAGAATTAATTTCCAGCCACCAGGCGTCAGCGATGAATCCTCAAGTCTGGACATCAATCCAATAATTCCTCCACGGGTTTATACTCAAGTTTCAAAGATTCTGCCACGGCGCGATAAGTAACATGTCCACCGTAAACGTTAACTCCCTCCGCCAGACCGGAATCTGATTTGATAGCTTGTCTCAGTCCGTGGCGAGCTAGCTTTATCGCGTAAGGGAGCGTGGCGTTCGTCAAAGCAAAGGTAGAAGTCCGAGGCACAGCGCCGGGCATGTTAGCCACACAATAATGGAGCACACCATCCACAGAAAAAGTCGGATGGCTATGAGTCGTGGGACGAGTCGTCTCAATGCACCCTCCCTGGTCCACCGAGACGTCAACAATGACCGCTCCCTTTTTCATTGAAGAAATCATCTCGCGTGACACTAATTTGGGTGCTGATGCACCAGGAATGAGCACTGCACCAATTAAGAGATCTGCTTTGCGAATAGACTGGGAAATGGTCAAACTGTTTGATGCCAGGGTCGCTACTCGGCCGAGAAAAACGTCATCCAGATATCTGAGCCTGGGCAAGCTATTGTCCAGGATGGCTACCTGGGCCGCCATTCCCAGGGCAATCTTGGCAGCATTCACTCCCACCACTCCTCCGCCAATGATTACCACCTGAGCCGGAGGCACTCCTGGAACGCCGCTCAACAATATGCCTCGCCCCCCTTGATTCTTTTCCAGATATTGGGCTCCGATTTGAATGGCCATTCTGCCCGCAACTTCGCTCATCGGGGTCAGAAGCGGTAGCCTTCCGTCCTCCTCCTTGATCGTCTCATAAGCGATGCCCGTGACTTTTTTCTTGAGAAGAACCCTGGTCAAATCAGGAAGAGGTGCCAGATGTAAATAGGTGAAAAGCATCTGTCCATCTGTAAGTTTGGGGTATTC
>QHZP01000187.1:1537-8059 GCA_003224715.1 Acidobacteriota bacterium | reverse complement strand
CTTATGACAAAAGCCAGGTTCACTTGCTTTTGCAGAATCGCTCAGATGACGGGCAGGTCGCAGCGGCCGGCTGGGCCTATGAGCCCGGTCTTGGGCGGCTCTGCCACTTAGCTAACGGTCACACCCGTGAGGCCCTGTTGCATCCCATGGTTCAGCGACTCATGCGAAACGCAGTCAACTGGTGCCTCAGACGAGAAGGAACAAGACTGGAAGAAAAGCCGTAATGAAACCAGTAGATTCCCCCACCCTCGATATCCTCTGGCACGACAGCGATGCCCGAGAGGTGCTCCTTCGAGAAATCATCAGTGAACGGCTGGCAGAAAGTCCGCCTCCCGTTCTGGACGATTACATCGTGGCAACCTACTTTCTCGCCCTCCGCACCCTCAAACTGGATCAGGCCGTCGCGGAAATCAGTTACCATGCGACCAGCGGAGTGAGACACCCCCCCGCAGATTCCTTGTTGGAACAGTGCTCCGGCAGATCGGTTGGCCTCGATGCGCTTGATACGAGCGGACGCATTGGGCTGTTGCATATGGCGTTCCCTCTAAAAATGATGCTTCATCCGGATGGTCATCTTACCTCCTGCGATATTCTTCATACGGTAGCGGGAGCAATTATTTACGACGTCTATGAGAATCAAGATGCGCGGCTCATCGCCCTGCACCTGCCTCAGAAAGTCATTCAGACTTTTCCAGGTCCGGCCCACGGGCCTCTTGGAATTCGGCGCCTGACTGGATTTGCGCCTCGCGAGCCGGCCTTTGGAACGATCCTCAAACCGACTGCTGGCATCCTGCCGAAGGAGGTTGGAGCCCTGGTCGAGGAGGCGGCCAGCTGTCCGCTTTTCCTTTTTGTCAAAGAGGACGAAAACCTTTACCCCAATCTTGATTATTCTCCTGTGCGGGAGCGGACTCGACAGGCCCTGGAAGCCATTGAGCGTGCCCACGAAAAGCGCGGTGGCCGAGGACTGATTTTTGCTCCACATATCAGCGGGTCTCCCCACGAGATTCTTGACACGGTCCACACCGTGCTTGAGGCCGGAGCCACAGGAGTGATGTTCAGCGAAACCTTTGCCGGTGGCACCGTTCGCATGGTGCGCGAGGCCACCAAGAAACTGCCGATTCCTCCGGTCATCTACGGTCACAACGCGGGCATTGGCATCAAGACAAAGGCTATCTGGCGGGAAGTGATCGATCTGCAGGCACGGCTCGACGGCATCGATTTGCGTCAAACGGCACCGGTGCGGCTCGGCTCACCTTTCATCCGCCCATATGGCCTTGAATGGCGGGCGTCGGAAGAAGCTCTTTCAGGTCCCTTACTGGAAATCAAACCAACCATGGTCGCACGTGCCGGGGGCCTGGATCAGGGTAACATTTGCCTGAACTTGGCAGACGCGGAAAGAAGAGGCATCAATGACAAGATTCTATTTCTTGCCGGATCTGCTACCAACTCGATTAAGAATGGACAGGGTAGGCCCGACCCTAAAATTGGAGCCGAAGCCATGTTACAGGCCCTGGAAATTCACCAGTCCGGTGTATTGCGCGAGGTGCCCATGGAAAGACATGTCAGGGAACTGGTAAGGCTTGCGGAACACAAACGCTTTAAAGCCCTGCGCGAGGCGCTTCGCCAACGTTATCCTGGGCCGGTAGCATGAAGAAGGAATCCCGTCTCTTGCGCATGGGTGTTCTGGGCTGCGGGCCCATTTCGCAGTTCGCACACTTTGACGCCTGCCGCAAGGCGCGGAACGGGGAGCTTTACGCCATTTGTGATGTGGCCGAGGACCTCCTCAACAAAATGGCTGCTGTTCATGAGCCTCGCGTAGCTTATCGAGATTACAATCAGATGCTGGCTGATCCGAAGGTGGAGGCAGTCATTATTGCGACGGCAGACCAATTTCATGTGTCCTCTTGCCTCAAGGCAATCGCTGCGGGTAAGCATGTTCTCGCCGAGAAACCACTGGGCGTGACCGTGGAAGAATGCGAGGAATTGCGTCACCGCTTGAGCGAAACGAAAATAGTGCTTCAAGTTGGAAATAATCGGCGCTTTGATCCAGGAATGACTTTCGCATATCGATTTATCCGGGAAGAAATTGGAGAACTCATGGCGCTCAAGGCGTGGTATTGCGACTCGACCTATAGATACACCATGACCGACAATCTACAGCCGATCCCAGTGATTAGCCAGCAGGCCCGGCGCCCTGAAGGCAATCCCAAGGCTGACAAGAGACGTTACTTCCTGCTGACCCACGGCAGCCATCTTGTCGACACGGCTCGCTTTCTCGGTGGAGAGATCAGGCGTGTTCGCGCGCGTCTGGTGGAGAAGTTTCGCGCCTATTGCTGGTTTGTGGAAATCGATTTCGCCAACGGCTGCTTGGGCCATCTCGATTTGACTATCGCCGTCAGAGGAGATTTTGAGGAGGCCTTTCAGGTTTACGGTGAGAAGGGAAGTGTGTACGGGAAATGCTACCTGCCCTGGTATCACAAATCCAGTTCCGTCGAGTGTTTTTCCGTGAAGGATGGTCAGTTTCATCGGCCCCTGGGAGAGGATGCCTACACCTATAAGCGCCAGGTCGAAGGATTTGCAGATACCATCCTTAAGGGTGCTCCCTTGCATGGGGCCGGGATTGACGATGGAGTCGCTGCCATGCGCGCCCTGGTTGCGATCGCACGTTCGGTGGAAAGCGGTGAATGGGTGCAGTTGGCAGACATTAGCGGTGGCGTCTGATGCAAATTGGGATTTTTGCCAAGACCTTTGCCCGTTCAAGACTTGAGGACACATTAGACGCCATCAAGGCCCACGGACTGAGTTGCGTGCAATTCAACATGTCCTGCGCCGGACTGTCACCCATGCCCGACCAGATCGACCCGGGAGTTGCTGAACACATCCGCCATGCCATGGCAACGAGAGGAATGACGATGGCTGCAATTTCCGGCACCTTCAATATGATCGACCCTGATCGTCGCTCGCGCCAAGAGGGACTGCGCCGGTTGGGCGTGCTAGCCTCAGTCTGCCCGCGGCTTGACACATCCGTGATCACACTCTGTACGGGCACACGCGATCCCGAAAACATGTGGCGATATCATCCAGACAACAACTCGCCACAAGCCTGGGAGGACTTGATTGCGTCGATGGACGAGGCTTTGAGAATCGCTGAGCAGAATGATGTCATGCTTGCCTTCGAGCCCGAGGTGGCCAATGTCGTGGACTCCCCCGCAAAGGGTCGGCGTCTGCTCGATGAGATGCAGTCACCCCGATTAAAAGTGGTAATAGATGGCGCCAATTTGTTTCATGCAGGTGAGCTGCCACGGATGCATGAAGTGCTTGAAGAAGCGTTCAGGCTTCTGGGTGAGGATATTGTTATTGCCCATGCCAAAGATCTCAGCCACGATGGGGAAGCAGGGCGCGAAGCGGCAGGGACGGGCGTGCTGGATTACGATGACTACCTCAGATTGTTACGAGCTAGCGGCTTTGATGGCCCACTGATCTTGCACAGCCTGAGTGAAAGCCAGGTGCCTCAATGTGTTGCCTTCCTGCGTCGAAAACTGGAACATCAGGAAAGCGCGGGACTCTGTTGATGCCTTTTTTCATTCATGATGGATTGAATTTTCACTACCTCGAGAGGGGGACTGGAACGCCCTTTATCTTTCAACATGGACTTGGCGGTGACGTGTCGCAGCCGTTCGGAATCTTTAGGCCGCCACCAGGCTTTCGTCTGCTTGCTTTTGACTGTCGTGCTCATGGGGAAACACGGCCACTGGGTGAAGCGGAGAAAATCGGGCTGGGCTCGTTTGCCGACGACCTGCTTGCATTCATGGAGCATTTACGCTTGCGATCGGCTGTCGTGGGCGGGATCTCGATGGGGGCGGCGGTGGCGCTGAACTTCACACTGCGGTTTCCAGAGCGCGTGCTGGGCCTCGTACTCTCGCGCCGCGCCTGGCTCGACGGCCCCATGTTGCGCAACTCGGAAATTTACTCCCGAATCGCCCATTTGATCCGGCAGCACGGCCCGGAGCGAGGTCTCGAATTCTTCAGACAATCAAAAGACTACACGGCGCTTCGGCGTCGGTCGCCGGATTCGGCCAACTCGCTGGTCGGCCAATTCCAAAACCCGCGGGCGGCGGAGACTGTAATTAAACTGGAACGCATTCCAGCCGACTCGCCTAATCGTGACCGGCGCAAGTGGAAATGCATTCAAGTACCTACACTGGTCCTGGCAACCCGGCAAGATCCTATTCATCCCTTCGAATATGGAGAGATCCTTGCCCGAGAGATTCCAGGAGCGGAGTTCAAGGAACTGACCCCAAAATCGGTTAGTAAAGAAAATCACTTAGCCGACGTTCAAAAATTTATTGGGGATTTTTTAGCGCGTCGCTTTTCCCAAGGTTAGGTGTACCGATTCATAATACAGTGACAGATTTGGGTGTGCGCGGGATGATCTTAGAAAATCTGTCAGGTTTTCATGAGCCCCGCCCCGAAGCACGGGGCTAATCAAAAACGAGCATGGCGTCAAACGCACCCCGCAAAGTGGACTCAGGTATCTCAGCGTAAGTGCAAAATATATTACTAAGGAATCACAACAATGCTGAAATGTTCAACCTCCTTATGGTCAGCTGATTTAGCCAATCTCGAAGCCGAAATCAAACGCGTCGAGCCCTATTCGGACCGATTCCATATCGATGTTGCGGACGGACACTATGTAAAGAATCTGCTGTTTTTCCCAGACCTGGTGAAGGCCTTACGAAAGAAAACCCGTCTACCCTTTGAAGTACACCTCATGACGGTCAATCCACTCGACTGGATTGAAGCTTTTGTCGAGGCTGGCGCGGACGGCATTATTTTTTGTTTTGACTCGGCCAGAGAACCAGCGACAGTGCTCCGAACCATTAAATCATATGGCAAGTATGCGGGAGTTTCACTGCTCCTGTCGGAATCCATCGACCTTCTCGATCCTTATTGGGAGAATTTGGATCTGGTCACCATTGTCGGCACGGCGATGGGTATAAAGGGTGCTTCAATGGACACATCGGTGCCTGCCAAGATCCGTTTGGTTCGCAGCCTTATCCAACAGCGTGGCCTGAAGACGGAGATTGAAGCGGACGGAGGCATCCGCCGGGAGACGGTTCCTCTCATCTATGCCGCTGGCGTCGACTACATTGTGCCCGGCTCGCTCATGTTCCGTGAGGACCCACAGGCGATGCGGAAGTGGCTGGCGTCCCTTAGGAAGAGTGAAGGATGAGGAAGGAAGAACGTGGATTTGACATCTTGGGCCTGGGAGCCGTTGCAGTGGATGATTTGATTTACGTCGAATCGTATCCCCCGCCCGACGTTAAGAGCAAGGTGCTGCGACGGGAACGTCATTGTGGTGGGCTGACCGCCACGGCCCTGGTCACGGCTGCCCGATTAGGATGCAGGTGTGCCTATGCCGGGGTTCTTGGGTTCGATGAGCTTTCGCACATCGTCCTCGAAGTCCTGAAACAAGAGGGCATCGATTTGTCCTATCTCGTTCGAGAGGAGGGGGCACGACCAGTTTACTCCACCATCATCGTCGATGAGGGTGAGAAGACTCGCAATATATTCTTTGATCTCCATGCTGTGATGGGAGCTCACCCGGAGTTGCCTGAGCCCGATACAATTCGGAAAGCCCGTGTACTGTTTGTGGATCACATTGGCGTTAAAGGAATGGTCCGCGCTTCGCGAGTTGCACGTGAAGCAGGCATTCCGGTGGTTGGAGACTTCGAAAGCAACGAGTCGCCAGACTTTGCCGACTTGCTTGGGCTGGTGGATCACCTGATCATCTCGCGAGCGTTTGCAGCCAGGCTCTGTGGAGAGACAGAACCCGCTATGGCTACCAGGAAACTGTGGAGCAAGGGCCGTGAGGTAGTCATTGTAACCTGCGGCGCGGAGGGATGTTGGTACCTGGAGGCATCTCACCGGGAGTCACCTATCCACCATCCTGCTTTTTCAGTGAAGGGTGTGGACACCACGGGATGTGGTGATGTCTTCCACGGTGCTTATGCCTGGGGCTTGACCCAAGGAATGGGTTTGCCGGAGCGGGTACGTTTCGCTTCGGCTGCCGCGGCACTCAAAGCCACTCAGCCGGGCGGTCAGAAAGGCGTACCCACTCGGCCAATGGTCGAAGCTTTCTTGAAAGGAGGAACGGAGGATGGCCTCTGCGACTATCGTTGAGGATTTGGAACAGGCCCTGGCTGAAGTCCCTATTATCGATATTCATACCCATCTGATTGGCGGCAAGCTGGCTGCTCGCGGACTCCACGATGTGTTGTTATATCACATGGTCATCAGCGACCTGTATGCAGCCGGTTGTCCCAGTGGAAAACGTTTGACAGAATTTCCCGGCTTTCCGACTGAACAGGAAGCCCAGTCTCGCATCGAGGAAGCACTGTTCTTTCTTCCCAGCATTCAGAACACCAGCTCATTCTGGGGAGTACGCCTTATTCTCTCCGATCTCTATGATTGGCGCGAACCGCTCACGGCCAGCAACTGGCGCAAACTGGACGCGATGAT
>QHZP01000187.1:0-1519 GCA_003224715.1 Acidobacteriota bacterium | reverse complement strand
AATATCCAGCGAACAGGAACAGAACTCGCTCGGCGTGAAGGCGGCCAAGACGACGACCGGCTTCAATATGCCCTCGAATGGGGTTTTTTTACGCGTTGTCAGTGGGGAGAATTCGACACCGCCCTTTACGAATTGGAACGCTGCTGGGGCCATTCACCGGAAGAAAGTCCTTCACCCATCGGCAGCGGCGGTCGGCCTCCCACGGAACGAACCATTAATAGATTGGAAGACTTGCACAAAGCGGTTACTCACTACGTGACCAGCATCCCGTACGATAAAGTCCTTTCCACGGCGACTCATGTTTCAACAGATATCCATTATCGCCTCGTCAGCGACAGTGAAATTGAACAGGCGCTGTCACGGCGGGCACGGGCCGGATCCGCAGAACGCGACCTCTATGCGTCTTACGTTAATAATGCTTTTTTAGACGCTCTGGAAGCCCGCGGCGACCAAATCGCTTATCAGTTCAGTTTTGGCGCAGAACCCCTCCCCTACGAGACTGGCAGCCGGTTGTCACAAACTAGCGTTGCTCAGATGGCCGATATTATCAGCCGACATCCGAAACTTCGCTTCCAGTGCTTTCTGGCGAGTCGACATGCCAACCAGTCACTTTGCACGATGGTCCGAGAGTTACCCAACCTCAGTTTGGCAGGGTATTGGTGGCACAATTTTTTCCCTGATGTGATTCGCCAGGTAATGACAGAGCGCCTGGATATGGTGCCACTGAATAAACAGGTCGGCTTCTTTTCTGATGCTTATTGTGCCGAATGGACTTACGCAAAGGTCATCTTAGTCCGCAAGATAATGGCTCAGGTACTTGCCGGAAAAATCGACCAAGGCCAGTACTCGCGCGATGAAGCGCTGGCCATCGCCAGAGCCATTCTCTATGAGAGTCCACAGTTGCTCCTGGGCATGCGCCCTCGGAAAAGGCCGAGCTGAATCAAAAGCGATGGATTTTCCGCCTTTTGTTGGTGAGACGAGCTGTTCATTCCGCACCACCAATGATTTCATTTACTTGTCATCGACTTCCAACCACGATCATTATTCTTGCCTCATTCGTGGCGGTAACAAAGGACTCTTGAGCCAGCTAGCCCAGCAAGCCATGCCGCTTGGGCCGACCGCGTCCGAACCGCCCCATGAAGTAGCTGCCCGCGATGCCGGTTCCAGATCTGCATCGCGGCTCGAATACTCTGGGCAAAGCCCGGCGAGGCGCAGAGAAAGGCTTGGTGAAAATCGCCAACCAAGTCGGGTTGACAAACTCCGTTTGGAGATGCTAAAACCCTTGTGTCGCGTAGTTGTATGTTCGTTTCGTTTCGCTTAGTGGGAGGTCGTCCAACGGTAGGACCGCAGACTCTGGATCTGCTTATCGGGGTTCGAATCCCTGCCTCCCAGCCATTGATTCCCAAGGACTTCCTCAAGCTCTTCAGATTCCAGCCTGACTCTTTGTTGCGGCTGTATTGCGGATTGTTGTGGAGAGGTCAAGCCATCCAGCTTGTCCACGAACGAGATGTTGGCCCCG
>QHZP01000186.1:10886-15929 GCA_003224715.1 Acidobacteriota bacterium | reverse complement strand
GTTATACGAAGCCCGTAACCGATAATAAAGGCTTTTGGAATATTGCTTATGGAGCCTGTTCTAATCCGATCGGCATCTGTTACGCCGCGCCTCTGGAATACAAGAATCCGTACGAATATGCCTGGGGTTTCAGTGTGCAGAGGGAATTAGGTTCTTCCTGGGTGGCTTCGGCTGAGTACCAGGGGATCAAAGGTGTCAACTTGATCACACCGCTTACCGGCGGAGGGCAGTACATGTATACGAATCTAGACCCGAAGTACTACGCTCTCGGAAACAAGCTCTTTGACTCCGTTCCCAATCCCTTCTTCGGACAGTCTGCGACGTTTTCGGGGCAATCAACCGTGCCGCTCTATCAGCTGCTGAGCAGCATGCCTCAGTACACCAGCGCTGGGCCGGGCTATTTGTCGGACGGTCGATCCATGTCGAATTTCTTGAACCTCCAAATACAGAGCCGGAACTATCACGGTCTCTCCTTGCTAGCGTCTTACACGAATCGGAAAACGTTGGTTAACAATGTTGGGAAAGATCCTCGGCAACGCGCTTTGCCTGGAAATGCTAGTCGGCGACTCCAGAATCCCAACGACTTGAATGAATACTATAGTGTTGCCTTATACGAGTATCCTCAGAACCTGCTGCTCAACTATTACTACGAGCTGCCCTTCGGACGAGGCAAGAAGTGGATGGGCAATTTGCAGGGGTGGGGCGGAAGAATCGGCAATGGTGTCCTGGGCGGATGGGGATTTGCCGGGGTGACCAACTGGTGGCCCAAAGGCACACCGGTTCTGGGACCCAGGGTGAACAGCGCAGTCACGGCGCCGAACGCAGCAGTGCGCTGGTCGGTCAATGGGAATAACTACAAGAACGAGAATGTCGATTACAATCGCGCCATCGTTGTTCAAGGGGCGTTCACTGATTCAAGTCCTTCAAGCGTCTTCAACAAGGAAGCATTTGTCCGCACGCCGGACTTCAGCTTCGGCAACATTCCACTTGCATTTCCTAATGTCCGGACTCCCGGCGGATTTACGACCGACGCGACCTTGCTGAAGAATTTCTACTTCTCGGAAAACAGACAACGCTACTTGAACCTTCGTTTAGAGGCGCTTAACTTCTTCAATCATCCTCTACTCGGGTCGGTTGTCAACAACCCCGATTCCCCTGTCTTTGGCGGGATTAACGGCAAGTCCGGCTCCCGCGTCATGCAGATCGGACTGCGAGTTTTCTTCTGAAAGTTGGCAATAACCCCCAAACTAGAAGTCCAGAGCGGCCTCATGCCGCTGCCGACAGTCACGGAAATGCTCGCGCAGAGACGCTGAGGCGCAGAGGCGCAGAGAAGGAAAAAAACTGCTGATCAAGGTTAGAGAATCGAGCATCGATAGCGGTTTTTGATCGTGCGATCTTGGACCCTCTATCCTCGATCCTCGACTGAGTGCGCCGCCCTAGTGGGAACGGCCAAGGGAGACACACAGACAAGCGCACGGACTCACGGGATGTTTGTCTGTCAGGGGACGGTCAGGTCGAGAGATCATTTTTCAGGGTGCTCAGGAACGCCAGGCGGTGATTCGTCGGTGAAAATAACCGAGGTGGCATGTCACGTCCTACTGGTACCCCATTGTGACACGGTCGAGCGGGCACACCGGCAAATCCGACAGGTTGACACTGCGCAACGGAGATGCCTACCAAAGCCTCGTGGCTTGACTTTTGGGGTTGTGGCGCAGTAACTTATACCGATTCAAAAATATGGTGACGTATTTCGGTTCGCGTCAGATGGCCTTCCAAAACCGGCTGGTTTTTCATTAGCCCCGGGCTGAAGCGCGGGGTAATGAAAACAAGCGGGCCGTCAAATGCATCCGGCGTTTGGACTGGGACTCAGGTAAATACGTCAGCATAATTGCGAAAGGCAGTAGGTCAATGATGTTTCCCTTTATAGGTGGCTATTCCATCCAGAGCTGCCACAGGGGTTCCCAAATGCGCGTGGGTTATCGCATTTATTACCAGGCATGGACCTGCTGTGTCCTGTTTCTCTGTTTGACCGGCGCCCCGCTGGCAGAACAGATCCCTGCAGACCATCCAAAAATAGCAAAGCCCCCCAGCGCTAGGTCCAACACCGTCAATGATCAAATGGCCCAATCCGTTTCTCCTCCTGGACTAAAGCCCGTTCCGATTCGCAATTTCATTGATGAATTCATTTTTGGAAAGATGAAGAAGGACGGCATCCCTCACGCGGGTTTGGCGACAGACGAAGAGTTTTTGCGGCGTATCTACCTGGATTTGACAGGACGCCTTCCCGAGCCAGACGTCCTTCGCAAGTTTCTGGCAGACAAAGATCCGGCCAAGAGAGAGAAGTTGATCGATGAGCTCATGGCGACCCCCATGAAGGGACAGATTGAGAAGTTGGAGACTCCATTTCTAGACCGCTGGACCTATTTCTTTGGAGACTTGTTCAGGACTAATGCCGGCGATATGGATCGAGGGCGGAACCTCTTCCGTGATTATCTCTACTTAGCGTTGCTGGACAATGTGCCTTATAACCAGATCGTGAAAGAGATACTCACGGCTTCGGCGCGTTCAAACTGGGTGGATGGTCCCTCTAATTTTCTGATTAGAGATCACGTGGACGATTTCAACGATATCAAGATCAACCAGGAGGATACTTACGACGAGATCGCCATCACCACCAGCAAGGTTTTTCTCGGCATTAACTTGGAATGCGTTTCCTGCCATTCTGGCAAAGGGCATCTGGAGAAAATCGATCTCGGTTTGAGTCACGTCGATCGCGAGAAGGTCTGGAGGCAAGGTGCTTTCTTCAGTAAGGTGTGGGTCGATCGTCCTTACAGCATTGGACAGGAGATGACGCTGCTGGAGCAAGGCAAGGGATACGACCTGAGCAGCCGAAGCGTCAGGCGCATGCCGCGCTATGAAGCCAAGCTCGAGCCGGAGTTTATGTTAGGCGGTGAACGCCCGAAACAGGGCGAGCCGTGGCGGGAAGCCTTTGCCCGTATATTAACAGAGCATCCCCAGTTTGCTCGAGCCACCGTCAATCTGATCTGGGCGGAACTGCTGGGGGTGGGCATTGTCGATCCTCCCTTCGGATTCGATTTAGATCGTCAGGATCCCGCCAATCCTCCTTCCGCGCCCTGGGCGATACAACCAACTCATCCCGAGTTGCTGAACGCCCTGGCCAAAGACTTCCAGGCCCACAATTTTGATCTGCGTTACTTGATTCGGCTCATCGTCAACTCGAGTACCTACCAGTTGTCCTCCCATTTCGAAGGGCAATGGAAAGAGTCGTATGCGCCGTACTTTGCCAAGCATTTCGTCCGCCGGCTTTCGGCTGAGATGATCTGTGATGCCATCTCTCAAGCGACGGGCATTTTCAACGAAATCCCTATCCTCTATTCCGACAAGAAGGTAAAGTATATTCTGCAGACTTACTCGCCCGACGACCTTGGCGGGCAGGAGGCCTTGCGGCAGTTACTCCAGTTTCTTGGGCAGGGAAATCGGGACAGCGTCGACAAGGATACGAGTGGCTCGATGGTCCAGGCGTCGGCCCTGCTGAATAGCAAGTTTGTCAAGGAGCGAGCCAGGATTCAGGAAAAGGGGCGATTGCACAACCTTCTAAACCACGAGCCCCCATTGTCCAATGAAGAAATCGTGGACGAGCTTTTCCTTGCTTTTCTGGCGCGATTTCCGCGTCCGTCCGAACGGCCGGTAGCCCTCGAAACACTTCAGCAGCGCCACGGACAAGGGCTTGAGGATCTGGCCTGGAGCCTGATTAACAAACCGGATTTCATATTGAACCACTAATATGGGGAGGTGTTCCATGAGCACTTATCTGACTGAAACGCCCACGCTTTCCCGGAGGCTCTTCCTTCGTACCGGCCTGGCCTCTCTCTCCGGATTCTATCTTCTGCCCATGATTCGACCTTTCAACGTCAAAGCGGAAACCAAGGTAAAGTTACGTGGCGAAGCCGAGTATTGCATCTTTGTATTTCTCAGCGGCGGTGCCAGCCAGCTGGACACCTTCGATTTGAAAGAAGGGCGGTGGACTCCCTCAGATTACGATATTCGAACGATCAAACCAGGCATCGTTCTACCCTACGGACTTTTTCCCAAGATGTCGGAACAGATCGAACAGTTTGCCATTGTGCGTTCAGTGGAGGCCTGGGAAAGTTCTCATCCCCGGGGCGTCTACTACATGCAGGTGGGGCATCCCTTCAGCCCTGCCCGTCAGAAGGAAGTTCCTTCCATTGGTGCTGTGGTGGCCTACGAGTTCTTGAATCGCAGAGGGGCTAGCGACTTTCTGCCCCCCTTTGTGGCAATGAATTTTGGAGCGGGGTCTCTCATCAAAGAGGGTTGCCTTCCCAACCAGGCCTCCCCGCTGGCACTCGACATGAGACAGGAATCGCCCTTTGTAATTCCTCAAAAGGAGAAAAGCGTCTTTGACCGGCGTTGGCAGCTCCTCCAGCACCTGAACGGCGGGGCGAGTGGATCTTCCCAACTGTATCAAGAGTGGGCTGCTTATTACAACGGCGCTTTCAACTTAATGTCATCTCCCCTTATCTCCAAGATACTGACGCTGGGGGAAGAGGAGCACAAGCGCTACGGAAGTTCTCCTCTGGGAGACGCTTGTCTGGTAGCCCGCAATCTCCTGCAGGCCAACGCGGGCACCCGATATATCGCCATCTCCCACAACGGCTGGGACCTGCATGCCAACATGTTCGACCGGAACGCCAAAGTGAATCACTACACGTTGTGCAGAGAGTTAGACAGCGCCCTGTCGTGCCTGGTGACGGACTTGGCCAAAATCCAATCGGTTGATGGAAAAACATTGCTGCAGAAAACGTTTATTGTCAGCACGGGTGAGTTTGGGCGTACCGGTGGAGAGCTGACTGTCAACAAAGGACGGGACCACAACCGAATGGCTCAGACGGTGCTCTTTGCCGGGGCCGGAGTACAGGGAGCTCGAGCCTTTGGGGTGACCGACGAAATGGGAGTCAAGATCCTCAAGCCTGAGTGGAACAAGAAACGGTCTATTTATACCGA
>QHZP01000186.1:4056-10739 GCA_003224715.1 Acidobacteriota bacterium | reverse complement strand
TAACGCAGAATCGCGGGTGTTAAAACGATTTCTCCAGAGCGTATTGAGTTTCAGGGGCCGAGAGAACGCCAGCCAACACAAACAAGACTTAGCGGTCTGGAGATGAAAAATCCATCAGGAAGCGGAAGTGTCTCTCCCACCGCAATGTACATTGTTCACAGGCTGGTCTTGACCGTCGTTTTTGCCAGTCTCTCTGTTGTCACTTTCCCACTCCAGCAAACCTCGAACAAGGGCGATAATTTCGACATATTGTTGCAACGCGGATTTGACCTTCATCGCGAACAGCAATATCGTGGGTCGATCCCAGTATTGGAACGGGCACAGGCTCTACGCCCAGCAGACTATTTTGTAAATCTGCTTCTAGGTATGGATTACCTCCGGGTGGAAGAAGCCGGCAGGGCTTTAACCTTCTTGCTAAGGGCCCGTGAAGCCAGACCTATTGAGCCTACGGTGCTGGGTTACCTGGCAGAGGCTTATGCCAATCTGCGGCAGTTTGATCGGGCAGCCGAGGCAGTGCAGCAATATGCCTCCAATTCGGCAAAATCTCCCGAAGCCAAGCTGGCTTTGGTTCAGTTCTATCTCCGGCGTTTTCGCGTGGTGGCTGAAGAGCTGCGCTTGACCACAAGAGGCCTGGCTTATGCCTACCGGCTTCAGGCGCTGGTTCTGCGGGCCCGTCGGGACCCCAGAGAGCGTGAAGCCCTGCTGCAAGTCCGGAGACTTGTCCCGCAGTTTCCCGGTTTGGAAAGCGCCCTGGGGCATGAGGATCTGTTGAGGTCCCAATTTCAGCAGGCTGAAAGACATTTTGCACGAGCACAGTCGGATGACCCTCATGACCTGGATGCAATGGTTGGTGGGGCGGTTCTCGCCGTCCACTCGGGAGATTTGCAAAAAGCAGAAACCTGTTTCGTCGAGGTGGCGAGACGTTCGCGGCATCGGCTGCTCGTAGCTTTACGCGAGTGGCCATCTTCCGTCGTGTTGCCCCCGGATCTCAAGCGTCGTTTGACGCAACTGTCCAAGTCGGAAGCTGTTTGGCAGACATCATTAAGTCCGCTGCAACAGTTTCAAGAACAACGCTGGGAGAGCCTGGTCGAAACGCTTTCCTCAAAGACTCAGGATCCAGAAGAATCTCTTTGGCTGGGTACGGCTCTGGCCCGGCTCGAACGCTATGATGGGGCGATTCCTCCGTTAGAGCGGGCCTGGCTGGACCCGCGACAGAAGCTGGAGGCCGATTACTGGCTTTCCTTATGCTATGCCCGAGGTGTCGAAGAGGCAACTCGACAGATTCCCTCGGCAGGTCCAGATCGTTCCTTGACGCATGTCGTACGTGGCGAGGTGCTGCTGCGTCTGGCTGGAGATGGATCGGCCGCCACCTCGGAATACCGCAAGGCGGTCGCTGCCTATCCTCGAGATCCGGCCCTCTGGACCGGATTAGCGGCCGCGCAGCTGCTGGCTGGAGATTCGCGCGGAGCAAGGGATTCCGCCCGCCGCGCATTGCAGCTGGATCCGCATCGAGCACTGGCTGCACGGACTTTCGCAGAAGCCGCCATGCAGGAGCGGGACTACGCGGCGGCCATTTCTCCACTGCGCCAGGTATTGGAGGCGCAACCCGATGATATTGGCGCCCAGGTTTTGCTGGGGACTGCCTGTTCGAAAGTAGGGGATGACCGGCAGGCGCTGCGCTGGCTGGAAACGGCTGTGCATCAGGGGTATCGGGACGAAAAGGGTAGTGTTCACTATTTGATGGGAACCATCCTGCGCCGCCTGGGGCAGGAGAACGAAGCCAGGCAGGCATTCCAGCAAGCTCAAGTGCTCTCCGATGCCTTTTCCCAGTCGGGCCATACGCCGGCAAGTAACTCTAAGTGAGATTGCAAAAACACAGGGAATTTTCGAAAGGAAAAAATGTCTTTGGTTTGACCTGTTCCCCGGGGTCACGCCTTCTCCATTTTCTCTCCGCGGCCATCATCTGTCGATTGTGGTTTCTTGGGTCGGTTACACCCTCCCTCACTGATTCAACCGCTTCTTCCAGAATTCGGTTTCAGGACGTCGCGACAGCCGCACGACTGGGTTTCGTTCTCCGCAACGACGCAGCTGGGCGCAAATATCAGGTTGAAACAATCCTCGGAGGAGTAGGGGTTATTGACTTCGATAATGATGGCTGGCCCGATCTCTTCGCCGCCAATGGAGCTTCGTTACCAACGCTAGAGAAGACCCATCCACGATTTTATAACCGCCTCTATCGAAACAATCGCAACGGAACTTTCACGGATGTGACCGACCAATCGGAAGTCGCTGGCCGCGGCTACTCCATGGGAGTGGCGGTCGGAGACTATAACAACGATGGATGGGAAGACCTCTATGTCGTCGGAGTCAACGAGAACATCCTTTATCGCAACAACGGGGATGGGACCTTCACGGATATTACCAAAGCTGCCCACGTCGATGGACGCGACCCCCACGGCAAAAAGCTCTGGTCGGTCGCGGCCGCCTGGCTGGATTACGACAATGACAGTCGTTTGGATTTGCTGGTGTCTAATTATTGCGATTGGAGTCCCGGCAGCGACCCGGTTTGTGGTGGCCTGGCGTCGCGAACCTACTGCTCGCCCGATTCCTATCGAGGCCAGCCGTGTCTTCTCTACCACAACAATGGCGATGGCACATTTACAGATGTCTCATTGGCCTCAGGCATTGGAAAGATTCTCGCTAAAGGCATGGGGGTGGCAATCTCAGATTACGATGGCGACGGACACGCTGATGCTTTCATCGCTAACGACAATGCCCGCAATCTCTTGTTTCACAATCTGGGCAATGGCCGATTCGAAGAGATCGGGATCGCAGCCGGTGTCGCTTATAACGGTGATGGACGGCAGATTTCCGGAATGGGAGCGGACTTTCGTGACTACGATGGAGACGGGCGACCCGATATCATCATGACGGGGCTGAGTCGAGAGACCTTCGAACTTTTTCGCAATCTGGGAAATAACCAATTTGCGGACTTCAGCGCGCAGAGCGGTATATTGCGTTTGAGCCAGCCTTGGAGTGGCTGGAGCTGTGGGTTCGTCGACCTGGATAATGATGGGCTCCTGGATTTCTTCGTGGCCAATGGAGGCTTAGATGTTGATGCTCCTCAACCCAACCGCGTCTTTCGCAACCGGGGAAGGCATTGTTTCGTTGACGTTTCAGGCAGCGCGGGCCCAGACCTGCAGGTCCGGCGACTCCATCGCGGGGCTGCTTTTGCCGATTTTGACAATGATGGGCGAATCGATGCAGTGGTGAGCGCGCTGAATGAGCATTTGGAACTACTCATGAATCAGAGCCCTCGTCAACATTGGCTCGAGCTTAAGCTGCGCGGCAGAATCAGCAACCGCTCCGCCCTGGGCGCTCACGTTCTGTGTGAATCGCCGTCACGCAGCCAGGTGTCCTGGGTATCCAATAGTGTAGGCTACGCTTCCGCGAGTGATCTCAGAGTCCACTTTGGTTTGGGTGAAGATCGTCTGGCAAGCAGGGTCGAAATTCGCTGGCCATCAAGAATAGTGCAGAAAGTGACCAATGTGCCTTGCGACCAAATTCTTGAAGTGATCGAACCCGCCAGCGAAAAGGAGAAATGAGGCCGCGGCAATTCCAAGAACATGGTTGTGATCACACAACACACTTACATATAATGCCAGCTTGGACTGGGATAAGGGGAGCCGAATGGGGGCAACGATTTCACGCAGGTTTCTACTTTCTTCCACCTTAGCAAGCTCGATCTCTAGCTTGCTTGAACTCGATATGATGGGACAATCGCAAAGCGCTCCACAAGGACCCAGCCAGCTTTTGGTTATTTCCAGTGGCAACGGGATCAAGGCAGTTGAGAAAGCCATGGCTATTCTCAAGGCCGGCGGCAGCACCTTGGACGCTGTGGTGGAAGGAGTGGTATTGGTAGAAGACGATCCTGAGGACGATGGAGTCGGATACGGAGGGCTTCCTAACGCCGACGGGGAAGTCGAATTGGACGCTTCCGTCATGTATGGCCCAACGGGCGCCGCAGGCGCTGTGGGCGCTTTAAGGTATATTCGAAATCCCTCCCGGCTGGCCCGGCTGGTGATGGAGAGAACGAATCGGGTCTTCCTGGTGGGGGAAGGAGCTTTGCAGTTTGCTCTGGCCCACGGTTTCCACAAAGAGGACTTGTTAACAGAAAAATCGCGCCAGCGATGGCTACAATGGAAAGAAGAATTAAGTGACAAAGACGATTGGGTGGCACCACCCAAAAAAGAAATTTCCCAGAAGCCCGAAAGACCCCAGGGTACTATCAACTGCCTGGCCATTGACGCTCAGGGTGATATTTCTGGAGTAACTTCCACGAGCGGGATTGCGTTTAAGATGCCGGGCCGGGTCGGCGATTCCCCCATTATCGGAGCCGGTCTTTATGTCGATAATAAGGTTGGTGCCGCGGGGTCTACCGGAAATGGTGAGGCGAATATCAGGGTGGTAGGAGCCCACACTGTGGTAGAGTTCATGCGTCAAGGTATGGCTCCCGAGCCAGCCTGCTTAGAGACCCTGAGGCGAGTGGTAAACCTTTACAAGGGAAACCCTCCGAATCTGAGTTTTTATGCCCTTAATAAAAAACGCGAGTTTGCAGCGGCAAGCCTCTTTAAGGGCGCAAAGTATTGCGTGCATGACGGTACCAGGGCCATGATCCGCCCGTGTGCCTGGTTGTTAGAGAAGAAGTGAGTGGAAATCCTTATGGACAAGCGCAAGGTAATCGCCAGGAAAGTAGATGGACAGATATTGAAGGGTTACATGGAAACTATACCCGACCTGGCTAATACCGATACTGTCACCCTTCTTTCATTGACTGAAGAGAAGGTCAAAATCCCTAAGACGCAGATGAAAGCATTGTTCTTTGTGCGGAAATTCTCGGGCAACAAGGAGTACAGCGAAGTCAAATTTTTTGAGAGCCAACCGAGAATCGATGGGTTGTGGGTTCGCCTCACCTTTTACGATGCGGAGTTGATTGAGGGGATTGTGGCTAACTCTATCCAGTTTCTGATTGAAGATGGTTTTTACCTGAAACCGCCGGACCCCAACAGCAACAACCGCCTTATGTACGTCGTCAAAGCTGCGCTAAAAGAGTTCACCGTTCTCGGCGTGCAATATTCCAAAGGGAGTATCGCCGATTACGAAAAACTTCGCCAAGCCAAAACTTCCAGTAACGATCCGCGCCGCCAGTGACCTGGCATGCCTCGCCAACTAGACGCTCAATCCAGTCTCAATCAGGGAAAGGGTAGGTCTTTTCCAAACTACCGAACTAAGAAATGGCGTGAAAAAAGGTCCACGAGATTACGAAGCCCTGGATAAGAAATACCTCTGGCACCCTTTCACCCAGATGAAAGAGTGGATGGAATCTCCGCAAGTAGTGATTCAGCGAGCGAAAGGGACTTACCTGTATGACACCCAGGGGCGAAGGTATCTTGATGGGGTCTCTTCCCTTTGGGCCAACATTCACGGCCATGGCCATCCAGCCATTACCAGGGCCGTTCAGTCTCAACTCCGACAGCTTGACCATAGTACCTTCCTCGGTCTAACCCACGTCCGCGCCATAGAACTGGCTGAAAATTTAGTTCAAATGACGCCAACCAATCTCACGCGGGTCTTCTACTCAGACAATGGCTCCACAGCGGTTGAAGTCGCTTTGAAAATGTCCTTTCAATATTGGCGGCATCAGGGAGAGTCTTTTTCTCGCAAGAAGAAGTTTATCTCCTTTACCAATGCTTATCATGGGGACACCGTGGGTTCAGTGAGTCTGGGAGGAGTTGACTTATTCCATAAGATTTATAAACCGCTACTCTTCAAAACCATAAAAGCGTTCTATCCCTCTTGTTACCGTTGTCCCTTTGGCAAGGACATGACGACTTGTGGCATTTATTGTTTTGAAGAGCTGGAAACCACACTGAGTCAGCATTATCAAGAAGTCTGTGCCCTGGTCATTGAGCCCAAGATTCAGGCGGCGGCCGGGATGTTGACTGCGCCGGATGGATTTCTTAAGCGCGTGGAGACCCTGTGCCGAAAATTTAAGGTTCATTTGATTGTGGATGAAGTGGCGACCGGCTTCGGACGAACAGGTAAAATGTTTGCCTGTGAACACGAGCAGGTTTGTCCCGACTTTCTGGTAACAGCCAAAGGCCTCACAGCTGGGACTCTTCCGCTGGCAGCCACTCTTACGACAGATGAGGTTTTCAATGCCTTCCTAGGAGAATATGCCGATTTTAAGACTTTCTTCCACGGACACACGTACACCGGCAATCCGTTAGCCTGCGCTGCCGCCCTGGGGAGCCTTCAAGTCTTTCACCAAAAGAAAACGCTGGAGAAACTACAATCCAAGATTCGTTATTTGGGAAAGCGGCTCGAGGACTTTTGGGAATTGCCTCATGTGGGCGATATTCGTCAGGCCGGATTTATGGTGGGGATTGAATTGGTGCTAGACAGAGGATCAAGAAGTTCTTTTCCTGCTGAGCTGCGTGTTGGCCACCGGGTTATTCTCGACGCGCGCCGGCGCGGAGTGATCTTAAGGCCGCTGGGCGATGTCATTGTTCTCATGCCACCGCTCTCGATCTCGCGAGCAGAATTGAAAACTCTCCTGGATGTTACCTGCCAGAGCATTAAAGCAGTCACTGAAGGAGGACCAACCACGGGGAATAAGAGGA
>QHZP01000186.1:0-4019 GCA_003224715.1 Acidobacteriota bacterium | reverse complement strand
TGGAAATACCAGGTATGGGGGAATTGCCATAATTTAGGTCGCTGATTGCCGGATGTGTCTTACTAAAGACGAACGTGAAAAGTACAGTTCTTCTCTGGCAGGAACTGGCGTGACAGTTACGCCACAAAACTTTGGGCATTTGCATTAGGCAATGCTTTCCTCGAGCATCCAGTCGAGCGCCTCATTCCATCGTTGCAACAATCTGTTTCCACATTGAAGCTAGCCTCTGAGCAGTTGCTAATTGTGTATAATGGCAAGGCGCCGTCCTTTGAGCCAACCTTCGGAGATTTTATAGGAGTTGCTCAGCTGCCGGTGGCGGAGTCGCAGAGCATGAATAATGTTGCACGGAGCCGCGACCGTAAGGGAGCGGTTGAAACAATCTGCCAGGTCCACCCCTCCCTCACAGTCGGGGCTCGGATTTCTGTTATCTTCATGGCCCTTGGGCTTTGGGGGTTGTCTTGTTAGCCTCTGGCCGTGCTGACTCACGGGACAACCCCCTGAAGCCTTCGGCTTCTCTCCCCCTTTGTTAAGGGGGATTTTCAAGAGAATTTATGCGACTCAGCATCCGCAGTTCAGAACGTTTCTCAACGGTGATCCTTTTTTGTGGGCTGGTCCTGTTCACGCCTCCATCCCTGGCGATCAACCGGCCGCCAATTGTCGGTATTGCTCACATTGCCTTTCAGGTGAGTGACCTGGCCAAGGCGAGAGCGTTTTACGGGGAATTGCTGGGTTATGAAGAACCCTTCCGAGTCTTCAATGACGACGGTACTCTTTTGCTCACCTACTTCAAAGTGAATGATCGGCAATTCATTGAGATCTTCCCGGGCTTGCCTCCCGAGAAAGAGGATCGGCTTTCCCACATCGCTCTGGAGACCACCGACATTGAGGCTCTGCGAGGTTATTTGGAAGAAAAGGGTCTAAAAGTTCCAGGCAAGGTGAATCAGGGGCGCGACGGTAATTTGAATATGAGCCTGGTGGATCCTGACGGGCACCGCATAGAATTTGTGCAGTACCTGCCAGGTTCTCTGCATGGGAAAACCCGCGGAGAATATATTCCGGCTCGCAGAATTTCGGATCGAATGCTCCATGTCGGAGTCACGGTGTCGGATGTGGCTACGGCTGATCGCTTTTATAAAGACGTATTGGGATTTTCGGAAATTTGGAGGGGTGGGATGACCGATTCAGTCACGCACTGGATCAATATGAAAGTTCCCGATGGCACCGATTACGTAGAGTACATGTTGGTCACGGGCAAAGTGGACCGACAGAGCCTGGGAGTGCTCCATCATCTGGCCTTACAGGTCCCGGATATCCAGAAGGCGCTGGAAATACTTCGGCAGCGCCCCTCAGGTTGGGATCCTGCTCTGGTACGTCCGCCTCAAGTAGGCAGAAACAATCGCTGGCAACTTAACCTGTATGACCCTGATGGCAGCCGAACGGAGTTGATGGAGCCGTTTACGATACGATGAGGTGTTAGGTGTCAGGTGCGAGGTGTGCGGTTGTGGTTTTCTTTTGTCTGTTTCTCTACGGGGTTCTATTATCTGGCGGTAATCCTCCCTCAACGGCTCCAACTCAGGAACGACATCTCAAGAATCTACGTCAACTCACTTTCGGGGGTGAAAATGCCGAAGCTTATTTTTCCTTCGATGGAACCAGGCTAATTTTCCAGTCCACTCGGAACGGCTACCCGTGCGACCAGATTTACACGATGAACCTGGACGGCAGCGAACTGAGAAGGGTCAGCACCGGCAAAGGTCGAACCACCTGCGGCTACTTCCTACCCGATGGGCAGCATTTTATCTATTCCTCAACTCATCTGGGTGGCGACAACTGTCCCCCCAAGCCGGCTTTCACCAAAGGCTATGTCTGGGCTATCGACAAGAACTTTGATTTGTTCTTATCGGACTTTAGTGGAAAGTTGACGCAGCTCACTCACACTCCAGGCTACGATGCGGAGGCGACGGTGTCTCCGGATGGCAAGAGAATCGTTTTCACTTCCGTTCGAGACGGTGACCTGGAAATTTATTCCATGAATATCGATGGCAGCGGCATTAAGCGGCTCACTCATAGCTGGGGTTACGACGGCGGTGCTTTCTTTTCTCCCGACAATCAGAGAATTGTGTACCGTGCGGCCCGTCCCAGCGACGAAAAGTCTATTTTGCGTTACAAAGAATTGTTGGCTCAAAATCTCGTTGCACCGGGCCAACTGGAACTTTACGTCATGAATGCTGATGGCTCCAATTCAACTCAAGTTACTCAGAACCAAGCCGCAAATTTTTGTCCCTTCTTTCATCCGAACGGAAAACAGATTATATTTTCCTCCAATCTGGGGGATCCTCGGGGTCGCAATTTTGATCTCTATCTTATTAACCTAGATGGAACAGGCCTGGAACAGATCACCTACAATGAGACCTTCGATGGGTTTCCGATGTTTTCTCCCGATGGAAAGAAATTGGTCTTCGCTTCCAATCGCAACGGAAAGATTCGAGGTGAAACCAACGTCTTCATTGCTGATTGGGTGGAGTGAGGGCGGACTGAGCCTGTTTCTTGGCACAGAAAGGACTAAACATGGCTTCGATTCTCGGATTTGTCACCAGTTTGCTGGCAGGAGCTTTTCTACTGATCGCTATTATTCCCTTGCTGGGTTGGCTGAACTGGATCACGAGTTTGCCGGTGGCTGTTTTTGCCATGATTTTTAGTCTGATTGGAGCGACACGCGGTTCGCTTAAAGGTCTGGGCATGGCGGGAGCCATCATTTCTGCAGCCGTAATTGTTTTTGCTTTGTTTCGACTTTTCCTGGGTGGGGGCATTTTGTAGTGTGTTATTTCCGTCCCCGATCGCTTGGAGACAAACCGAGAAACGGCAAGAAAAACCACCGCAGAGACGCGGAGACGCAGAGGGAAAATCTTTAGAACGCAGATCCACCCAGAACGCACGCAGATTTGGTCTTAGCGCCGACAATTATTGCACGGTACCCCAGACAGGTTTAGAGTTCCCTCCATCAGCAGTGGCCAACTGAAAAGTGCCTAGCTCGGGGGAAAGCGCCCCTTTTTCTTCATCGCCTTTTCTTTGTAATAGGATCTTCTGGCAAAGATTTTCTTGTTTGATGGGTGAGTATATTTGGGACAGTGGCTGTACCATCGATCCGCGTTTGTCGGCGTTCATCTGCGTCCAAGAGCTTTCTCCGCGTCTCTGCGGTTACTGAACCTCCATTTTTTGAGATCAAGCCTTGGTGAAACCTCTACCGCGAAGTTTTTTCTCCCGCTCCACCCGGACGGTGGCGCGTGAACTCTTAGGCTGCCGGTTGGTCCGTCAGCTTAATGGTGACCGGCTCGCAGGGATCGTTGTGGAAGCTGAAGCCTACATCGGAGAGCAAGACCAGGCTTGCCATGCCAAGGTGGGAAAGACTCCCCGCACTCAGGTGATGTACGGTCCGGCTGGCTTTAGCTATGTCTATTTTACTTACGGAATGCACTGGATGCTAAACGTTGTCACCGCGAAGGAAGGTTTTCCGGCAGCCGTTCTCATTCGGGCGATCCAGCCGGTCGAGGGGATTGAAGTGATGCAGGATTTGCGGAGAGGCAAGAATCTGGTCGATTTATGCAGCGGGCCGGCCAAACTGACCCAAGCGCTGGGAATCGCGCGAGGTCAGAATGGCCTGGATTTGTGCCAGCCCTCTTCCGAACTATGGATTGAATCCGGACTAGTCTTTCCCAGACACGTCATTGCCTCCAGCCCCCGCATCGGATTAGGAGAAACGCCGGAACCCTGGCGATCCAAGCCTTGGAGATACCTGGTGAAGAACAATCCGTTTGTGTCGAAATGACAATAACGATCTGTGTCTACGTCGGGTTTCATTAGCTCCGTTGGTAATGTGAGCTTGTAACATCGCAGTAGGGAGACTGCAGTCTTTACGCCAAAGCCTGCTTGCAATATTCCAGGGATTCCTTGACCCCTTCCATGGCCGGTTGACCTTCGACTTCGTGTTCGATGTTGGCAGGGATTTTGTATTTTTCTCG
>QHZP01000185.1 GCA_003224715.1 Acidobacteriota bacterium | reverse complement strand
ATCTGACCGAAGTTTACGGTGTCGGTGGAGCCCAGGCGGTCGCGGCTTTGGCTTATGGAACGGTGACAATCCCCAAAGTGGACAAGATTGTTGGTCCCGGCAATATTTATGTGACCACGGCCAAGCGCCAGGTATTTGGGATAGTGGACATTGACATGATCGCCGGCCCCACTGAAGTCATGGTAATAGCTGATGATTCGGTTGATCCGGACTTTGTCGCAGCCGATCTGCTGGCTCAGGCAGAGCATGATGAGGATGCCTGTTCCATTGCGGTCACCCTCTCAAAAGATTTTGCCTATTCAATTCAAAACCGCGTGGCCTATTTGATAAGAAATGTCAAGCGGAAGAAGATCATTCGGAAATCCCTGAAGAATTACGGCTCTCTTCTAATCGCCGCTAATTGGGAAGAGGCGGCCGAAGCGGTAAATACGCTAGCTCCTGAACATCTGGAACTCCTAATGCGGAATCCCGAACCATTCTCCGAAAAAATTCACTCTGCTGGAGCCATCTTCTTTGGCCCTTACTCTTGTGAAGCGGTCGGCGACTACTTCGCCGGACCCAATCATGTTTTGCCCACCTCCGGAACGGCTCGCTTTGCCTCTCCCCTGGGTGTCTACGATTTTCTGAAAAGAACCAGCCTCATTAAATACAGCCAGCCTGCCCTGCAAAAAAATCGCGCATTGATCGAAGCATTTGCTTTAGCAGAAAACCTGGACGCACACGCTCAGAGTGTAAGGGTGAGATTCAAGCCAGAGTAGAATACAATCTTAGAAGGGCATGTGATGGGGTTGCCTACTGGACCTGAATTTTGAGGTGCGTTACCTCGACAAAGCTTGCGTAGCCTGTGGCTAGAAGCAGGCAAAAGACCCTTGCGGACGGTCTTGGCTCCCACCGATTGGGTCAAGCCGCCACCAAAGAAAGCGCTGTCTGGCCAGCGCACTGCCAAAGAGGTGCTTGTCAACAGCTTGCTTCCGCGATTGACAATAAGCGAGAAGTTACGGGATACTCGGTTTTTTGTGACAGAGAGGTAATGATTCCCAGATCATATACAAGCCAATGCTGCAATTTCGCCCGACTCCTAAAGCAGAAAATCTCCCGCAGAGGAATATTCATCTGCGTGTCTTTCTGCCTGATAATCTGGTTTGGCCCATATTCCTCACTGAATGTCATTTGTGCAGCTCCCGTTCAGAAACAAAACGAGGAGCCGTCGGTAGCCCCGGTTAAAGGGAACCCCTGCACCTGTCAAAATCCCCCAGAAACTTCGAAGGAACCCAACTCCGTACCCCCAAGGGCAGACTGTGACTGCCCTGCTATCACGCCGTCCGAGGATTCCAATGCAAGCTCGGAGCAAGAAAAGAAGGAACCGGCCCATGACCAGAAGGCAACGGAAACAGAGTTAGAAAAGGCATTGCAGGAATATAAGAGACAGATCACTCGTGTCACTACGGCGCCATCCGGATCGAACGGATTGCTGCGCAAGACCAAAGATTATCACGGCAATTTTTTTGAGTATCTGCGCAACGACGCGCTGGATGCCTTACCTCATCAGGTACGGCAAGCTAACGGGACCAAATCGGTTTTGAGACGCAATCAATTTGGTTTCAATTTGACTGGCCCGTTCAGGATTCCATGGCTTTACAAGGGAGACGGGAAAACTTTTTTTTCCGTGACGTACGAAGGAACGCGAGAAAAAATCGCTCGCCCCTTCCTTTCCAATATTCCGACGTCGCTTGAGCGTAACGGGAATTTTTCTGATTTGGTGGATAATGCCGGCGAGCCCGTTACCATCTATGACCCGGTCACGACGAGGCCCAATCCTAAGTTCGACGCATCTCAACCAGTATCTCTTTCCAATCTGGAATACTTAAGGGATCCTTTCCCAGGCAACGTGATTCCTCTCGAAAGGATAGATCCAGTCTCCCTCCGAGCTGTGGCCTATTACCCCCTGCCCAATACTAACGTCGGACCCTTTCTGAGAAACAATTTCTTTGCCAACTCGGCCGAAACCAACACTCCCAACGGTACGGTCTGGAAGTTGGACCACAACATTGGAAAGCGTCACAAGGTCTCCTGGAACGGCAGATTTTCCAATGGCCTGGACGGGCCGGCACCGGTCTTCGACAATATCGCTAATCCTGGCACACCACCGCGGCGCGTGCGCTCGCGCAGCACCAGCTTTAGTGAAACCTTTAGCGTCTCGCCTACTGTTGTGAATCAATTCAATGCTTATGCCGCTTATAGCGCTTTGGTTAACGAATTGAAGGGAGACCCGTCTGCCAATTACGCCCGGGACCTGGGATTGAATGGAGTCGGACCAGGGGCTTTCCCCCGCTTTGATTTGACTTCTTATGTGGACATTGGAGCCCCACCGGGGTCCCTGGTGCGCTATCAGACTGCCAGCTACGTCCTTTCCGACGGATTGAGCATTCGCTACAAAAAACACAATCTGAAAATCGACTCTTACGCCTATTGGGGGCAAGTTAATACTTTTCGTCCCCGCAATCCCTCCGGGCGCTTTAACTTTGACGGCAGCCTCACCAGTTTGCCGGGCATCAATAACACCGGTAATTCCTTTGCTCAATTTCTCCTGGGTATGGCGGGTCGTGCCGAACAGTCTATTGTTTTAAATCCCTCCTATTTCCGCTCGGAACAATACCAGCTCACCCTCAGTGACGAATATCAAATCACGCCCAACTTCACCTGCAATTTCAGCCTTGGCTTGCAGATCGATACAGCCCGGCGCGAAAAGTTCAACCGACAGTCATCGCTAGATCTCAAGCTGCTCAATCCTGTCAATCAACGGCCGGGCGCTTTAATCTTCGCCGGTAGAGAGGGCCGTCCCAGAACTTTTGCTCCCACTCAGGCCAACTGGGAACCTGCCATCAGCTGGGCCCTTAACCCCTGGGGAAGCCGCAAGACCGTAATTCGCGGAAGCTATGCCTTATCCTTTGCTTCGTTTCCTTTGTATCCCACGGACTTTGGGACCTTGGGCTTCAATGCTTCTCCTTTATTGGTCTCCTCCAATGAGCAGCTCCTGCCGGCCGCAACGTTAGATTTGGGATTTCCCCAAGATTTCATTCCGCCTCCAGATCTCCGCTCAGCGGCGGCCAATGACATCAAAGCCGACTACTTCGAGCCGCTGGGAATTCTGCCCTACGAGCAGAACTGGCGATTGGAGGTGGAAAGAGATCTTCCGGCTGATTTTGTCGTACGCCTGGCTTATCAGGGTGAGAGGGACATCCACCAGTATATGGGAGATGGCATTGAATTGAACCCCTTAAGCCCTGCAGTCTTGGGCTTCCGAGACCAATTGAATGATTTGGATTTTAATCTTTCTCTTCGTCCCTACCCGCAGTTTCGCGGGATCTCGCCTGGATATGGGTACCCTATTGGATCGAGTTCTTTCCATCGCGGAAACTTGCGAGTCGAGAAGAGGTTCTCTCACGGTCTGAATTTCAGCTTATCCTATTTCTTCTCCAAGTCTATCGACAACCTATTGGGGGGCGCCTCCCCACAAAATTCCAGCGACCTGAAAGTAGAGAAGTCCCTAACACCTTATGACGTCACGCATCAAGTTTCTATCAATTATCTTTACGAATTCCCTTTGGGTGAAGGTCGGGCCTTTCTGAACCAGGGCGGCTGGCTTCAAGGACTCGTGGGAGGATGGAGTCTAAGTGGTGTGACTTTTTTCCGTTCAGGAACTCCAGTCGGTCTCAAGCCTCTTTTCAATAATACCGGTCATGTGGCTGAGGCGTTACGTGTCAACGTGGTTCCAGGCATTGATCCCCATGTCCCTCATCCTTCGGCCTCCCAATGGTTCAATCCCGCTGCCTTTGATCAGCCTCCGGATTTCACGTTGGGAAACGCCCCGCGCACCGAGCCCACACTGCGCAATCCGGGCGCTCAAAATTTCGATATGTCGCTCACCAAGCGTATCCCCGTTACTGAAGATTGGAGCCTGGAATTGATTATGGAAGCGTTCAATTCTTTTAACCATGCCAACCTAAACAATCCGGACAGCCTGATCGGCTCGAAAACCAATCCTAATCTGAATGCTGGGAGAATTATTGGCTCTTCTGGAGGCCGCGTCGTTCAACTGGGATTGCGTTTCAGTTTTTGATCCTGTGAAAACGTCTGTTCTGCTTCTTCTGATGCTGGTTCTACTGGTGATGCTGTCAGTGGGGACTTCCTCTTTGGCGCACCCCGAACGAAGTCAGACACCAGCCAAGGAAAGAACTGGCCTGTTTAAAATCCCGGTTTGGATGGGAAATGCCACCGCCGGATTTCAGACTGACCTAAAGGCAGAGGATTTTCACGTGGTGGAGGGAAATGTTCCACTGGAGCTTTCCAAGTTCCTGAAGCCTGAAAGCCCAACCCTGCTTTTCATTGCGTTCGATACGGTGGGAGAGATTGCCAACATTAACCAGGCACGGGCTGCTTTGAATGAGGAATTAGAAAAGCTCAGCTCGCAGTATTGGGTGGGCTTGATATCAGCTCAGGAACAAATTACGGTTGCACAGGAT
Source organism: Acidobacteriota bacterium (assembly GCA_003224715.1). Lineage (GTDB taxonomy): Bacteria > Acidobacteriota > Terriglobia > Versatilivoradales > Versatilivoraceae > QHZQ01. The sequence goes on along the minus strand of QHZP01000185.1, from coordinate 3,122 downwards.
CCCACACCTGATCGGAAACTGCTGCGGGAAAAAATTGAAGGATTCACTCAGATTGGGAAAGCTGGCCTTCTGGAATCCATCCAGTCGGTGGCTGATTTTACCAGCGGGATTTTGCTAAAGGCCGATGTGCGCGTGGCCGTCATTTTTGTTACTGACAGTGATATTGGTAACTACCGAGCGGACTATCTGAACCCCCCGGTGAATGCCAGCGACAGCCGCGATTTGAGCCGCCGTTTTGGCGGCCGAGCGCTTCAAGAAAAAATCTCGCGCATGGCTCCGGCGCTGGCTAAATTTCAAGCCCCTATTTTCATCGTGCACATTGATCCCGGCCGGGACCCTTTGAACCGAGCCTACCAGAACGGGCTGAAACAATTTGCCCAAGCTGTAGGCGGCCAGCTTTTTCTCTCCAAAACCGTGGGTGACATCCCAACGGTAATTCAGGAAGTCTTTCAGTGGGTTCGCAGCTTTTATGTTTTAGGCTTTGAGGCACCCAGAGTCAAAAGCGGTTTTCTTAAAGTTCAGGTATCGCTTTCTCATGAGCCCGGTTCGTCCTCGATCTCCGGACACCTCATCTACCCCAGCCGGCTCTTCTTCCCTTGAAATAAGAAGTAGTCAGAGCCTTTAGTCACGGTACCGTCAAAGTCCTTGCCTTCCTCACGGTCGGGCTACCGAACAGGCCGAGACGCAAGCCGGTAGCCCGCGCGTCAGCAAGGGCTGTCTTTCAACGCCACCGACTTACGGCACGTTGGCGGCGCACTCGTCCCTTATGACCCATTGACAGATTAAGGTCTCCTACCCTCAGGGATTATTTTTCTTTGTTGTCGGAGGGCTACCCGTCTTATCCTGCCCGGTCTGAGACGATTTAGAACCTGGGGAGCTCGAATCGGCAGCCTTGGCTTGTTTGGTTAAGGCAGTCCCTTCTCTGAGAACCTGGCTGATTCTATGAAGGGATCGGGAAATATCCGTTTGTCGCGGGGAACTCAGGTCAGATTGGGCTGCGATTAAGTTTGCCAGCCGCTGAATCTCCTGTTCCAGGGTCCAGTCATTGGCCTCCCGCAAAACCAGACCCTGCCGCAGCAAACTGGCCCTGCGCTCTTCATCGCGATAGAGCGACTTGAGCCGACTGTTTTCTTCTCGAAGGCGTTTGATTTCCGCCTCATTTTGGCCCAAGGTTTGCTCCAGCTTGGCTTTTAGAGACACCTTTTCATTTTGGAGAACATCGACCTGTGATTCCAACTGCTGAACCTTTTCTTTGGTTTCGTTATAGGATTGTGACATCTGTTCATGCGCCCTTTGGAGCAACCCCATTTGCTCTCTCAACCGGGTCAGGCTTCCTTGCAAATCGGCAAGCTCCTTTTGTCTCCTGTCCAAGGAGCTTCGCAACTCTCCCACTACATCGTTCTGGTCGGCCAGCCCCAGACCCTGACGGGAGACAATCTTTTGGCAGTCCTCCTTTTCTCGATTCAAGGTTTCCATCTGGCTTTTGTAAGTCCCGATCAATTTTTCTGTTTCCTTCATTCGGGCGGCCAGTTGGTCATACTGCGCCTGAAGGTCTGTCGGCTCTGTCTTAAGGATTTGGGTAATGGATCCCTTTTTATGAAAGGAATAAGCCAGGAACAGCAATGCGAGGGACACAAAAAGGACCTTCACCGCACCGAACCTGGTACGCACGCCCAAACCGAAGAGCCAGAACTCGGGCTTATCGGGTCGCAATTTAACCAATCCCGCAATCCCCAGGTGGGCAGCGCCCAGCCCCAAGGCCAGCAACAATAACGGCACCACCTTATCCATGTTGACCTCCCCAAAACGCCAACTGTCTACTCAGAACTGCCAATCTATCTCAGAAGCCATACTTAATCCAGCCGCGCAGATATTTGCCCTTAATAAAGGGAAGTTAGCCCAAGGGCGGGGAATGTCTCAACAGCCGATTCGGCGGCCCATCCAGCCAGCCAGGAGACTCGCCGTTCCTTCGACGCTTCCCCATTGTTCTTGAGGGGGCTGGTGGCGCAGCCGCCGGGGGTGTCCCTGTTGCGGCCGATTGGACATCCCCTCGCGCTCTCTGTGAGAGAGCTGTCCCTCCTTTCAAAGGGGAAATATTTTCATGCCTAGTGGCGCCACCCGAGGGCGGCATGGGACAACTCCTGTGAAAATGACCACTACTCTCCGCGCTATGTTACTACCGACCGCGAGCCGCTGGCGATTGGGACTGCGCCAAGACGAATTGCTTGATAGCCTTTCGGCTCCTCGCCATCTGCTCTCGACGATTGCGGACCAGTTCGGAATAGCGGGCCAATTGCTGTTGGGCCAACTCCAGTCGGTCCAGATTTCGATAGGTCTGGCCCAGTCGATAGATTGCCATTTCGGAGCCGGGATCCAAGCGAATGGTTTCAAGAAACTCACCTACAGCCTTTTGATTCTCCTTCCGAGCCACGTAGAGATTGCCCAATGCCAGATGGGCTTCGGCAAATTTCGGCTTCAGACGAATAGCCTGCTCAATTAGAGATTGCGCCAAAGCAAAATGGTCAGCTCGGTTGGAAGCGAGACCCTGACTGAGAAGGGCCAGGCCATAACAATACTGTGGCTCGGCCATTGTTGGATAACGCTGAGAAAGGCGTTGCAGCCGAGGCAACAGGTTTTCCATTTCAACGGGCGAGAGGAAAGAATGCAGCGCATTCCAGGCGGCGTAAGCACTGGGAGAGGAGGGATTGATTTCCAACGCCGTCAAGAAGGCGTCGGCGGCCTGTGAATATTGGCGCAAAGCGTAGCGTACCAGCCCCAGACCCTCATGTTGCCTCGAGGAGTCAGGAAATTTCTTAGCCGCTACGCCAAAGACTTCCAGGGCAGGGCCAAAAGTAAAGTGGGTCAGGTATTCCAAACCCAGGTCGAAGTAATACGGCTCGCTGGTCGGTTCCAGTTCCACAGCTTTCTGGAAATGGCGCACTGCGTCCAGGTAGCGCCCAGCATTTTCTTGGAGCGTGGCCAGAAGGTTATGAAGCTCCGAGGTAGGCGTGCTTTTCAAGGTGCGCTCAATCAGATCGATGGCATCCTGTACCTTGCCTGAGTTCTTATAGGCCAAAGAAAGATTGTAGGCGGCGGAATAGCTGTTGGGCTCCAGGCGCAGA